>JBJTBE010000090.1:0-20087 GCA_046091165.1 Solirubrobacterales bacterium | reverse complement strand
GACCGCTGGCCCGAGCGCCTGGCCGGGCGCGAGGTGACCTCGGTCGACGCCTACGGCAAGCACCTCTTCCTGCGCTTCGAGGGCGAGCTGGTGATCCATTCCCACCTGCGGATGACCGGCGCCTGGTCGACCCGCCCGGAGGGCGAGCGCCACCGCCGCGCCCCGCACCGGGCTTGGCTGGTGCTCCGTGCCGGCGGCCATGAGGTCGCCGAGTTCGACGGCCCGGTGCTCGAGCTGATGACCGCGGCGCGGGCCCGCGGCGACCGGCGGATCGCCGGCCTGGGGCCCGACATCCTCGCCGAGCCCTTCGACGAGCAGCTCGCCCTGCGCCGCCTGCGCGAGGACGACCCGACCCGCACGATCGGCGACGCCCTGCTCGACCAGCGCACCGTGGCCGGAATCGGGAACATCTGGAAGTGCGAGGGCTGCTGGGAGGCGCAGGTCGACCCGTGGCGCCCGGCCGGCGAGGTCTCCGACGAGGAGGTGCTGGCCATCCTGCGGGCCACGCGCCCGCGGATGCAGGAGACCGCGCGCCTGGG
Source organism: Solirubrobacterales bacterium (assembly GCA_046091165.1). Lineage (GTDB taxonomy): Bacteria > Actinomycetota > Thermoleophilia > Solirubrobacterales > Solirubrobacteraceae > F1-60-MAGs163. The sequence goes on along the minus strand of JBJTBE010000090.1, from coordinate 19,548 downwards.
CATGCAGGCCCGCGACGAGCGCGCCTACGGCCGGGCCCGCAGGCGTTGCCGGCGCTGCGGCGAAAGGATCCTCGTGAGGGGACAGGGCGACGACAACCGGCCGACCTTCTGGTGCCCGGGATGCCAGCACTGAAGCACCGTCCCGATGCGGCCGGGCGCCCGCTGCGGATCGGCCACAAGGGCGCCCACCACATCGCCCCCGGCAACACCGAGGCCTCCTTCGAGGCGGCACTGGCGGCCGGCGTGGACATGATCGAGTTCGACGTGCTGCCCCGGCGCCTGGACGGCAGCGGCGGCCTGATCCTCGCCCACGACTACCTCGACGCCTCCCACCGGCGCCCGCTCACCCTCGAGGAGGGGCTCGCCCACCTGGCCGAGCCCCGCTACGCCGACCTGCGCCTCGACGTCGACCTCAAGCTCCCCGGCTACGAGGCCGAGGTCGTCGAGGCGCTCCACCGCCACGGCCTGGCCGCCCGCTCCCTGGTCTCCACGATGGAGCCCTCGAGCATCGACCTGCTGCGCGAGATCGCCCCGGAGATAACCGTCGGGCGCTCCTTCCCGCGCGTGCGCCGCGACCCGACCTCCCACCCCCTCAAGCGCTGGCCGGCCTACGGGCTGGTGGCCTGGTACCGCTGGCGGCTGCCGGCGATCGCCGCGCGCGACGTCCGCCGCGGCCGGATCGACGCCCTGATGTGCCACTGGGCGTTCGTAACGCAGCGGCTGGTCGACGCCGTCAGGGGCGCCGGCGGCGAGATCTACGTCTGGACGGTCGACGACGCCCGCCGCATCGCCCGCCTTGAGGAGATGGGGGTAACCGGGGTGATCACCAACGATCCCCGGCTCTTCGCGGCTCCCTAGCCTCTACGTAGTGAGCGAAGAGACGTACACGCTGCTCCAGAAGGTGCCGGTCTTCGAGACCCTGGGCGAGGATGACCTGCGCCGGGTCTCCGAGGTGGTGCTGACCCGGCGCTTCCCCAAGGGGCAGGTCCTCTTCCGCGAGGGCGACGCCAGCAACACCTGCTACATCGTGCGCTCCGGCCACGCCCGCGCAATCCGCGAGCACCCCGACGGGCGCACGATCACCCTCACCCACTTCGGCCCCGGAGACACCTTCGGCGAGCTGGCCATGTTCGACGACGAGGTGCGCTCGGCGACCGTCGAGACGATCGACGAGCTCGAGGTCGTCGCCATCCCCGGGCGCGACATGCGGCGGCTGATGGCCGAGCACGCCGAGATCGCCAGCAAGCTCGTGATCTCGCTCGGGCGCCGTATGCGGATCGCCAACGAGCGGCTGATGCGCCAGTCCTTCCAGACCGTCCAGAGCCGCGTGGCGATCGTCCTCAGCGACCTCGTCGCCCAGGCCCGGGCCGAGGGCGCCGGCGACGGGCCGGTCGAGCTGCGGATAAACCAGGCCGACATCGCGCAGCTGGCCGGCTGCTCGCGCGAGTCGGCCAGCCGCTTCCTGACCACGCTGGCCCGGGCCGGGGTGACGAAGCAGGGGCGCGGGCGGGTCACGATCCTCGACACCGACGCCCTCGCCGGCTACATCTACTGATCGGCGGCGTATAGGCTCCCGCCGGTGCAGGTCCTCAACTTCTACTCGACGATCTTCGCCGACCAGCTGCGCCGCGGGCGCAAGAGCGCGACGATCCGCCTCGGCGACAAGACCCACAAGTACCGCAAGAACCAGGCGGTGCTGGTGACTATCGGCTACCAGTTCTCCCCGCGGGAGAAGATCTTCGAGGCGGTGATCGACCAGGTCGACGTCAAGCGGGTCCGCGACCTCTCGCCGCGGGACATCGAGCACGACAACCCCGAGTTCCGGCGCCACGACGAGCTGATCCACTTCCTCGAGCAGATCTACGGGCGCACGGTGACCATGGACGACATCGTCACCGTGGTGCGCTTCTCGCAGATCGTCGAGAACCCGCCCAGCTACACCGACGCCCGCCTGGGCATCGGCGGCACCCAGAACTAGCGGCGCCGCGCCCGGAGCGAGTGCTCCCCCGCTGAGGTACGCGACCGCCCGTGCCTCTCAGCCTCCGGAATCCCGGGCCTTGGGACCCGGACTCAACCAAACCGGCCCTGATGGGCGCGGCGGTTTCGAACCTGCAAAAGCGAAACTCTTGCTCACCGTAGGCGTTGTTTCGGGCATGAATCGGGTTGCCCTCATCATCCCGTCAGCCTGCGCGCTCGTTCTTGGCTTGAGCCCCGCCAGCCAGGCGGCGACCTGCGCCCCGGCCAAGCCATCCACGTTTGTCTACAAAACCGTCCCCGGGGTCGATCGCAACCTCACGAGCCTCGACCTCTACATGCCCGCCAGGTCCTGTCGAAAGGGCAAGAAACCTCCGGTCGTGGTTTGGGTGCACGGGGGCGCCTACCGGACCGGCGACAAGTACACCAACGCGATGCCGGTCAAGGCGGCCCACTTCAATTCCCAGGGCTGGGCGCTGGTGAGCATCAACTACCGGCTCACCGACATCTCACAGCCGAACCCTTGGCGCTGGCCGACCCACTACGAGGACGGCGCCGCCGCTATCGCCTGGATCAAGAAGAACATCGCTTCCAAGGGCGGTGACCCGTCGAGGATCGCTGCCCTTGGCCACTCGGCCGGCGCAGACCTGGTCTCAAACCTCGCCACGCAGCCCACCTACCTGCGCAAGTACAAGGCATCTCCGAAGGACCTGCGCTGCCAGGGACCGCTCGACACACAGGGCTTCGACAAACTCTCCGCGGCTGACCCCGACGCGCCATGGTGGACCAACGCCCTGGGTAACGCGCCCGACTTCCAGCGCACAACCTCAGCGACGCTGATCGCACGCCGCGGCGTGGGAACGCCCAAGGCGATCGTGGCGTTACGGGGAGGGGCCGTGCGTATCGGCGTGGCCAACGCATACGTCTCCAAGCTCGCTTCGCTGGGCATCAGCGGCAACAAGGCGATAAACGCTCGCGGCCTCACCCATAACGAAGTGGCGTCGCTGATCGGTCGGCCGGGTGACAAGGTGATGACGCCGCCGCTGACCTCGTTCCTGAAGGGCTGCTTCCGCTAGTTTCCAACGTCGCACCTGCTGGCGGACCGGGTTCGAACCTGCGACCGAGATCGTCGCCCGCCCCGGGGGTGCGCCTTGTTCACCCGTGTTCGTCCCACGGGCGCGTTGGCGCTCCCCCGGTCCCCGGGAATTCGGGGATGCGATTTCTCAGCGTCCGTGATACACTCGACCTAAGTCGTTGGCACTCATATGCTGCGAGTGCCAATATCGGCTGATAAACCCCGCAAAATCGGACAGAACGAGGTTTGAAAGCATGAATCTGAAGCCGCTCGGAGATCGACTGATCGTCCGCGCCACCGACGAGGAGGAGACGACGGCCAGCGGCCTCGTACTCCCCGACACCGCCAAGGAAAAGCCCCAGCAGGGTGAAGTGCTCGCCGTCGGCGAGGGCTCCTGGGACGAGGACGGCGACAAGCGCATCCCGCTCGACGTCAAGAAGGGCGACAAGGTCCTCTACAGCAAGTACGGCGGCACCGAAATCAAGGTCGACGGAGAGGACCTGCTGGTCCTCCGCGAGAGCGACGTCCTCGCGATCGTCGAGTCCTGAACCCCTAGACCAAGGAGAAGCAAGAGCCAATGGCACACAAGGAACTGAAGTTCGACTCGGAAGCGCGCAAGTCGCTCGAAGCCGGGGTCGACGCAGTCGCGGACGCCGTCAAGGTGACGCTCGGCCCCAAGGGCCGTTACGTCGTCATCGACAAGAAGTTCGGCGCCCCGACCATCACCAACGACGGAGTCACCATCGCCCGCGAGATCGAGGTCGAGGACCCGTTCGAGAACCAGGGCGCCCAGCTCGTCAAGGAGGTCGCCACGGCGACCAACGACGTTGCCGGTGACGGAACCACCACGGCGACCGTCCTCGCCCAGGCGATCGTTCGCCAGGGCCTGAAGAACGTGGCCGCCGGCGCCCAGCCGCTCGCGCTCAAGCGCGGGATCGAGCAGGCCGTCGACGCGATCGTCGAGGACATCCAGGCCCAGTCCAAGGAGGTCAGCGGCAAGGAGCAGATCGCCCGCGTCGCGACCATCTCGGCCGGCGACGACGACATCGGCGACGTGATCGCCGATGCGATCGAGAAGGTCGGCAAGGACGGCGTGGTCAACGTCGAGGAGGGCCAGACCTTCGGCATGGACCTCGAGTTCACCGAGGGCATGCAGTTCGACAAGGGCTACATCTCGCCCTACATGGTCACCGACCCCGACCGGATGGAGGCCGTCCTGGAGGACCCCTACATCCTGATCGCCAACCAGAAGATCGGCGCCGTGCGGGACATCCTGCCGGTGCTCGAGCAGGTCATGCAGTCGGGCAAGCCGCTGCTGATCATCGCCGAGGACGTCGAGGGCGAGGCCCTCGCGACGCTCGTCGTCAACAAGCTCCGCGGCACCTTCACCGGTGTTGCGGTCAAGGCGCCGGGCTTCGGCGACCGCCGCAAGCGGATGCTCGAGGACATCGCGATCCTGACCGGCGGTGAGGTGATCACCGAGGAGATGGGCCTCAAGCTGGAGAACACCGAGGTCTCCCAGCTCGGGCACGCCCGCCGCGTCGTCGTCTCGAAGGACACGACGACGATCGTGGACGGCTCCGGCGAGAGCGAGGCGATCAAGGGCCGGATCAACCAGATCAAGGCCGAGGTGGAGTCGACCGACTCCGACTTCGATCGCGAGAAGCTCCAGGAGCGCCTGGCCAAGCTCTCCGGCGGCGTTGCCGTCGTGAAGGTTGGCGCGGCCACGGAGACCGAGATGAAGGAGAAGAAGCACCGTGTCGAGGACGCCCTCCAGGCGACCCGCGCGGCCCTCGAAGAGGGAATCGTGCCGGGCGGCGGTGTCGCCCTGATCCAGGCGTCGGAGAAGTTCGACGTCGAAACGATCGAGATCGACGACGAGAAGACCGGGGCGAAGATCGTCCTGCGCGCCGTCGAGGAGCCGCTCCGCCAGATCGCGGAGAACTCCGGGCTCGAGGGCTCGGTCGTCGTCGCCGACGTGGTCAAGGCCAAGAAGGGCCACGGTCTCAACGCGGCCACCGGCGACATCGTCGACCTCGTCGAGGCCGGCGTGATCGACCCGGCGATGGTGACGCGCTCTGCCCTGCAGAACGCGGCCTCAATCGCCAAGAACATCCTGACCACCGAGGCGATCATCGCCGACGCTCCCGAGGATGCGCCGGCGGGGATGCCCGGCGGCATGCCCGACATGGGCGGGATGATGTGATCACGCCCCGAGCGTGAGCGGTACCGAGGGCCCGGCAACCGCCGGGCCCTCGTCGTTCCGGGGGGCTCCCCGGGAGTGCCACCTCGATCCGGCCCACGAAGCGCGCGGAACGGTTAGGATGAGGCTTCGTTCACCGAGGGGGGAGAGACCCAGTGCGCATTTACCGTGCCCGAGTAGCAGTCCTGGCCACCGTGACCGCAGCCGCGGTCGCCGCCGTCGCCGCGTCATCGTCACCGGCGGCCAACGACCCCGTAACAAACAAGCCGCAGCTGCTCTACGGCGGCACATACTCCGACTGCTTTTGGCGCGTCGGCGCAATCGGCGTCGAGAGCTACAACATCGCCTACCCCGACGCCGGCGCCCACTACTGGGGCGCCATCTGGACCCCGGTCCCCGGAGCCACTCTGCGCCTCAAGGGCAAGTTCCCCCTCGCCCGCTACACCTCGCTCAACTCCTACGACCGCCTCGGCGCGATCCAGGACACCCTCAGCGACTTCCAGTGGAACCCCGACAAGGGCTCCTCGAATCCCTTCCGCAACGGCGTCCGGCGGGACACCCCAAAGCGCAGCTACACGCTCGAGCTATCGCCGGACGCCCCAACGGTCTCCTGGTCGCAGAACCCCGACCGGCGAGCCAACCTGCCCGCCCGGAACGTCATCTACACCGGGACTCCCAGCGGGGACACGATCCGCGGCATCGCAATCCGCGTCTACATCCCAAACAAGGGCAAGGACATGCGGGGCGGCGTCCCGCTCCCCCAGCCCGAGCTGACACTCGCCAACGGCAAGGTCCTCAAGGGCAAGGCGGCCTGCGCGGCGATCAAGTCCGAGGAGGCCCAGACGCTCGACCCGACCGCCCTGCTGCTCTCACCCGAGCAGTACGACGCTCTGCGCTACCAGCCCGGCAAGCCTGACTACTTCCCGGCGCTGGCTGACGGCAAGACGAACTGGCGCACCCAGTACACCCGCCAGTACCTGCTCAACCTCTACCGCCCCGAGCGCGACCCGATGGAGGGCGCGACCAAGTCAGGACAGGCCGGCTTCTTCCCCAACGGGGACAACCAGTACGTCCGCAACGCGATCAACCGCAAGTTCGGAAAGATCTACGCGATGCGCGGGAAACTCGCCACCACCGCGCAGACCTACAACAACCCCAAGGGCAAGTGGAAGGCCTCGCAGCTTCGCTACCTGTCCTTCTGCATGAACGAGTCGCCACGCACGACCCGGGTCATGGACTGCGTATACGACGAGGAGATCCCGCTCCGGCCAGGTCGCCGGTACCTGGTCGTGACCAGCCGGCCCGAGGACCGACCGCGAAACGCGACGGCCAAGTGCGGCGTCGCGTGGATCGAGTGGTCCAAGCGAGGAGACGGAGGAACCGACTACGACTTCGGCTGGATACAGATCCGGCACATGCTGCCGGCGGCCGGGTTCAACAACGCGATCCAGAACACCAAGACGCCGGGCGACGAAAAGGCCGTCCTGGGCGACTACCTGCCCGACTCGCAGTACTACGCCGACAAGGCCGCGTTCGAGAAGCTCGGATGCCCGGCGCGCTAGCGCGGCGCTGAAAGTGGAGCCTACCCGGCGGCGGCGTTAGGACGTCCCGTCCACGCCGCTGCCGTGGCGCCCCTCGCCGGCGGCAAAGCGGGCCGCCCCCGAGACGCCCTCGAGCACCGTCCCGGTACCCCGCGCCGCCTCGCGAGCCATCCCCTCGGGCAGCGGAAATCCCTGCGCCTCAAGCGTTGATTCCCGGTCGGCAAGCAGTGTCGGCCACGGAAAAGCAGCCAACTGCTCCCCCAGCTCCAGCGCTCGCTCCAGCGCGGAACCGTCGGCGACCTGCTCATTGACCAGGCCGATCTCGCATCCCTCCTCCACGTCGATTACCCGGCCGGTGAGAACCAGGTCCATGGCCCGCCCAAGCCCGACGATTCGGGGAAGCCTCTGCGTCGCGCCGTCGATCAGCGGGACGCCGAATCGCCTCTCGGTAAACCCAAAGCGCGCCGAAGCCGCGCCGATCCTGATGTCACACCACAGGGCGAGCTCCATTCCACCGGCAAGGCACCAGCCCTCGATCGCGGCGATCGCCGGCTTGGGCGGGATGCGCCGGGTGAATCCCAGTGGCCCTCCCTCCGCGGCGATTCGCGGCTCGAAGGTCTCGATCGCCTTCAGGTCGGCGCCAGCGCAAAAAGCTTTCCCGCCCGCACCCGTCAGGATCATCACCTTCGCCTCCTGGTCGGCGACCCATCGGTCGTACGCATCGTCAAGGGCGTCAGCGGTGGGGCCGTCGACAGCATTACGTCGCTCGGGCCGGTCGATGGTGACCACCGCGCACGCGCCGCGACGTTCGTAGCGGACCTGGTGCTCGAAAAGCGGGCTCATAGGCGCAGGTATACCCCAGATCAGGGCGCGCCCCGCGCCCGGGCCGCTCAGGCCAGGCCGCGCTCGGCGCGATGCAGCTGCAGCCGGGCCCAGAGGGCGGTCAGCACCACCAGCCCGGCGGCCAGGCCGAAGGCCAGCGCGACCTTGGTCGGCTCGCCGGCGATGAAGCCGCGGCCGGAATCGAGGATGGCGGTGATCGGGTTGCCGCTGGCCGCCACCTTCAGCCAGCCGGTCAGGAGCCCGAGCGGCACGTAGACCGGGGCGAGGAAGAGCAGCACGAAGACCGGGGTCTGCATGAAGCCGCCGATGTCGATCGACTGGAAGCGGAAGGAGAGCCCGGCGACCCACAGGACGCTCGCGATGCACAGAGCGGCGCCCAGCAGCCACATGGCGGCGATCTCCAGCGGCGTCCCGAGCACGTCCATGCCGGCGGCCAGCGCGATCCCCCACAGGATCATCCCGGTCACCGCGAAGCGCAGGAGGCCCCCGAGCACGTAGCCCAGCAGCAGCCCCGAGCGCCTCGGCGCGGCGATCAGCAGCCGGCGGGCGAAGCCGCTCTCGTAGTCCTCGGCGATCCGGTAGCCGGTGAAGATCCCGCCGAAGGCCGCCGTCTGGAGGAAGACGAAGACGAACTGGAAGGCGGTGTAGCCGGCCTTGAACTCGAAGCCGGGCACCTGGTCGACCGCCGAGAGGCCGCCGGCGAAGGCGACCAGGAAGACCAGCGGGAAGGCCAGCGACGGGATGATGATCGCCGGGTTCTTGAAGGTCTGGATGGCGATCCGCCGGGCCACGGCCAGGGCTACGGGGAGGTTCTCGGAGATCACGTGCGCTGGACCCTCCGCCTGAGGGCAGCCGAGGCCAGCGTGAAGAAGACGAGCATCACCCCGGTGGCCACCGCGATCGCCGGCAGCAGCGTCGACAGGTCCCAGCCGGTGATGACCAGCCCGCGCATGCCGTCGATCAGCCAGCTGAGCGGGTTCCACTCGGCGATCGTTCGGAACCAGTCGGTGGTGATGAAGTCGAGCGGCAGGTTCGAGGTCGAGAGGAAGAGCAGGACGAAGAGCAGCGGGAAGATCCCCTGTACGGCCTGCGGGGAGCCGGTCAGCACCGCCAGCCATGCGCCGATTCCCGAGAAGGCGAAGGCGACGTAGATCGCCAGCACGATCAGCACCAGCGCGCCGGCCGGCCCGGTCTGGAAGCGGACGCCGAAGATGAGCCCGACGATCACGTAGAGGATCGTCCCCATGGAGGCGATCGCGGTCCCGCCCATCGTCGCGCCGGCGAGAACCACCCAGCGGTGCGCGGGGGTTAGCGCCAGCCGGTCGGTGAAGCCGCCCTTGATGTCGCCGGCCAGTTCGGTGCCGGAGTTGATCGCGGCGAACATCGCCCCCTGGACGAAGCAGACGATGATCGCGAAGTTGATGTAGCTGTCGGTCGGGAAGCCCGGCAGCTTGGTGACGCTGGCCAGGCCGGCCGCGTTAACCGCCAGGAGGATCAGCGGGAAGCTGACCACCGGGAAGACGAGGACCGGCTGGCGGAAGGTGCGGCTGATCGAGCGGCGCGAGATCAGCACCAGCTGCGCGCCGGTGCTCACTCCTCGTCCTCGCCGTCATCGACGTCGAGCGAGCGGCCGGTCTTCTCGAGGAAGACGTCGTCGAGCGACGGCTGGTGGCGCTGGAGGTCGGAGACCGCGATCCCCTCGGCGTCCAGCGCGCGGACCACGTCGGCGAGCTCCTCGGCGCCGGCGTCGAGCCTCACGGCAGCGCCCTTGGGGGAGGAGGCGGCCGGCTCGCCGAAGCGGGCCAGCGCGGCCTCGAGCCGGTCGAAGTCCTCCGGGTTGGCCGGGATCGCCTCGAGCGAGACCTTGCCGATGCTCGCCTTGAGCGCCGACGGGGTCCCCTCGGCGACGATCCTGCCGTGGTCGATAATCCCCACGCGGTCGGCGAGGACGTCGGCCTCCTCGAGGTACTGGGTGGTGAGGAACACGGTCACCCCATCCTCGCGCGCGAGGCGCTCTACCTCGCCCCAGAGGGCGCTTCGGCTCTGCGGGTCCAGGCCGGTGGTCGGCTCGTCGAGGAAGAGCACCGAGGGCTCGTGCACCAGCGCCAGCGCGAGGTCGAGGCGCCGCTTCATGCCGCCGGAGTAGCCGCCGACCTTGCGGCCGGCCGCGTCGGCCAGCCCCACCCGGTCGAGCAGCTCGTCGCCGCGGCTTCGACGCTCGGCCTTGGACATCCCGTGCAGGCCGCCCTGGAGGTCCATGTGCTCGTAGCCGGTGAGGAAGTCGTCGAGCGCCGACTCCTGCAGTGCCGCGCCGATCGCCCGGCGCACGTCCGGGCCCTGCCTGGCCACGTCAAAGCCGGCCACGGTTGCGCTCCCCGAGGTCGGTGGCAGCAGCGTCACCAGCATCAGCACCGTCGTCGACTTGCCCGCCCCGTTGGGCCCCAGGAAGCCGTAGATCTCACCGGGCGCGACGTCGATGTCGACGCCGTCGACCGCCTTGATGCCGCCCTTGAACTCCCGCGCCAGGGCGCGCGCCTCGATTCCTCCGGAGGCGCTCACCTCAGGACGGGACGCCGTCGACTTCGCTTACCGGCCGGGCGGCCGGGCCCACGTAATCGGCCGACGGACGGATCAGCCGCGCCTCGCGCTTCTGTTCCATGATGTGGGCCGACCAGCCGGCCACGCGGGCGCAGGTGAACATGCTGGTGAACATGTCGGGCGGGATCTCGGCAAGGTCGAGCACCACCGCCGACCAGAACTCGACGTTGGTGGCCAGCACGCGGTCGGGCTTGCGGGCCGCCAGCTCCTCCAGCGCCGCCTCCTCGAGCGCCTCGGCGACCTCGTAGCGGGGCGAGCCGAGCTCCTTGGCGGTACGCCTCAGCACGCGGGCCCGCGGGTCCTCGGCGCGGTAGACCCGGTGGCCGAAGCCCATCAGCCGCTCGCCCTTGTCCAGCGCGTCGACCACCCAGGCCTTGGCGTCACCGCCGGCCTCGACCTCGTCCAGCATGGTGAGCACGCGCGAGGGGGCGCCGCCGTGGAGCGGGCCGCTCAGGGCGCCGACCGCACTCGAGAGCGCGGCGGCCACGTCGGCCCCGGTGGAGGCGACGATGCGGGCGGTGAAGGTGGAGGCGTTCATGCCGTGCTCGGCGGCCGAGACCCAGTAGGCGTCGATCGCCCTGGCGTGATCGGGGTTGCACTCCCCGCGCCAGCGCAGCAGGAAGCGCTCGGCGATGATCTTGCCCTCGTCGATCACCGACTGGGGCACCCACGGCTGGCCCAGGCCGCGCGCCGACTGGGCCACGAACGAGAGGGCCATTACCGAGGAGCGGGCCAGGTCGTTGCGGGCCTCCTCGTCGGTGATGTCCAGCAGCTGGCCGAAGCCCCACTCGGGGGCGAGCATCGCCAGGGCCGACTGCACGTCCACCCTCGGGTCGCCGGAGCGGACCATCAGCGGGTGCGGCTCGGCGGGCAGCAGGCCCGGCTCGAAGCTGCCGTCGACCAGGAGGCCCCAGACGTTCTCGTAGGGCACGACGCCGACGAGGTCCTCGATGTCCACGCCGCGGTAGCGGAGCGCGCCACCCTCGCGGTCGGGCTCGGCGATCTCGGTTTCGAACGCGACTACGCCTTCAAGGCCGGACTGGACTTCGCTCATCTCTCTTGGGGCTCCTGACAGTGGAAAGGTTCCCCTAGAGGGTGACACCAACGGCCCGGGAGTGCGGTCCAGCCGCTCCGGCCCCGCCACGCCGCCGCGTATATGGTTGCCGGCAGGCCCGCCCGGCGCCGCGCCGGGCCCGCAAACCAGGAGGAACCGATGGCCGACGCCGAGCTGATGTACCGCCCCGCCACCGAACTGGCCGCGATGGTCCGGGACGGCGAGATCTCCGCCCAGGAGCTGGTCACCTGCTCGCTGGAGCGGATCGAGGAGCTCGACCCCGAGGTCAACGCCTTCATCGACGTCTTCGCCGAGGAAGCGCTCGCCGAGGCCGAGGCGGTGGGAACCGGCGACGAGCGGCCGCTGGCCGGCGTGCCGATCGCCATCAAGAACAACCGGCCGGTGGCCGGCGCGCGGCTGATGATGGGCTCCGACCTGCTCGGCGACCACCGCTCCTCCCACGACGCGTTCCTCGTCCAGAAGCTCCGCGGCGCCGGCGCGATCGTCGTCGGCACCACCAACCTCCCGGAGTTCGGGGCCACCGCCACCACCGAGCCCCGCCGCTTCGGCGCCACCCACAACCCGTGGGACCTCACCCGCACCCCGGGCGGCTCGTCAGGCGGCTCCGCGGCCGCCGTGGCCGCCGGCATGGTGCCCCTGGCCCACGCCAACGACGGCGGCGGCTCCACCCGCATTCCCGCGGCCTGCTGCGGACTGGTCGGCCTCAAGGCCCAGCGCGGCCGCGTCTCCGAGGGGCCCGACATCGGCGGCTCGATGCTCGTCTCCGACCTGGTGGTCAGCCGCACCACGGCCGAGAGCGCCGTCGTCCTGGACATCATGGCCGGCTACGAGCCGGGCGACTCCTACTGGGCCACGCCGCCCGAGCGGCCCTTCGCCGAGCAGATGGCCCAGGAGCCCAGGGGTCTGCGGATCGCCTCTACGACCCTCACCCCGCTCGAGGGCACGCCGGTCGACCCGGTCTGCGTCCAGGCGGTGGCCGACGCCGCCGGGCTGCTGCGCGAGATGGGCCACGAGGTGGTCGAGGTCGACCCGCCCTGGCAGGTGCCGGGCATGCTCGAGCTCTTCTCCGCCGTCTTCGGTCCCCAGGTCGCCCTCGGGATGGCCTTCGGGATGGTCACCACCGGCCACGAGCCCGGGCCGGAGAACGTCGAGCCGATGAGCCTGGTGATCTGGGAGCAGGTGCAGCAGATGACCGGCGTCATGACCGCCGGCGCCGACGTGCAGCTGCAGGCCCTCTCGCGCTCGATCGTCGCCTGGATGGCCGACTTCGACATGGTGCTCACGCCGTCGCTCGCCGAGGCGCCGGTGCCCCTGGGGACGATCGACACCTGCGCCGAAGACCCGATGGGCGCCTTCGCCCGCGCCGGCCGGTTCACCCCGTACACGGCGGTCGCCAACTGCACCGGCTCCCCGGCGATCTCGGTGCCGCTCTTCCATCGCGACGACCTCGACCTCCCGCTAGGGGTGCAGCTGATGGGCCAGCCCGAGGGCGAGGGCGCCCTGCTGGCGCTCGCCGCGGCGCTGGAAGAGGCGCGGCCGTGGGCCGATCGCCGCGCGCCGGTCGGCGCCGGCTCCTGACCGGGCGCGGCGGGCTCAGGCGAGCCCGAGCACCTCGGTGAACGAGAGCGGGGAGATCCCCAGCTCCCGGAAGCCGGCGACGCCCTCGGCGCTGGTCATCTCGGCGCCCAGGAAGGCCTCCGGGTCCCAGGCCTTGGGGAGCGCGCCGCCGCCCCCCAGCAGCCGCAGCGAGGAGGCCACCCAGGAGGGCGAGGCCGGCACGATCAGCCGCCGGGCCGCCGCGGCCCGCAGCCCGAGCCGCGCGACCTGGCGGCCGCGCAGGCGCTCGGGGCCGGCGAGCTCGAGGCGCCGGTGGCCCGGCTGGGGACCGAGCGCCAGCTCGGCCTCGATCGCCGTCACCACGTCCTCGACCCAGGCCGGCTCGAAGGTGCCACGCCCGCCCCCGGACAGGGGAAAGAGGGGCAGCCGGGCCAGGGCCGCGGTCGCGGCCTGCAGCCCGTCGTCGGCGCCGGCGACCAGCGAGGGAGCGAGCGTGGAGGTGGAGAACGTGGCACTGGCGACGGCGTCCTGGGCGATCGCCTTGTCACGCAGCAGGCGCGTGGGCGCGTCGAAGCCGGCGCCCAGCGCCGACATGAAGATCATCCGCTCGACGCCGGCCCGCTCGGCCGCTTCGACCAGGCGCCAGGTGGCGATCGAGCCGAGCTCCTCGATCGTCGCCCGCGGCTGGTCGCTGGAGGCCGCGCCGAGGTGGATCACCGTCCGCACGCCACGCACGGCGTTGCGCAGGGCGCGGTGGTCGGTCAGCTCGCCGAGGGAGATCTGGACCTTCACCCGCTCGGCGCCGAGCCGCCGCGGGTCGCGGACCAGGCAGCGCACCGGGGTCCCGGAATCGGTCAGCCTTGGCAGCAGCGACGAGCCGATGAAACCGGTCGCGCCGGTGACCAGCAGCATCGCCTGAGCGTACCGCGGCCCGACGGCCCGCCCCGGTACTCTGCGGCCAACAGGAACTTCGCCCTCGAAGGAGAAAAGAAGCCCACGATGGCCTACGTAATCGCTGAGCCGTGCATCGGCACCAAGGACAATTCTTGCGTCGAGGTCTGCCCGGTGGACTGCATCCACCCGACCCAGGACGAGCCCGACTACGACAAGGTCGAGATGCTCTACATCGACCCCGAAGAGTGCATCGACTGCGACGCCTGCGTGGAAGCCTGCCCGGTGGACGCCTGCTTCGCCGAGGACCAGCTGCCCGACGAGTGGCAGAAGTTCGCACAGATCAACGCCGACTACTACTCCGGCAAGTCCTGACCGGCCGGGGCGCCCTGCGGCCTAGGCCATAGGGAGCTCGGTTCCGACCGGCCGCGGCCCTTCGCCCGGGCCGTCGGAGGCCGGCGCCGCCTGGAGGATCGGAAGCTCGTCCGGGAAGATCGCCACCAGCCCGCGGGCCGCCTGGCGGATCGCCTGGGCGGCCGGGTCGTCAGGGTCGGCGGCGACCAGCGGAACGCCGGCGTCGGCCTGCTCGCGCAGCGGCATGGTCAGCGGAACCTTGCCCAGCATCGGCACCCCTAGCTCGTCGGCGAGCTCCTGGCCGCCGCCCTCGCCGAAGATCGCGTAGCGCTCCCCGTCGGGGGTGACGAAGCCCGCCATGTTCTCGACTACGCCTCCCACCTCGAGGCCGACCTTGGCGGCCATCTCGGCCGAGCGCCGCGCCACCTTCTGCGCGGTCGGCTGCGGCGTGGTGACGATCACGAACTGGGCCTGGGGCAGGAGCTGGGCGAGGGTCATAGAGACGTCGCCGGTGCCCGGGGGCAGGTCGACGAGCAGGAAGTCCAGGGCGCCCCACTCGACATCCTCGAGAAACTGGGTGAGCGCCTTGTGGAGCATCGGGCCGCGCCAGACGACGGCGGCGTCCTCCTCCACGAAGAAGCCGATCGACATCACCTTCACGCCGCCGGCCTCCAGCGGGATGATCTTGCGCTCGGCCGACACCGGCGGGCGGCCGGTGACGCCGAACATGCGCGGGATCGAGTAGCCCCAGACGTCGGCGTCGAGCACCCCGACGCTCTTGCCGTCGGCGGCCAGCGCCGCGGCGAGGTTGGCGGTGATCGAGGACTTGCCCACGCCGCCCTTGCCCGAGCCGATGCAGACGACATTGGCCACCTGGGCCAGCGCGCCCTCCGGCAGCGAGCCGCGGCCGAGCTTGCGCTGCAGCTCTCCCTTCTCCTGGTCGCTTAGCACGTCGAAGGCGACCGACACCGAGCTGACGCCGTCCAGCCCGCCGGCGGCGCCGGCCACCGCCTGCTCGAAGTGGCCCTTGATCGGGCAGCCGGGCGTGGTGAGGGAGACGGTCACCGCCACGGCGCCGTCATCGGAGATGTCGATCGAGCGGACCATTCCCAGCTCGACGATCGAACGCCTCAGCTCGGGGTCGATGACCGTCTCGAGGGAGCTCATGACCTGTTCGCGCGTAGCCATGGCCCCATTGTGGCAAAGCCGCGTGCCCGGCCGGGGCCCGCGCTCAGGGTGCCCGGGTGGCCGGCCCCCGAAACGGCAACGGCCCGCCGGGTGGCGGG
This sequence comes from Solirubrobacterales bacterium, assembly GCA_046091165.1. Taxonomy (GTDB): domain Bacteria; phylum Actinomycetota; class Thermoleophilia; order Solirubrobacterales; family Solirubrobacteraceae; genus F1-60-MAGs163. Next base: position 4,151 of record JBJTBE010000090.1, on the reverse strand, counting down.
CCGTCGGTACTGCTCAGTGGTGTGGCGCCCCGCTCAGGCGGCGACCTTCTGGAAGCGCTCGACGACCGGGCCGATCCGCTCCTCGACCGACGAGGTCACCTCGTCGACCAGGCGCGTGGCGTCCTTGCGTACGACCTTGATCTGCTTCTCGGCGTCGCGGCGGCGGGTGCGCAGCTCGCGCTCCACGCGGGTGCGGTTGCGCTTGAGCTCGCGCTCGACGCGGTTGCGGCGCTGGCGCACCCGGCGCTCCACGCGATTGCTGGCGGTGCGGCCGCGGCGCTCGAGCTTGTTGAGCTCGCGGGTCGCGGCGTCGCGGTCACGCAGCTCGCGAAGCTCGCTGATCGCCTCCACGACGGTGTCGCGCACGGCGAGCGCGGCGCCGACCTGCAGGTAGGCGGCCCGCTCGACGGGGCTGGTCTCGACCTTGGCCTTGGTGGCGCGGGTCTTGGTCTGTGCCCCGCTCTTCGGGGCGCTCTTGCGGGCGGCCGGCTTGCGGGCCGTGGTCTTGCGGGTGGTGGTAGCCATTTCTTCCTTCCCTTCCGAGTTACTTAGAAGTAATGAGATTAGGTCTGGAGAGTATCAAACTTGCGAACAGGTGTTCGCTGCTGCCCATAAATAAACCTGGGCTCCTGCGCGGTTACAGGCCCGCAGACTGCGGGAAAAGGGCGCAGATCGCTGTGGATACGGGTTGAATTCAGCCGCGGATTATCCGCGCGGCGTCGTCGGCGGCCGGCGCGGAGGCCGCCGCGACCATCGCCGCGCGCGCGTCGAAGTCGGCCAGCGGTAAGTCCAGGGGTCCGCCCGGGCCCTCGAAGCGCACCACGCCCCCGGCTTGGCGCACCACGTACTGGGCCGCGGCGGCGTCGACCGCGCGGCAGCCGCCGAGCGAGACCATCGCGTCGGCGCGCCCGTCGGCCACCTGGCAGCAGGCGATCGCCACCGAGCCCATCACGCGGACCCGGTTGGCCCCCTCCACCAGCCCGTCGACCGCCCGGGCCACCGAGGCCGGCGCCGACATCTCGGCCAGCACCAGCTCCAGGCGCCCGTCGGGGAGCCGGCGCTCGGGCAGCACCGGGGCCAGGGGCTCGCCGTCCAGGCGGGCCCCGTCGCCGGCCGTTGCCGTCCACTCCTCCCCGGTGCCCAGGTCGTGGACGAAGCCGAAGACCACGTCGCCCATCGTCGGGCCGCTCGCCACGGCCACCGAGAGCGAGGCGGCGCGCAGCCCGCGCTTGGCGTTGAGCGAGCCGTCGATCGGGTCGATCACCACGAGCACCTCCGGGTCGCCGAAGTCGACCCGCCCGCGCTCCTCGGAGATCGCCGTGAAGCGCGCGCCGGCGTCGTGGAGCGCCTCGAGCTCGGCGAACACGGCGTCCTCGGCGGCCAGGTCGATGGCCAGGGTGCGGTCGCCCCCCTCGCCGGTCTCGCCGGTCTCGAGCACGCGCTCCTCGCGGGTCGTCGCCGCGGCGAGAACCTCCTGGATCGCCTCGGTGGCCCGCCGGCAGGCGCCGAGCCAGTCGCCTTCGGGAAGCTCGGTCGGGGGCGCCATCCGGGCGTATCCTACGGGTGTGCCGTCAACCGACTTCGAGCTCACCGCAGGCCAGCTTGAGGTCGTCGACTTCCGGGGCGGGCCGCTGGTGGTGGACGGCGCCGCCGGCACCGGCCGCACCACGGCACTGGCCGCCCGCTTCGCCTCGCTCTGCACCGACACGGGGCTCGCGCCCGAGCAGGTGGTGGCCCTCTGCCGCTCGGAGGCCGACGCCGACGCGATGCGCCTGCAGATCGAGGAGCGCCTCGAGCACGGCTTCTCCGAACTGCCGGTGATGACCGTCCGCAGCCTCGCCCTGAGGCTGCTGCGCGAGGAGCTGCCCGAGGGCGGCGCCGACCCGTTCATCGCCATCGCCGCCGGCGCCGACCGGCTGGCCATGCTGCTCGAGCGGGTCGGTGAGCTGAGCGTACGCCACCACGACTTCAGCGGCAACGCCGCGGCGATGCTCTCGGCGATCATCGCCCGGATCGACCGCCTCAAGGCCGAGATGGTCACCGCCGACCGCTTCGCCCGCTGGGCCGCGGCCCTTCCCGCCGCCGACGAGGAGGCCGGCCGGGAGCGCGAGTTCGCCGAGATCTTCGCCACCCACGACCGGATGCTGGCCGAGGAGGGCGCGATGGACGAGGGCGAGCTCGTGCTGCGGGCGATCGAGCTGCTCGGGCGCCCCTCGGCCCGCGAGCGGATCGCCGGCCGCCACCGCCAGCTGCTCGTCGACGACGCCCAGGACCTCAGCCGCGCGGCGCTGCGCCTCGCCCTCGCGCTCGGCTCCACCCACGGCGGGGTCGCCTTCGCCGCCTGCGAGGACGAGGCGATCTCGCCCCACGCACTGCCCGGCTCCGGCAACCTGGCCGCGATCCTCGCCGAGCTGCCCGACGCCCGCCGCGCGGCGCTGGACCTGTCACTGCGCTGCCCGGGGAGAGTGATGGGCGCCGCCGAAGCCGTCGTCGCCCCGGTCGAGGGGCGCAGCGCCCCGGAGGCCGAGGCGCGGGAGGGCGGCACGGTCGAGGGCTGGCGCTGCGAGAACGAGCACGCCCAGGGGCAGGCCGTCGCCGCCGAGGTCGAGCGCCTGGTGCGCGACGGGGTGGCCCCCGAGCGGATCGGCGTGCTGGTGAAGGAGATCGGCGCCGACGGGCGGGCGGTCGACACCGCCCTGGCCGAGCGCGACATCCCCCACCGGATCGCCGGCGCCGACGACCTCTTCGACCGGGTCGAGGTGCGCGACGTGCTGGCCTGGCTGCGCCTCCTGAGCGACCCGGGCGACTCCAGCGCCGTCGTGCGCGCGCTGGCCCGGCCGCCGGTCGAGCTGCGGGCCGCCGACCTGGCGCGCTGCGTGCAGATCGCCCGGCGCCGCAAGCTCGACATGGTCTCCGCGCTGGAGGCGGCCACCGAGTCACCGCAGCTGCCGCCCGAGGCCCGCGAACGGATCCAGGCCTTCCTCCGGCTCCAGTCCCAGGCCCAGGCGGCGATCGACACCTCGCGTCCCGAGCTCTTCGTCCACCGGCTGATCGACAGGCTCGGGGTGCGCCGCCAGCACCTCTTCGCCGCGCAGGCCGACATCGTCGAGCGGCTGATCGCCCTGGCCCGGCTCGAGGAGCTGGCCTCCCGCTTCTCGCGCCGCTCGCCCCAGGCCACCGCCCGGGACTTCGCCCTCTACCTGGTGGCCGCCGCCGAGGCCGGCCTGCGCGAGGACGACGGCTCGGGCGAGCGCGGGCGCTCCGGCGCGGTGGAGGTGCTCGAGATGTCGGCCGCCGGCGGCCGCGAGTTCGACCACGTCTTCCTGCTCGGGATGCAGGCCTCGAGGATCCCCGGCGTCGTCGCCGCCGGACCCGAGCCGGTTCCGGAAGAGCTGGTCGATGGCGCTTCCGGCCCCGGCGCGGGCCCGGACTCCCACCTGGCCGCGATGCGCCGGCTGGCCTACCTGGGGATCACCCGCGCCCGCGAGCGGGTGGTGCTCTGCTGGGTGCACCGCGGCCGGCGCGGCGCGCTGCAGCCGGCCTCTCCCCTGGCCGAGGAGGCGCTGGCCGCCGCCGGCGCCGACTGGCAGGAGCGCCGCGAGGAGCTCTTCGGGACCGACGAGACCCTCCACGGCGCCTTCGCCGAGCTGCGCGACGAGCTGATGGGCGACCTGCCGCGGGTGGCGGGCACGATCGGCGAGCTGCGGCTCGACAACGACCTCGACGTCACGCTCGGGATCGTCCGCTACCTAGAGCTGGTCAAGCTCGCCGCGGTGATCGGCCGGCCCGAGGGCCAGAGCGTCGAGGAGGCCCTGGCCCAGGCCAACGCCGTGCTGCTCCAGTCGGCGACGACGGTCCAGCGCGAGGCGCTGGAGTCCAGCCCGCTCGACGAGCTGGTGCTGGCCGCCGAGCGGGAGACCGAGGAGCGCGCCGCGGCCATCGCCCGGCGCGCCGAGCCCTCGCTGGAGGGGTTCCTGCCCCGCCGCGGCGAGGGGCTGGTGCTCAGCGCCTCGGATATCGAGACCTACCGCTCCTGCCCGCTGCGTTACAAGTTCGCCCGCGTCTACCGGATCCCCCAGGAGCCGACGCTAAACCAGCGCTTCGGGATCGTCTTCCACCAGGTTCTCGAGCGCTACCACCAGTCCGGCGGC
>JBJTBE010000089.1:0-6786 GCA_046091165.1 Solirubrobacterales bacterium | reverse complement strand
CCCTGGAGCCCCGGCCCTGGCACGGGGGAGTGGGAGTTCGACGAGGAGCGCAAAGATGTTCGGGATTATCGCCGCCGCAGCGCCGAAGCTTGAAGAGGTCGTCGCCGGCCAAACGCAGGACGCGCTCGTTATCGGCGAGATGTTCTACTTCTTCACCGTCGCGATCATGTGGCTCATCCACGCCGGCTTCATGACCTACGAGGCCGGCGTTGCGAGGCGCAAGAACGTTATGGCGACGGTCCTTAAGAACATCCTCACGATCGCCGTCGTTACCCCGGCCTTCTACTACTTCGGGTGGTGGATCTACAACTGCAACCAGCCCGGCCTGCCGATCGGCCCGAACTCGTCTGACTTCACCTCGCTCGCCTGCCAGGGCGGGATTCCGTGGAGCGACACACTGGGCCCCAACCTCACCAACAACATCAACCTGATCTTCTTCCTGGCCTTCCTGCTCTTCTCCTGGACCACGGCCTCCATTCTGTCGGGCGCGATCATCGAACGGGCTCGCCTGAGTGCCTATCTCGTGCTCGCCGTTCTCCTTGGCTCGGGGGTCTGGATACTCGACGCCGCCTGGGGCTGGAGCGCCGGCGGCTGGCTGCCGGTGAGGTTCGGGTTCCACGATTCGATCGCTTCCGGCGTCGTTCACGGCGTCGCCGGTGCCTTCACGCTGGGAGTCCTGTTCAATGTGGGACCTCGAATAGGCCGGTACGTCAAGGGTAAGTCACGCAATTTCCGGCCCCACAACCTCCATATGACGGCCCTGGGCCTGATGCTGATCTTCACCGGCTTCTACGGGTTTTACGCGGCATGCCTGGTGATTTCGTCGACGGCCTTTCCAGGCTGGGCGACCATCTATCTGAACCCGACGACCCTCGGTTCGATCACGATGGTCATTACCGTCGGCTTCGCCGGCGGTTTCACAGGGGGCTACTTCGCGTCCAGGGGTGACCCTTTCTGGACAATCTCCGGCGGATTGGCCGGGGTGATCAGCGTGTCGGCCGGGGCCGACATCTACGCCCCCACGCTCGCCTACCTGGTCTCCGCCTTCAGCGCCGCTTTGGTCTACTACGCCGCCGGTTTCATCGAAAACCGGATGAGGGTCGATGACGCGGTCGGAGCGGTTGCCGTTCACGGCGTTGCCGGGTTCCTGGGGCTCCTGTGGGTCGGAGTCTTCGCTGCCGGGTACCCGACCGGCATTAACAACGTCGAGACCTCGATTGGCGGCCAGCTGATCGGGATGGCCACCTTCCTGCCGCTCGGCTTCCTGACCGGCTGGGTGGGCTCCTGGGTTCTTCGCAAGCTCAATCTCCTCCGCGTGCCGCCGGAGGTCGAACTCGAGGGCCTCGACGCCGCCGAATTCGAAACCGATTTCTTCCCGGAGTTCGAGCGGGAGGCCGAGACGATTATCGAACCGGACGGTGCCATCGTGCCGGCCGGGCCGGTAATCGCCCAGGCGTACGACGAGCTCGAGGCCTACAACTCAGGGGGCGGAGGGCGCCCCAAGGCTCATGCTTGAGTTCGCCCTGAGCCTGGTGGTCATGTTCGCCGTGGTCGGAGGCCTGAGCATGTGGATGGTTACGAAGGACCGGCGACGCCGTGCCGATCCAAACCGAAGGGAGGACTGAAGTGCCACTCTTAATCGATAGTGCGCCGGAGTGCATCAAGCAGGCCGGTAATTCCAGCCCGGATGCGGCCGACACGGCCGATTTCATCGTTCAAGGGCCCTACGCGGACTGCGCCGGATTCATGACTTTCGGGCCCGGCTCGACCTACGGCGCGGAAGGCGTTGCGGCTGCGACCAGCTACTACATCCTGACCGCGATAGGCATGGCCTTCTTCGTGGTCGTCCTCATAGCGTGGGTCTGGTACGAGAACCACCGGCTGACGAGCCACGTCGAGCGGATCGCCTCCAACGGTGGCGGTCCTGCACCGGGGCGGTACGCAGCCGAACCCGGAACAACCCCCTACCAGCCCTAGGAGAACCGATAATGAGCGAACTGGAACCCAAGCCAAAGCGTCGCGGACAGATGCGCTTTCCGCCCGATGAAACAGCTGTCAAGGGCTTCGAGGTGGCGATGATCGTAATCTCCCTGGCCTGTGTGGCAGCTGTATTGGCAATCGTGCTCGGAACGGACTGGGGCGACACCTTCCGGCCCCAGATCTGACCGCGGGGCAATTCGCCCGGCAGGACGAAAGCGGCCGCGCTAGTGACGGTCGAACCGGGCCAGCGCCCGGTCCTTCGCCATCGGGTTCGCCCCGGACCGCTGCCCCGGCCGGGGTGGAAGGCGCTCGCGTTCATCGCCGTTACCTTTGCTGCCGCGCTCCTGTTTTCGCTCACCTGCCAGCGATCGCAGGTCCGAATCACCCAGCAGCAGGCGATAGGGATCGCGCGAAAGCAGGTCTCCTTCGAACCCAAGCGGACGCAGATCCGCTTCGTCCGCCAAGGTCTGGGGACCGTCTCCTACTGGGCGGTATCACTCTCGGTTCCTAGCCAAGACGGGAAGGTGTACCGAAGGCTGGCCGTCGTGCAGGTGAATGCCAACACCGGCGAGGTCAAGAAGGTCGTGCGCGAGCGAGACGTCGCCGTCGAGGGCCTGGACGCCAGCCCACAGGAGAGCGGACCCCAGGTTGGCGAGCCGTCAACCGATGGCCAGCCCGGATCGTGATTGAGCACCCGCACTCCGGGTTGCCGCAGTTTTACGCAATCTGTACATTGCGCGCGCTGCGGCTGCCGCAATGTGGCCAAACCATCATGAGGAGAGGATAAATGTCGCCCACACCGACCGTCGACGACGTGCGCAAGGCCATTTCGGACGAGGGGATCGAGTTCCTCTTCGCCCAGTTCGTGGACATGCACGGCAAGCCCAGCGCGAAGCTGATCCCTGCCCACCACCTCGATGACCTGCTCGAGGACGGCGCGGGCTTTGCCGGCTTCGCCGCCGGTGACATCGGCCAGACTCCGGACAGCCCGGACATGATCGCCATGCCGGACGTCTCCACCTTCACGCGCCTCCCATGGCTTCCCAATGTTGCGCGCTTTGCCTGCAACATCACCGTCGAGGGCGAGGAATGGCCCTTCTGCCCCCGCACCATCCTCCAGAACCAGCTCAAGCGGGCCGCCGAGAAGGGATACGAGTTCCGGATCGGCGCAGAGCTCGAGTACTTCCTCCTGCGTCGCGCCGAAGACGGCTCGCTTGAGCTCGCCGATCCGCTCGACGACCTAGACCAGCCCTGTTACGACATGCGCGCGCTGACCCGCAACCTGCCGTTCGTGACCGAAGTCGCCAACAACATCACGGCGCTGGGCTGGGACAACTACGCCACCGACCACGAAGACGCAAATGGCCAGTTCGAGCAGAACTGGGATTACGCGGACGCCATAACCACCTGCGACCGGGCGATCTTCTACCGGTACATGGTGGAGTCGATGGCCCAGGAGCGCGGGCTGATCGCCACCTTCATGCCCAAGCCGTTCGGCCACCTGACCGGCAACGGCTGCCACTTCCACATGAGCCTGTGGAAGGACGGGGAGAACGTCTTCGAGCGCGACCCGGCCGACGATCCGCGGGGCCTCGGCCTTTCCGAGGACGGCTACGGCTTCGTGGGAGGCCTGAAGGACCACGCCACCGCGTACATCGCGATCACCGCCCCGACCGTCAACTCCTACAAGCGCCTCGTCGTCGGCGAGCCGACCAGCGGATCGACCTGGGCGCCGGCCTACGTGACCTATGGCTACAACAACCGGTCGATGATGCTCCGGATTCCCGATGTCGGGCGGATCGAGGACCGCACCGTCGACGGCTCCTGCAACCCCTACCTGGCGGCTACGGCGATCCTTGCCGCCGGCCTCGATGGCATGGAGCGCCGGCTGGATCCCGGCGACCCGACCGGCGAGAACATGTTCAAGACCACCGAGCAGGAGCGGGAGGAGATGGGGGTAGAGACCCTCCCGGCCAACCTCCTTGACGCCACGCGCGAACTCGATGGCGACGTCGTGCTCCGCGAGGCCTTCGGCGCCCACGAAGGGCGCGACTACGTCGACTACTTCATCGAGCGCAAGCAGCACGAGTGGACGATGGCCCACGAGCAGATCACCAAGTGGGAGATCGACCGCTACCTTCAGCTGTACTAATGTTGTTCAAGCGGTGATGTGAGGCTCGGCAACCGCGGACGAAAGGCTCACGGCCGATGTGTGGGATAGCGGGACTCTTCAGCAAGACGACGGCCTTCGAGGAGCAGCTCGGCGATCACCTCTCCGACATGCTCATCCAGATGGCCGATCGCGGTCCGGACAGCGCCGGCGTTGCCCTGTATCGCAACCCGGTGCCGGACGGCTGGTCCAAGCTCACGCTCTTCTCCGCGAACCCGGAAGAGGACTGGGAAGAGATCTCGGTCGCGCTGTCGGAGGCCTTTGGCCAGGCCGGCGAGCCGGAGGTGCGGGCCACGCACGCCGTTATCGCCGTAGAGGCCGACGCCACCGAGGCGGCCGCCTGGGTGATCGCCAACCGGCCCGACCTGCGACCGATGAGCGCCGGCCGTTCGATCGAGATCTACAAGGAGAAGGGGAGCCCGGCCGAGTTCGTCGAGCGCTTCGGCCTGCGGGAGATCAGCGCCAGCCACGGGCTCGGCCATACCCGCATGGCGACCGAGAGCGTGGTCACCACCGAGCACTCCCACCCGTTCTCCAGCGGCCTGGATATCTGCCTGGTCCACAACGGTTCGCTCTCCAACCACAACCGGATGCGCGAGATGCTTCGTCGGGAGGGCCTGACGATCCAGACGGACAACGACTCTGAGGTCGCCTCGGCCTACCTGACGTGGAAGATGCGCGAAGGCCTCGGCCTCGAGCAGGCCCTGCAGGCCGCCATCGAGGACCTCGACGGCTTTTACACCTTCGCCATCGGCACCTCGGACGGCTTCGCCGTCCTGCGCGATCCAATCGGCTGCAAGCCGGCGGTAATGAGCGAGAGCGACGACTGGGTGGCAATGGCCTCCGAATACCGGGCCATCGCCGTGCTGCCCGGCGCCGAGGACGCCAGGGTCTGGGAGCCCAGCCCGGGCCAGATCTACGTCTGGGGCAAGGAGCCGGTCGCGTGAGTACCAGTACCGCAGTCGAAGTCGTGGACCTCTCGCAGGAGAGCGTTCGCGACCTGAACCAGCGTCTCCACGAAGCGGCAGCAGGCGGTCCCCAGGGCTGGCAGGTCCTTCATCCTGGGGGCCTGCACTCGATCGCTGCCGGCGTCGACGGGCCTCTCGAGATCGACATCGACGGTCACGTCGGTTACTACTGCGCCGGCATGAACCAGGAGGCCAGTGTCCGCATCCACGGAAACGCCGGCGTCGGGGTGGCCGAGAACATCATGTCCGGGACCGTGGTCGTCGACGGCGATGCAAGCCAGTCGGCGGGTGCAACAGGGCACGGCGGCCTCGTCGTCGTGCACGGCAACGCTTCCACCCGGGCCGGGATCTCGATGAAGGGCGTGAACATCGTCGTGGGTGGGGATGTAGGCAACCTCAGCGCCTTCATGGCCCAGAAGGGAGCCCTCGTCGTGTGCGGCGACGCCGGCGACGCCCTGGGAGACTCGATCTACGAGGCCCACCTCTACGTTCGCGGATCGGTCGCCAGCCTCGGCGCCGACTGCGTCGAGAAGGAGCTGGGCGAATTCCACGTCGGGGAGCTGACGGGGCTCCTGCAGGAGGCGGGAATCGACGCGGACCCGGGTGAATTCCGTCGTTACGGCTCGGCCCGGAAGCTCTACAACTTCGACATCGACAACGCCGGGGACTACTGATGAGCGGGAACGGGAGCAGTAACGGGGCGCCCGGGGGCTGGTCGCCCGGGCTGCGTGAGTCGGCGATCTTTGACCGCAACGCCATCGCCGAGATCCAGCGCAAGGCCCGCGAAGGCATCTATGACATCCGCGGATTCGGCGCCAAGCGGCAGGTACCGCACTTTGACGACCTGCTCATGCTCGGGGCGAGCGTCTCCCGGTACCCGCTCGAGGGCTACCGCGAGCGCTGCGACACGGCGGTGACTCTCGGTGACCGTTACGCCCGCGAGCCGATCCACCTCGACATCCCGATCACGATTGCGGGCATGAGCTTCGGCGCCCTGTCCGCCCAGGCCAAGGAGGCGCTCGGCCGAGGGGCCAGCGCCATGGGTACGAGCACCACTACCGGCGATGGCGGCATGACGCCGGAGGAGCGGGGGCACTCCGACAAGCTCGTCTACCAGCTCCTTCCTTCCCGCTACGGGATGAACCCCGATGACCTTCGTCGGGCCGACGCGATCGAAGTGGTAATCGGCCAGGGCGCCAAGCCGGGCGGCGGCGGCATGCTGCTGGGCCAAAAGATCTCCGACCGGGTCGCTGACATGCGCGACCTGCCGATGGGCGTCGACCAGCGCAGCGCCTGCCGCCACCCCGACTGGACCGGGCCCGACGACCTGGAGATCAAGATCGGCGAGCTGCGCGAGATCACCGACTGGCGCGTGCCGATCTACGTGAAAATGGCCGCCTCGCGACCGTACTTCGATGTCGCCCTGGCCGCCAAGGCCGGCGCCGACGTGGTCGTCCTCGATGGCATGGAGGGAGGCACCGCAGCCACGCAGGACGTATTCATCGAGCACGTCGGCATCCCGATACTCAGCGCCATCCCGCAGGCCGTCGAGTCGCTCACCGACCTGGGCCTCCACCGCAAGGTCCAGCTCGTCGTCTCCGGGGGGATACGGACCGGCGCCGACGCCGCAAAGGCTCTGGCCCTGGGCGCCGACGCCGTTTCCATAGG
>JBJTBE010000088.1:0-51920 GCA_046091165.1 Solirubrobacterales bacterium | reverse complement strand
CGTCGCCAACTACTACCCGCGGATCGCCGCGGCCTTCACCCGCTGGGCCTACGCGGCCACCCAGTCGCGGATCCACGTACTGGTCACCTACGGCTTCCTCAAGTCGCTGGCCCGGTTCGACCTCGCCCCTTCCCGCGTGGGCCGCTTCGCCGCTATCGCCGAGGTGCCCGACCCCGAAGGACCGGGACCCGGGCAGAGGCGCAGGGACTCCGCCGCCGCTCAGCCGTAGCGGGCGCCGACGATGCCGCGAAGCTTCTCGCGATTGTGGCGGGCGCCGACGCGACGGACCGTTCCCGAGCGCGAGCGCATCACCACCGATTCGGTCGAGACGACCCCGGCCCCCTCGTAACGGACCCCCTGGAGGACGTCGCCGTCGGTTACCCCGGTGGCCGAGAAGAAGCTGTCCTCGCCGGCAACCAGGTCGTCCTGGGTGAGCTGGCGGTCGAGGTCGTAGCCGCCGTCGATCGCCGCCTGGCGCTCCTCCTCGTTGCGCGGCCACAGGCGACCGACCATGCCACCGCCGATCGCCTTGATCGCCGCCGCGGAGATCACGCCCTCCGGCGTGCCCCCCACGCCCCAGAGCAGGTCGACCGGAGAGCGCTCGCTCACCGCGAGCAGCGCGGCGCTGACGTCGCCGTCGCTGACCAGGCGCACGCGGGCGCCGGCCTCGCGGATGGCGTCGATCCCCTCCTGGTGGCGGTCGCGGTCCAGGACGACGACGCTCACGTCGCCGATGTCGGTGCCCTTGCGCTCGGCGACCTGCTCGCAGAGCTCGCCGATCGGCGTGTCGAGGTTGAGCAGGTCGGCGATCTCCTCGTCGCCGGCGAGCTTCTCCATGTATACGCAGGGGCCCGGGTCGAACATCGTCCCGCGGGGGGAGACGGCGATCACGGCGAGGGCGTTGGGCATCCCCCGGGCGGTGAGGGTGGTGCCCTCGAGCGGGTCGACGGCGATATCGACCTTCGGCTCGGAGCCGTCGCCGACCTCCTCGCCGTTGAAGAGCATCGGGGCCTCGTCCTTCTCGCCCTCGCCGATCACCACGATGCCGTCCATCGGGACGGTCTCGAGCACGCCCCGCATGGCGTCTACGGCGGCCTGGTCGGCGGCCTCCTTGTCACCCCGGCCCACCAGCCGGGCGGCGGCGAGCGCGGCGGCTTCGGTGACGCGGACCAGCTCGAGGGCGAGGTTGCGATCGGGCGCTTGGCTCATCGGCGCCGCGAGCCTATCGCCGTTGCAGCGCCGATGGCGACCGGCATCGCTGCAGGCGGTAGCGTTTCGCCGATGGAACCGCTCGTCCACGACGGCACCCTGGCCGGGAGCCCGTTCCCGCCGATCGCCGACTACGCGTTCCTCTCCGACTGCGAGTCGACCTGCCTGGTCGCCCCCAGCGGGCGGGTGGAGTGGATGTGCCTGCCCCGGGTGGACGGCCCCTCGATCTTCGGCGCGATGCTCGACCGCGACGCGGGCGGCTTCCGCATCTCCCCGGCCGACCAGCGCGTTCCCACCGGCCGTCGCTACGTGCCGGGCACGATGATCCTCGAAACCACGTGGGGAACCCGGACCGGCTGGGTGGTCTGCCAGGACGTCCTGCTGATCGGCCCCTGGCACCACGATTCCGAGCGCTCCCACACCCACCGGCGCTCGCCCACCGACAACGACGCCGCCCACGTGCTGCTGCGCACGATGCGCTGTATCAACGGCCAGGTCGAGATGCACGTCGAGTGCGAGCCCAAGCTCGACTACGGCGCCACCCCGGTCACCTGGGCGTACGGCGATGACGGCTACGGCGTGGGGATCGCCACGGCGGAGGGCAACGACCTCGAGCTGCGCCTGACCACCGACCTTCGCCTGGGCTTCGAGAGCGGCCGCGCCCGCGCCCGCACGACGCTGCGCGAGGGCGACACCGCCTTCGTGGCGCTGAGCTGGTCCGAGCACCCGGCTCCGGCGAGCTACGACGAGGCCTACCGCCGGCTCACCTATACCGCCGACTTCTGGCACGACTGGCTGGCCCACGGCACCTTCCCCGACCACCCGTGGCGGGTCTACCTGCAGCGCAGCGCGCTCACCCTCAAGGGCCTCACCTACGCCCCCACCGGGGCGATGTGCGCGGCGGCGACGACCTCGCTGCCGGAGACTCCCGGGGGCGAGCGCAACTGGGACTACCGCTACTCGTGGATCCGGGACTCGACCTTCATGCTCTGGGGCCTGTACTCGCTCGGCTTCGCCCAGGAGGCCGGCGACTACTACTACTTCATCGAGGACGTGGCCGGCGGGGAGCGCGACCTGCAGGTGCTCTACGGGATCGGCGGGGAGACCGAGATCGAGGAGTCGACGCTCGACCACCTCGAGGGCTATGAGGAGTCCAGGCCGGTGAGGATCGGCAACGGCGCCTACAACCAGAAGCAGCACGACGTCTGGGGATCGCTGCTGGACTCGGTCTACATCCACACCAAGAACCGCGACCAGCTGCCCGAGTCGGCCTGGCCGATCCTCGTCCGGCAGGTCGAGCAGGCCATCGAGCACTGGCGGGAGCCCGACCGCGGCATCTGGGAGGTGCGCGGCGAGCCCCAGCACTTCGTCTCCTCGAAGGTCTTCTGCTGGGTGGCCTGCGACCGCGGCGCCCGCCTGGCCCGGCTGCGCAACGACCAGGAGCGCGCCGAGCGCTGGGAGGCGGTGGCCGACGAGATCAAGGCCGACGTGATGGAGAACGGGATCGACCCGGAGACCGGCCGCTTCCGCCAGCACTACGGGACCAACGAGCTCGACGCCGCGCTGCTCCTGATTCCGCTCGTGCGCTTCCTTCCGCCCGACGACCCGCACGTGATGGCCACGGTGCTCGGAATCGCCGAGGACCTCACCGAGGACGGCTTCGTCCTGCGCTACCGCACCGACACCACCGACGACGGCCTCTCGGGCAAGGAGGGCTCGTTCGCCATCTGCTCGTTCTGGCTGGTCTCCGCCCTGGTCGACGTCGGCCACCTGGAGTTCGCCCGCACGCTCTGCGAGAAGCTCCTCTCCTTCTCCAGCCCGCTGCAGCTGTACGCCGAGGAGATCGACGCCGCCACCGGGCGCCACCTGGGCAACTTCCCCCAGGCCTTCACCCACCTGGCGCTGATCAACGCGGTCATGAAGCTGATCGCCGCCGAGGAGGAGTACGCCGCCGGCCACGAGGAGCTCGACGCCGACCGGCCGGCACTGGCCCCCGTCCCCAACGGAAACGGCGTGCCGGGGCCGGCAGCGTGAGCGCCCCGGAGGTCACCGCGCAGGCCGACGGCGAGGCCGCGGCCCGTTACTGCGCCGCCAGGCTGGCCGAGACGATCGGCGAGGCCATCGCCGAGCGCGGCGTCGCCCACGTGGCCCTCTCCGGGGGCAACACCCCGGTCCGCACCTACGAGCTGCTCGGCGACCTGGTCGGCAGCGGCGAGAACGTGCACCTCTGGCTGGCCGACGAGCGCTGCGTGGCCCTCGACGACCCGGAATCCAACGCCAAGCTCATCCTGATGACCATTGACCTGCCGGCGGCGACCCTCCACACCGTCGACGGGACGCTCGGCCCCGAAGCGGCCGCCGCCGCCTACGCCAAGGAGCTCGGCGACGTCGTGCTCGACGCCGCCCTGCTCGGCCTCGGCCCCGACGGCCATACCGCCTCGCTCTTTCCCGGCCACGCGACGCTCGAGCAGCACGGATCGCGCGTGCTCCCGGTGGACGACTCCCCCAAGCCCCCGCCCGAGCGGGTCACGATGTCGCTCGACACGCTGGGAGAGGCCCGCTCGCTCCTGCTCCTGGTAACCGGCGCGGGCAAGGCCGACGCCCTGGCACGCACCCTCGGCGAGCCGACCCTCGAGGCCCCGGCCTCGCTCCTGCCGCGGGAGCGCCTGGAGGTCGTCGCCGACCGCGCCGCCCTCGGCGAGGCCGGCTGACCGCAAGAGGCCGATGAGCCAGCGGGCTACCGAACTCCCGGCGCAGGCCGAACTGCTCGCGGGGCTGGCCGACACCCGGGAGCGGACCCTCGCCTTCGCCGCGGCGATCGACGAGGCCGACCTCAACCGCCAGTTCGACCCGCTGATGAGCCCGCTGGCCTGGGACCTGGCCCACATCGCCGCCTACGAGGACCTCTGGCTGGTGCAGCAGCACGCCGGGGAGCCGGCGCTGATGCCCGACCTGAGCGGCGTCTACGACGCGCTCGAGACTCCGCGGGCGATGCGCGGCGACGTCGAGAGCCTCGACGCCGACGGGGCGATCGCCTACCTGGCCGCCGTCCGGGAGCGGACCCTCGACGCCGCCGCGCGCGAGGGCGTGGACGAGGAGCTCTTCGACATGGTCCTGCGCCACGAGCAGCAGCACATGGAGACGATGTGCCAGGCCGTGCTGCTCGCCGGGCTGGAGGGCTTCGCGCCCGCATACCGCCGCGAGCCCGGCCCGGCCACGGGGCAGCGATCCGGGCTCGAGTTCGTGGAGGTCGCCGGCGGCGCCTTCCTCCAGGGCCACGACGGGCCCGGCTTTGCCTTTGACAACGAGCGGCCGGCGATGGAGGTCGAGGTGGACGGGTTCGAGATCGGGGCGGTGCCGGTCACCACCGGCGACTGGCTCGGGTTCGTCGAGGAGGGCGGCTACGAGGACCGCGCCCTGTGGTGCGAGGAGGGCTGGCAGTGGCGCTCGGACGAGGACGCCCGCGCGCCCCTCTACTGGAACCGCGAGGCCGGCACCGAGCGGACCGCCTGCGGCGAGCGCCCCCTCGAGCCGGCCCGCCCGGTGGCCCACGTCAGCTGGTTCGAGGCCCGGGCCTTCGCCCGCTCGCGCGAGGCGCGCCTGCCGACCGAGGCCGAGTGGGAGCTCGCCGCCACCTGGAGCGGCGGGTCCGCGCCGGGCCCGGAAGACGGCTGGACCGGGCAGGACGGCTTCGACACCGCCCCGGTCGGGCTCTTCCCCTCGGGGGCCAGCGACTGCGGCGCCCTGGACCTGATCGGCAACGTCTGGGAGTGGACGGCTACCGAGTTCGACGGCTACCCGGGCTTCACGCCCCACCCCTACCCCGAGTACTCGGAGGTGTTCTTCGGTGAGGGCTACCGGGTACTGCGCGGTGGCTCGTGGGCCACCGCGGCCCGCGTGGCCACGCCGACGTTCAGGAACTGGGACCTCCCCCGGCGCCGCCAGATCTTCTCCGGCCTGCGGCTGGCCCGGGACGCGGCATGAGCGACGTCCGGCCGGCCCCCGGCCCGCGGGTCATCTCGCTGCTCGGCGAAGGCGACGAGCGCACGCTCGGCGCCGACGTGCGCGACGGGCTCTCCCGGCCGCTCAAGGAGATCCCGCCCAAGCACTTTTACGACACGGCCGGCGCCGAGCTCTTCGACCGGATCTGCGAGCTTCCCGAGTACTACCCGACCCGCGCCGAGCGCTCGATCCTCGTCGAGCAGTCCGGCGAGATCGTCGCCGCCACGCAGGTGGCCGAGCTGGTCGAGCTCGGCTCGGGCACGGCGGAGAAGACGATGGTCCTGCTGGCCGCGGGCGTGGATGGGGGTTCCCTGGCGCGCTACCTGCCGGTCGACGTGACCGAGCAGATGGTCCGCGACTGTGCCGCCCGCTGCGCCGGGGAGCTCCCCGGCGTGGAGGTGACCGGGATCGTCGGCGACTTCGTCCGCCACCTGGGCGAGGTGCCGCCCCCGGCCGACGGGCAGCCGCGGGTCGTGGCCCTGCTCGGCGGCACGATCGGCAACTTCCGCCCCGCCGAGCGGCGCGAGCTGCTCAGCTCCATCGCCGGGCTCCTGCGGCCGGAAACCGACTTCCTGCTGCTGGGCGCCGACCTGGTCAAGGACCGCGAGCGGCTGGTCGCCGCCTACGACGACTCGGCCGGCGTGACCGCGCAGTTCAACCGCAACGTCCTGCGCGTGGTCAACCGCGAGCTCGGCGCCGACTTCGACGTCGAGGCCTTCGAGCACGTCGCCATCTGGGACGAGGACGAGGAGTGGATAGAGATGCGGCTGCGGGCCACGCGGCCTATGTCGGTGCCGATCGACTCGCTGGAGATGGAAGTCGACCTCGAAGAGGGCGAGGAGATCCGCACCGAGATCAGCGCCAAGTTCACGCCGGAGCGCCTCGCCGCCGACCTGGCCGCCGCCGGGCTCGAGGAGGTCCGGGCCTTCCACGACCCGGACCGCCTCTTCACCCTCTCGCTTTCGCGGCTGGCCTCCTGACTAGGAGACGCGCTCGATGATCATCGCCTCGCCCTGGCCCTGGGCGACGCACATCGTCTCGATCCCGTAACGGCCGTCGAGCGTCTCGAGGTCGTTGATCAGGGTGGCCATCATCCGCACCCCGGTCATCCCGAACGGGTGGCCGAGGGCGATAGCGCCGCCGTGCGGGTTGAGCTTCTCCATGTCGATGCCGACCTCGTCGGCGATCGGCAGCACCTGGGCGGCGAACGCCTCGTTGAGCTCGACCACGTCGATCTGGTCGATGGTCAGGCCGGCCCGGTCGAGCGCCTTCCTGATCGCGCCGATCGGGGCAACCCCCATGTACTCGGGCTCGTTGCCCCAGGTGGCCGCGGTGACGATCTTCGCGCGCGGCTTGAGGCCGAGCTCGGCCGCCTTGTCGGCGCTCATGATCAGCGCCGCGGCGGCGCCGTCGTTGAGCGGGCAGGCGTTACCGGCGGTAACCGTTCCCCCCTCGCGGAAGGCCGGCTCCAGCGTGGCGAGCTTCTCCACCGAGGAGCTGGCCCGCGGGCCGTCATCCTTGGTCACCACGGTGCCGTCCTCGAGGGTGACCGGCACGATCTCGCGGTCGAAGAAGCCGCTCTCCTGGGCGGCCACGGCGCGCTCCTGGGAGCGCTGGGCGAACTCGTCCTGGGCCTCGCGCGAGACGCCGTACTTCTCGGCGACGTTCTCCGCGGTCAGGCCCATGGCGATGTAGGCGTCCGGCTGGCCGGGCTCCTTGCCCTGGAGCTTCTCGTTCTGGTCCTCCGGGTGGCCGGCCTCCTGGGCGGCGTTGTAACGGGAGACGAACTCCACGCCGGCGGCGATGTAGGCATCGCCCTGGCCGGCGACGATGTCGTTGGCCGCCTGGCGGATCGCATCCAGGCCCGAGGCGCAGTAGCGCGAGACGGTCGAACCGGCGGTCTCGTCGCCGAGCTTCTCGCTCAGCAGGACGGCGATGCGGCCGATGTTGTTGGCCTGCAGCCCCTGCGGGAGGCCACAGCCGCAGATGACCTCCTCGATGAGCGAGGGGTCGACCTGGGGGTTGCGCTCAAGGAGCTGGTCGATGACGAAGGCGGTTGTCTCGTCGGGACGCAGCGTGGCCAGCGAGCCCTTGAAGGCGCGCCCCACGGGGGTCCGGACGATGTCGACGATCACTGCTTCGGGCATTTCGGTTCCTCTCTGTTGTGGGCCCGGCGGTCGCACACCACGGGCGTTGCTCCCCGGCGGTCGCACACCACGGGGCCTTTGTGCCGGTCGTATGTACCGGCGGGCTGAACGATACCCCACCGGCCGACCGGCGCCAGTGCCGCTGGCGTAGGATCGGCCCATGGCAAGCGAATTCAAGGGGAAGCGATGAAGACCGAAGGCAGCGGCGCACTGGTATCGGGAGGGGCTTCAGGCCTGGGCGAGGCTACGGTCCGCCGGCTCCACGAGGCCGGCGCCAAGGTGGTCATCGCCGACGTAAACCCCGAGAAGGGCGAGCCGCTCGCCGAGGAGCTCGGCATTGCCTTCGTCCAGTGCGACGTGCGCGAGGAGGACGAGGTCCAGGCCGCCGTCGACAAGGCCGCCGAGGCCGATGGCGGGCTGCGGATCGCCGTCTCCTGCGCCGGCACCGGGATCCCGATCAAGGTCGCCTCGAGCAAGGGGCCCCACCCGCTCGACGCCTTCAAGGTGATCATCGACATCAACCTCATCGGCACCTTCAACGTGATGCGCCTCGCCGCGTTCAGGATGCTCTCGGACAACGAGCCCGACGATGAGGGCGAGCGCGGCGTGGTGATCAACACCGCCTCCGTGGCCGCCTTCGAGGGTCAGGTCGGCCAGATCGCCTACTCGGCCTCCAAGGGCGGCGTCGTCGGCATGACGATCCCCGCCGCGCGCGACCTCGCCGACAAGGGGATCCGCGTCAACACGATCGCCCCCGGCCTCTTCGACACGCCCCTGCTTGGAGCCCTGCCCCAGGAGCAGCGCGACGCGCTAGGCGCCCAGGTGCCGTTCCCGAGCCGCCTGGGCCGCCCGGCCGAGTACGGCCAGCTCGTGGAGTCGATCGTCGAGAACCCGATGCTCAACGGCGAGACGATCCGCCTCGACGGCGCGATCCGGATGTCGCCCCGCTAGCCGGGCGGACAGGAGACAGGCAGCGGGGCCGGGCTAGAGCCCGAGCCCCTGAACGCCGAGCTCGTCGAAGCCGATGTGGTGGGCGAGCTCGTGGCGCACGGTGATCGTGACCTGCTCGCGCAGCAGTTCGGGGTCGTGGCCGAAGTCGCGGCGCAGGGTGTCGCGGAAGATGATGATCCTGTCGCTGTAGTCGTCGCGGTGGGCGCCGTCGCCCTGATAGAGGCCGTAGGCGCGGTGGCGGCGGCCACCGTCGGAGATCACGACGGCGACGTTGCGGTTGAGCGCCTCGCGCAGCAGGTCGGGCAGGTCGTCGAGGGCGTCACGGACGAGCTCCTCGAAGTCCTCGTCCGACCACGGGTCGAGCTCGAGGAACTCCATCTCGTCGGGCTCGGCGGCCACGCCCTCCGCGGCGAGCCGCTCGCTCTCCACCACCAGCTCCTCGAACTCCTCCTCCGACCCGCCGGAAGACCAGTCGGCCATCTTCAGCGCGATCATGATCGCCCCGCCGAAGACCACGGCGACCGCCAGCCCGATGATCGCGATCCACTGGACGGTCCTGGCCGTCGAGCTGGGGCTGAAGCCGCCGAGCAGGGTGGCCACCGAGAGCCCCGCGGCCAGGGCGACCGCCGCGGATACGGCGATTCGGCGGACCGGGGGCACCGCGCGGCCTAGGCCATCTCCCGGGAGATGACAATGCGCTGGATCTCGTTGGTGCCCTCGTAGATCTGGGTGATCTTGGCGTCGCGCATCATCCGCTCGACCGGGTACTCGCTCACGTACCCGTAGCCGCCGAGCACCTGCACGGCCTGGGTGGTGACCCACATCGCCACGTCGGAGGCGATCAGCTTGGCCATCGAGGTGAGCTTGGCCAGCCCCGGCTCCTCGCGGTCCACCGCGGCCGAGGCGCGGTAGGTCAGCTCGCGGGCGGCGGCGGTCCGCGCCTCCATGTCGGCGAGCTTGAAGGCGATCCCCTGGTGCTGGTGGATCGGCTTGCCGAAGGTGATGCGCTCCTTGGCGTAGGCGTTGGCGTAGTCGGTGGCGCCCTGGGCGATGCCGACCGCCTGCGCGGCGGCGCCCAGCCGGGTGCGCTGCAGCACCCCGAGCGCCACGCCGAGCCCCTTCTCCGGATCGCCGATCACGTTCTCGGCCGGGATCCGGACGTCCTCGAAGACCGGCGAGCCGGTCGGCGAGCCCTTGATCCCCATCTTCTTCTCGAGCTTGCCGATCGAGAGCCCCTCGCGGTCCTTCTCGACGATGAAGGCGCCGATCCTGCGGTTCTCGCGGTCGGTGCTGGCCATCACCACGTAGAAGTCGGCGACGCCGACGTTGGTGATCCAGTTCTTGGTGCCGTTGATCACCCACTCGTCACCGTCCTGGACGGCGGTCGTCCGCATCGACGCCGGGTCGGAGCCGGCCTCGGGCTCGGAGAGGGCGAAGGCCGGGGAGAGCTCACCGGTGGCGCACCTGGGCAGGAAGCGCTCCTTCTGCTCGTCGGTGCCGAAGAGCTGGATCGGGAGCGTGCCGAGGTCCTGGACCATCAGGATCAGCGAGGAGGAGGCGCAGACCTTGGCGATCTCCTCGGTGGCGATGCTCAGCATCAGGGTGCCGGTGCCGGTGCCCCCATACTCGGCCTCGAAGGGAAGGCCGAGGATGTCGTTCTCGGCCAGCAGCTCGCGGATGTCCCACGGGTACTCGGCGCTGGCGTCGATGTCGTGGGCCCGGGGGGCGATCTTCTCCTGGGCGATCTGGCGGATCGTCTCCCGGAAGTCGGCGAACTCCTGCGGGATCTCGTACGCGCTGGCACCTGCGGTGGTGGTCATGCCCACAGGATACGTGCCGGCCCCGGGGCCATGTACGCTGGCGCGATGGCATACGCAGGCTGGCTCATCCTCCTTGCCGTGGGCGCGGTGCTCTACTTCGCCGTCAACGAGACCCAGGTAGTGGGCATCGACTTGAGCGTCGTCGGGCTGATCTTCATGGGCATCGCCGTCCTGGGCTTCGTGATCTCGTTCATCCTGTTCATGATCCGTCGCTCGGACGCCCGGCGCGGCCAGGGCCCCTACCCCGGCCCGTGAACGAAAAAGGGGCCCCTTGCGGGGCCCCTCGAAGCGGTCCTTGCGGACGGGTCAAAGCTTGGTGACGTCCACCGCCTTGGGTCCCTTGTCGCTGGGCTCCTCCTCGTAGGAAACGCGGGCTCCCTCGGCGAGGGTTCGGTAACCGTCGCCGTTGATCGCCGTATGGTGAACGAACAGGTCGCGGCTGCCCTCGTCGGGCGTAATGAAACCGAAACCCTTCTCGTCGCTGAACCACTTGACTGTCCCAGTGGGCATTCCTCTTGAGTCCTCCCTGATGGTGCTGCGTTGCAGAGGCGCGAAATTACCATCCGTGGCCATGAGCGGGCGATTTTTCGTAAACGCCTTGTTCACCAGTGGAAACCGTGAGCTCTGACCGCCTTCAGCTCGGCCGCGGGGTGTCGATTCCGGTGAGCGAGGTGCAGCTGCGCACCACGCGCTCCTCCGGGCCCGGAGGCCAGCACGCCAACACCAGCGACACGCGGGTGGAGGCGATCTTCGACGTGCGGGCGAGCCGTTCGCTGACCGAATCCCAGCGCCGGCTGATCAGCGAGCGCTGCGGGCCGGTCGTCACCACCGTGGCCCAGGACTCGCGCAGCCAGGCGCGCAACCGGGAGAAAGCGCTGGAGCGCCTGCGTATGAAGCTCTCCGACGCGCTGAAGGTCGCGCCGCGGCGCCGGGCGACTCGCCCGACCCGCGCCTCCCGCGAGCGAAGGCTCGCCGAGAAGCGCAGGCAGGCCGAGCGCAAGCGCGGCCGCAGGCCGCCCGCCGACGGCGACTAGCCCGCGCTCAGTACCCGGACGGGTGGCGGACCTTGAAGCCGCTGTTGGAGCGCATGGCCTTCTGCCAGCGCGACCCGGTGTCGCCGCTGCGGCCGCTGGTGTCGAAGCGCAGCCCGGCGACGACCATGTACATGTGGCCGGCGTTGGTGTAGATCGTGATCCACTTGCCCGCGCCGGCGGCGCCGTAGTTGTAGTAGCCGTAGGACGGAGCAGAGGCCTTGACCAGGCCGCCGCCGCGCAGCGCGTAGCTGACCGAGCCCGAGCAGTCGTAGCCGCTGTCGTTCCAGCGCCCGTGGCCGCCGCCCCACTTGTACGGGGTCTTGGCGATGCGGTTGCCGGCGGCGATCACGCGCTTGACCGCCTCGGGAGCGTTCTCGGGGGCGATCGCCAGGCCGTCGGAGCCCAGGCGGGCGCGGTCGCCGGGAGCCAGCCGGGTCGGCGCGTCGCCGCCGGCGGGGTCATCCTCCTGGCCCTCGGTGGCGCTGTCGCCGACCAGGGTGCGCAGCTCGTAGATGTCCCCGGCGTCGAGGCTGCCGTCGACCGCCCGCTTGCGCTTGGCCTCGAACCGCCTGACCGCGACCCGGGTCGAGTCGGAGTAGGAGCCGTCCGGCTTGGGGGCGCCCTTCACGTGGGCACGGCGCAGGTAGTCCTGCAGCTCGCGGATGTCGCGGCCGCTCATCCCCGGCACCAGCGGGATCCGCTGGCCGAGCCGGCTGAAGCGCTTGCCCTTGCTGCCGTAGTTGAGGCCGCCGCTGGCCTCGACGTTGCGCGGGCCTCGGGCGGCCAAGCGGATCGAGGCGATGGAGGCGCGGTCGGCGGTGCCGGTGACCGGCAGCCGGGCCGCGAACTGGAAGCGCTTGACCGCCTCGACGGTCTTGTCGGCGTACTCGCCGGTGATGGCGGTCGGCAGGCCGACGCGCCCGAGGAGCTCCTGCAGGGCGCTCACCTCGGCGCCCTTGCTGCCCTTCTTGAGCTGCTTGGCGGAGACCTGCGGCACCGGCGCCTGGGTCTCGGCACCGGCCTGGGCGGCCGGCACGCAGACCGCGGCGCCCGCGGCGGTAATGGTCAATAGCGTTCTCGTTCGTACGGCGAACATCGGGGGGACCCCCTCTTTTGGAGCGCCTGCGGGGTTAGCTGTCGGGCTCGCGCGAAAAAGGGCCGCGCTACGTCACTCACTGGCGACGATTCGCCCCCGGCCACTAGGGCCAATTGGTTCCCCCGCTCCCCGGTGTCGGTGACCCCGGGGACTCGGCTTTGGTCACAACGTCTGCGACATGCTAGCGAATGCGGCTGCGGGATTACGTCACCCGGCCCGGAACCGGCCCCAGGGCCCGCGGTTACTGCGTTTTGAGGACCGCGTCGGCGACCGCCAGGGCCACCTCGCAGCGCCCCAGGAGGGGTACTTCCGCGTATTCGTCGGGGTGGTGGGCGTGCCCTCCGCAGGGTCCCAGGCCGTCGATCGTCACCGGGATCGTGGCCGCAAAGTGGCTGGCGTCGCTGGCCCCGCCCCGCTCCCCGGCCACCAGCGGCCGGCCCAGCGCCTGCGAGGCGCCCGCCAGTACGCCGGCGGCGGCCCCGGCGCTGTCCATCCCGGGCCACTCGCGGTCACGCACCACCTCGATCGCCACCTCCCCGACCCGCGCGGGTATCGCCGCCTCCACCGGGTCGAAGGCCTCGATCCGGTCGGCGCGCAGGTCGCAGACGAGCTCACCGGCGGGCGGCACCACGTTGAGCGCCACCCCGGCCTGCATCTGGGTCGGCACCGCGGTTAGCCGCTCGGGTCCGTCCGGGTCGGAGCAGGCGGCGACGATCCGGGCCACCTCGGCCAGGGCCAGGAGCGCATTGGCCCCGCGCTCGGGCGCCGAGCCGCTGTGGGCCGCCCGGCCCTTCGCCGTGACCCTCAGCGCTATAGCCGCCTTGCGCCTGACGACCACGGCGTCCTCGCCCCCGTCGGCCTGCTGGCCGCCCTCGAAGCACAGGCAGGCGTCGAACCCGGCAAAGCGGGGGGCGTGGGCGAAGGGGCCGGTGCGCCACTCCTCGTCGTTTACGAGCAGGAGCGAGGCCTCGGCGAGCTCCTCCCGGCCGGCGAGGGCGCCCAGCAGGCCCAGGGCGATCGCGTCGCCGCCCTTCATGTCGTAGGTCCCCGAGCCGATCAGGTGGTTCCCCGACCGCCGCGGGGAGATGAACTCGTCATGGGCGACCACGGTGTCCAGGTGGCCGACCAGGAGGAGCCGGCGCGTCCCCGGCCCGCGAACGGTGAGCAGCAGGTCGGGGGCGTGCCCGGGCGTGGAGGAGGGAAGCCTCTGGGCCTCGGCGCCGGGCGGGGCCATCGCGGTGGCCACGGCCACCGCCCGTTCGGCGGCCTCGAGGTCGGCCGACGGGGAGGAGATCGCGACCAGCGCCTCCAGGTCGCGCTCGGCGGCCTGGGCCATCGCCGGGGCGTTCTCCCCTATCCACGATTGCGCCACTGGCATACTCTCTCACCGATGGCGAAGGGACCCCAGGTCGGTGACCCGGCCCCGGACTTCGAGCTGCCCGGCACCGACGGGAGCTTCCGCCTGTCCGACCACCGGGGCGAGCGGGTCGTCCTCCTCTTCTACCCCGGCGACGACACGCCCGGCTGTACCAAGCAGTTCTGCTCCTACCGGGACAACAGCGAGGAGATGGAGTCGCTGGGAGCCACCGTGGTCGGTATCTCCGGCCAGGACCTCGACTCCCACGAGAGGTTCATCTCCAAGCACGGGCTGACCGTGCCGCTGCTCGCCGACGTGGGCCGCAAGGTGGCCGGCGAGTACGGGCTGACCGCGCCGGTGATCGGCACGCGGCGCGCGGTGATCATCGTCGACGAGGAAGGGATCGTCCGTTACCGCCACGTGCACCTGGTGGGGATCAGCCACCAGAGCGTGAACCAGCTTCGCGAGGCGCTCGAGAGCATCGGGTCGGCGGCGTGAGCGACGGCGAGGAAGAGGCGACGGCGCAGGAGGAGGCCCCCGCCGCGGAGCCGGCAGCGCAGGAGGCCCCGGCCGCCGCGCCAAAGACAGAGGAGGCCCCCGCCGCAGAGCCGGCTCAGGAAACCCAAGCGCAGGAGGCCCCCGAGGCGCAGAAGAAGCCCAAGGGGAAGAAGAGGGGCAAGGCCAAGGGCCGCCGCAAGCCGCCGGCCCTCCCGCGCAGCCGCGCCGACCTGCCGATCGACGACCTGCGCGACGCCTCCCGCGCGACGATGGACCTCTTCGGACCCGAACGGGCCGTCCGCGAGTCCTTCTCGATCCTCGCCCCGCGCGAGCGCGGCGACATCTCCGCCCTGGTGGCCGCCGACGAGGACGCGCGCCCGCGGGCGCGGAACATCGCCAACGGGTCGCTCGGCGCCGGCCGGATCGACAAGGCGATGGCCGCCACGATCATCTCGATGGCCCCGCAGCAGGCGCTCTGGACCGTCGCCCTGGACCGCGAGCAGGCCGCCCAGCGGCTCGGAAAGGTGCGCGCGGCCAAGCAGCGCGACCGCGAGCGCAGCGAGCGGGCCAAGGAGCGCCGGCGCGGCGGCGACCGCGTCAGCAAGGAGCAGCTCAAGGCCGCCCAGGACGGGAGCGTCGGCGCGACGATCCGCTTCGTCACCGAGGAGGACCGCCGCGAGGAGCGCAAGGCGGCCAAGGAGCGCAAGCCCAAGGGCGGCTCCAGCGTCCTCGACGAACTCGGCTACTAGTCGCGCCGCGAGGCGATCAGCCGGTCGGCCTTCGCGATCGCCTCGTCGTTCAGGCGGCCGCCGAGCCGCGAGCGGTTGTCGGCGACCAGGCGGTAGGCCGCGCGCGTGGGGCCCGGAAGCGCGGTGAGCAGCGGGACCCCGAACGAGAGGGCGGGAAGTACGGAAGCGACCGGCGCGGCAGCGTCGCCGCCGGAATGGACGCGGCCGTCGGGCGTGACCGCGTGGGCGCTCTCCAGGCGCTCGCCCTCGGGGACGCCGGCCAGCAGCCGGTCCCCCTCCTCCCCCTGGATCGGGACGAGCCGCAGCCGCCGGTGCCGGTCGAAGGCGACCAGGCGCGCGACCGACCAGCGGCACCAGCGGCAGTCCTCGTCGTAGAGGACGACGAGGCGCTCGCCGGCCATCGGCTCAGGCGCTGAGGATCAGCCGCATCCGCTCCTCGATGGCGGCGGTGACGGCGTCACGGAGCGGGCCTTCCCCGAACCGCTCCACCAGCTCGTGGAGGAAGCCCTCGATCACCAGGCGCCGGGCCTCGCCCTCGGGCAGGCCGTGGGAGCGCAGGTAGAAGAGCTGGTCGGGGTCGACCTGGGCGATCGCCGCGGCGTGGGTGCAGCGCACGTCGTTGGCGAGGATCTCCAGGCCCGGGATGGCGTCGGCGTGGGCCTTGCGGCTGAGCAGCAGGTTGCGCGACTCCTGGAAGGCGTCGGTCGACTGGGCGCCCTCGTCGACCTGGATCATCCCGCGCCAGACCGCGGTCGAGCGGCCTTCGAGGATGCCCCGGAAGGCCAGGTCGGAGGTGGTGTCGGGGGCGGCGTGCTCCTGGAGGGTGTCGTAGTCGATGTGCTGGCGCCCGTCGATCGCGTAGGCGCCGGTAACCCGGGCGTCGGCGCCGGGGCCGTCGAGCCTGGTCTCCAGGAAGACCTTGCCGTTGGCCGAGCCGAAACCGAGGGTGACCCAGTCCACGGCGCCGTCACGGGCGACCACGGCGCGCTGGCTGCCGAAGAGCCAGCTGTTCTCGTTGAGGGCCTGGGCGTCGACGAAGCGCAGCTTCGCACCCTCCCCCACCACCAGCTCGACGACGCCGTTGAGCAGGCCCTCGGCCTCGGCGTCGGCCGAGAGGCTCTGGTGCCAGACCTCGGCCTGCGCGCCCTCCTCGAGTACCACGAGCAGGCGCCAGGCCAGCGAGGTGCCGGCGGCCTCGTGGATCGTCTCCAGCCAGACCGGGGCGTCGAGGGCGACCCCGCGCGGCACGTAGACGAAGGTTCCGTCGCTCCACTGCGCGTCGTTGCGGGCGACCAGCGCGGTGGAGCCGGTCGGCACGACGCTCCCGAGGTGGCGCTCGACGAGCTCGGGGTGCTGGTCGGCGGCCTGCGCGAGGGACATCACGATCGGGCCCTCGGAGGTGGCCGCCTCGGCCGACGGGCCGGCCGCTCCCTCCGGGGCGATGAGCGGCCCCTCGGCGCTGCCCGGGCGCCCGCCGGGAGCCGGCTCCCAGTCCTCGAGCACGAGGTCGTCGACCGGGGTGAACTCCCAGCCGGCCACCCCGCGGAAGCTCGGCAGCTCGAGCCCGGCCAGTGCGTCCTGGGCGGCGGCCCGGCGCTCGGCCAGGAAGGAAGGCTCGGAGACGGCCTGGGTCATCCGATCGAGCCCTCCATCTGGAGCTCGATCAGGCGGTTCATCTCGACCGCGTACTCCATCGGCAGCTCCTTGACGATCGGCTCGATGAAGCCGTTGACGATCAGCTTCCCGGCCTCTTCCTCGTCGATGCCGTGGGCCATCAGGTAGAAGAGCTGCTCATCGCCGACCTTGGAGACCGTGGCCTCGTGGCCGACGTCGACGTCGTCCTCGCCGATCCGGATCGTCGGGTAGGTGTCCGAGCGGCTCTCCTCGTCGAGCAGGAGCGCGTCGCAGACGACCTTCGACTTCGAGCCGCCGGCTCCCTTGGCCACCTCGAGCAGCCCGCGGTAGCTGGAGCGCCCGCCGTCCTTGCTGATCGACTTGGCGAAGATGTTGGAGCTGGTGTTCGGCGCGGCGTGGACGATCTTGCCGCCGGCGTCCTGGTGCTGGCCGTTGCCCGCGAAGGCGATCGAGAGGATCTCCCCGTGGGCGCGCTCGCCGGTCAGGTAGACCGACGGGTATTTCATCGTCAGCTTCGAGCCCAGGTTGCAGTCGACCCATTCGACCGTCGCCTCACGCTCGGCGATCGCCCGCTTGGTCACCAGGTTGAAGACGTTCTGCGACCAGTTCTGGACCGTCGTGTAGCGGATGCGGGCGCCCGGCTTGGCGATCAGCTCGACGACGGCCGAGTGGAGCGAGTCGCTCGAGTAGGTCGGGGCGGTGCAGCCCTCGACGTAGTGAACGTAGGAGCCCTCGTCGGCGATGATCAGCGTCCGCTCGAACTGGCCCATGTTCTCGGTGTTGATCCGGAAGTAGGCCTGCAGCGGCATCTCCACGTGGACGCCCGGCGGCACGTAGACGAACGAGCCGCCCGACCAGACGGCGCTGTTGAGCGCCGCGAGCTTGTTGTCGTTGGCCGGGATCACGGTGGCGAAGTACTCGCGCACCAGGTCGCCGTGCTCGCGCAGCCCGGTGTCCATGTCAAGGAAGATCACGCCCTGGTCCTCGAGGTCCTTGTTGACCTGGTGGTAGACGACCTCGGACTCGTACTGGGCCCCCACGCCGGCCAGGAAGTTGCGCTCGGCCTCGGGAATGCCCAGGCGGTCGAAGGTCTTCTTGACGTCCTCGGGAACGTCGTCCCAGGAGCGCTCGGCCTTCTCGGAGGCGCGGACGAAGTAGTGGATGTCGTCGAAGTCGACCTCGGCGAGCAGCGGCGAGCCCCAGGTGGGCATCGGCCGCGCCTCGAAGTAGTCGAGCGACTTGAGCCGGAACTCCCGCATCCACTCCGGCTCGTCCTTGAACTCGGAGATCTTCTCCACGAGCTCGCGCGTCAGGCCCTTCGGGGCCTTGAACAGGTAGTTCTCGGCGTCGTGGAAGCCGTAACGCTCGGTGTAGTCGGCGTTGAGGTCGCGCAGCCCCTCCTCTTCCTCGGTGAGGGCCGGGCCGCTGTTCTCGGGGGCTGCCATTTCTATTCCACCTCGATCTTGATCTGCCCGTCCTCGACGAGGACGGGGAATGTCTCTACAGGTATGTACGCGGGAAGGGTCAATGCGGCTCCCGTGCGCAGGTCGAAAAGGGCTCCGTGACGCGGGCACTCGACCGTGCAGGCCGTGGTGTCCAGCGGGCCGTCGCCGAGGGTGCCGCCGTCGTGGGTGCAGACGTCCTCGATGGCCAGGAACTCGCCGTCGCAGTTGAAGACGCCTATCTCGGTGCCCTCCCACTCGACCGTCCGGCGCTGGCCGGCCGGCAGCTCGTCGACGGTGCAGACCTCGAGCAGCTCGCTCACAGCTCCACCCCTCCGGACGGCCGCACGGCGTCAGGGGTCTCGGGCTCCCAGTCGGCCGGGGCGCCGACGGCCGCGCTCTTGAGCACCTTCAGCGAGAGCAGCGCGCACTTCATCCGCGTGGCCGAGATCTCGATCCCGAGCAGCTCGAGGATCGCCTCGCGGTCCATCCTGGCGACGTCGTCGAGGCTCATCCCGACGATCTCGTCGGAGACCATCGAGGCGGCGGCCTGGCTGATCGCGCAGCCGTGGCCGTCGAAGCGCACGTCCTCGATCGTGCCGTCGTCCCCGACCCGGAGCATCACCTTGAGCTCGTCGCCGCAGAGCGGGTTGGTGTCGGAGAACTCGCGGTCCGGGGCGTCCATCACACCCCAGTGGTGGGGGCGCTTGTAGTGCTCGAGGATCTCCTCGCGGTAGAGCGCGTCGTCCATCTCAGTCGTCCCCGAAGATCTCGATAACGCGGCCGAGCGAGGCGACCAGGGCGTCGATGTCCTCGCGCGAGTTGTAGACGGCCAGCGAGGCGCGGGTGGTGGCCGGCTCGCCCATCAGGTCCATCAGCGGCTGGGTGCAGTGGTGGCCGGCGCGGACCGATACCTGGTCGCGAGCGAGGATTTCGGCGACGTCGTGGGGGTGGGCGCAGTCGAGCGTGAACGAGGCCAGGGCCCCGCGCTCGGCGGCCTCGGGCGGGCCGCTGACCTTCAGCCCGGGAATCTCGGCGAGGCGGCCGAGCATATAGGCGGTGAGCTCGCGCTCGTGGGAGCGGATCGCCTCCATCCCCAGCGAGGACATGAAGTCGATCGCCACCCCGAGGCCGACCGCCTCGGCGATCGGCGGGGTCCCCGCCTCGAACTTGTCGGGGATCGGCGCCCAGGTGGCCCCGTCGCGCGTGACGGTGGCGATCATCCCGCCGCCGCCCATGAACGGGGGCATCTGCTCGAGCAGCTCGGCCCGACCGTGGAGTACGCCGACGCCGGTGGGGCCGTAGGCCTTGTGGCCGGTCCAGGCGTAGAAGTCGGCGCCAAGCGAGGCGAAGTCGACCGGGATCTGCGGCACGGCCTGAACGCCGTCAACGAGGGCCAGAGCGCCGGCGCTGTGCGCGCGCTCGATGACCTCGGCGACCGGGTTGATCGTGCCCAGGACGTTGGAGAGGTGGGTAACGGCCACCAGCTTCACCCGGCCGGAAGCCAGGAAGCCGTCGAGCTGCTCCAGGGAGAGGCGCCCCCCGGAGTCGACCTCCAGCCAGCGCAGCTGAGCGCCGGTACGCTCGCAGAGCAGCTGCCAGGGCACGATGTTGGCGTGGTGCTCGGCCACCGAGAGGACGATCTCGTCGCCCTCGCCGACGTTGGCCGGGCCCCAGGCGTGGCTGACGAGGTTGATCGCCGAGGTGGCGTTGGAGGTGAAGATCGTCTCCTCGGGGAGGGCGCCGCAGAACGCGGCGACCTTCGCGCGGGCACCGTCGTAGAGCTCGTCGGCCTCGATCGCCAGCGGGTAGACGGCGCGGTGGACGTTGGCGTTGTGCTCGGCGTAGAAGGCGTCGACCGCCTCGATCACCTGCCGGGGCTTCTGCGAGGTCGCGGCGCTGTCGAGGTAGACGAGGCCCTCCCGGCCGAATATCGGGAACTCCAAGGCGAGCGCTGTCTCCTCGAGCAGGGCCATCAGGCTGAAGCCGTCTCGGCCTCCTCCTCGTCGAGGATCCAGCCGTAGCCCTCGCTCTCGAGCTGGTCGACCAGCTCGGAGCCGCCCTCCTTTACGATCTTCCCGTCGGAGATGATCGAGACGCGGTCGGGCCGGACGTGGTCGAGGATCCGCTTGTAGTGGGTGATGATGAGGACGCCCATTCCCGTCTCTTCGCGAACGGTGTTTACCCCGTTGGAGACGACGTTGAGCGCGTCGATGTCCAGGCCCGAGTCGGTCTCGTCGAGGACCGCCACGCCGGGCTTCTGGAGCGCGAGCTGGAGGATCTCCAGGCGCTTCTTCTCCCCGCCGGAGAAGCCGTCGTTGAGGTAGCGCGAGGAGAATTCCTTCGGAACGTTGGTCAGCTCCATCGCCTGCTCGACGGTCTGGCGGAACTCCTTGAGCGAGATCTCCTCCTCGCCGCGCGCCTCGCGGTGGGCGTTCGTCACCATCCGCAGGTACTTGGTGACCGTCACGCCGGGGATGGCGACCGGGTACTGGAAGGCCATGAAGAGTCCCAGGCGCGAGCGCTCGTCGGGGCTGGCGTCGGTGATGTCCTCGCCCTTGAAGATGATCTTCCCCTCGGTCACGTCGAGGGCCGGGTTGCCCATGATCGCGTTGGCCAGCGTGCTCTTGCCCGAGCCGTTGGGCCCCATCAGGGCGTGGATCTCGCCGGCCTCGACGTTGAGGTCGACCCCGCGCAGGATCTCCTTGTCGGCGGCGCTTACGTGAAGGTTGATGATTTCCAGTTCGGCCATCGCTTTGCTTCCTTCCTCTTGTCTGGGCGGTTCAGGCCGCGTCGTGGATCGGCAGTCGGGCGCCGGCGGGCGCCTTGGTCTCTACGGGGCCGCGCTCGGCGAAGGCCACCAGCTCGGCGAGGGTGGTGCGGCTGAGCGCCTGGGTGACTCCCCCCTGGACCCGGAGCCACAGCACGCGGGTGGCGCAGCCCTGGGTCTCGTCCTCGTGCGAGCAGAGGACCCGCTCGCCGGAGCTGTCGTCGTAGAAGCAGGACATCGGCGCCACCTCGCCCTCGAGGGCGAGGATTGCTTCGTCCATCGAGATCTCCGACGGGTCGCGGGCCAGCCGGTAGCCGCCGTGGGCGCCGCGCGTGCTCTCGACGAGGCCGGCGCGCTTGAGCAGGGCGACGATCCTCTCCAGGTAGGCGAGCGGCAGGCGCTCGTTCTCGGCGATCGACTTGAGGGCCACCGGGCGGTCGCCCTCCTGGCGCCCCAGCTCGACCAGCAGCCGCACCCCGTACTCGGCCTTCGTGGTGAAGATCATCGTGATTAATCCTACCAACGGGGTAGGAGAAAAAACCGCGTATTCAGAGGCTCCTGGCGCTCAGGCAGTAGCCCCGAGCACCGCCCGGCCGAGGATCAGCGGGCGCACGAGCGAGGGCGCCTTCGGTAACCGCGCCTGCTCGACCTCGGCGACCTCGAGCTCCGACCCCTCGATCGCTGCCAGCGTGTCGCGGTTGCAGTTGCAGCCGCCCGATACGAGCTTCCACGCCGGCGCCCAGCGGTCCTGGCGGCGGGCCAGTCCCGGCTCGTCGCTGCGCACGTGCTCCAGGAAGCAGAAGCTGCCGCCCGGCCGCAGGACGCGGGCGATCTCGGCCAGCGCCGCGGCCTGGGCGGGCACCTCGCAGAAGACCAGCGTCCCCACCACGGTGTCGAAGCTGTCGTCGGGGAAGGGGAGCCTTGCCGCCGTCGCCTCCACCACCTCCGGCGCCGCCGGCGCCTGGCCGGCCTTGGCCGCGATCTGCCGGGCCATCGCGGGGCTGGGCTCGGTGCAGACCAGGCGCGTGACCCCCTCGCGCGGGTACTCGGCCAGGTTCAGGCCGGTCCCGGCGCCGATCTCCAGGACCTCCCCGCGGGCCGGCGCCAGGGCCCGCGAACGCAGCTCCCGGAGCCCGGCCTCCTGCGGCGCGCCCATAAGGAAACGGTCGTAGGCGAGGGCGGCCAGGCGGTTCACGCGGCGAGCCTACCGGGCGCCCAGACGCCGGACCGGTTCGGTATCTTCGCAGCGATGGTCACCGCAGCCAGCTACGCCTTCTGGGTCGACGTAGGCCTGATCGGCGTCTTCTTCGTCGCCTTCCCCGCCCTGGTCACCGGGCTGGTCGTCTTCGCCGCGGTGCAGGCCATGGCCGAGCGCCGCGAGAACCAGCGGTACCTCGAAGAGCACCGGATCCCCGGCAGCGAGCTCTAGCCGCGCCTCCGGCCAGGAGGCCGGAGCCGGTCAGGTGGCGCGGCCGCGCAGCCGGCGGTAGCGGCGCACCAGCGCCACGGTCGAGGCGTCGTGGTCGGGCGGCGGCGGCTCCTTCGAGGTGACCTCGCCGATCAGCTTGGTGGCCAGCACCTTCCCGAGCTCCACCCCCCACTGGTCGAAAGAGTCGATGCCCCAGCAGACGCCCTCGGTCAGCACGCGGTGCTCGTAGAGGGCGATCAGCGAGCCGAGCGCCTTCGGGGTGAGCGGCCCGTCGATCAGGATCGTGGTCGACTGGCGCCCGCCCGCGCAGACCCGGTGGGGGATCTGCTCCGGCGGGCTTCCGGCCTCCTCGAGCTCCTTCGCGCTGCGCCCGAAGGCCAGCGCCTCGGCCTGGGCGAACATGTTGGCGATCAGCATGTCGTGGTGCTCGCCGAGCGGGTGGAGCGGCTCGCTGAAGCCGATGAACTCAGAGGGAACGATCTCCGTCCCCTGGTGGATCATCTGGTAGAAGGCGTGCTGCCCGTTGGTCCCCGGCTCGCCCCACAGCACCGGCGCCGTCGCCCAGCGGACCGGGCGGCCGTCGAGCATCACGTGCTTGCCGTTGGACTCCATCTCCAGCTGCTGGAGGTAGGCCGGGAAACGCGAGAGCTCCTGCGCGTAGGGGAGCACCGCGACGGTCGGGCAGCCCAGGACCGAGGTGTTCCAGACGCTGAGCAGGCCGAAGATCACCGGCAGGTTCTCCTCCAGCGGCGCGCTGCGCAGGTGCTCGTCCATGGCCTGGAAGCCGGCGAGCATCTCGTGGAAACGCTCGGGGCCGATGGCCACCATCAGCGCGAGCCCGACCGAGGAGTCCATCGAGTAGCGCCCGCCTACCCACTCCCAGAAGCCGAACATGTTGGCCGGGTCGATGCCGAACTCCTCGACGCCCTTCTCGTTGGTGGAGACCGCGACGAAGTGGCGCTCGACGGCCTCCTCGCCCAGGGCCGAGACGATCCACTCGCGGGCGGTGCGGGCGTTGGTCAGCGTCTCGAGCGTGGTGAAGGTCTTGGAGACGACGATGAAGAGCGTCTCGGCGGGGTCGAAGTGGCGGGTCTTGTCGGCGAAGTCGCTGCCGTCGATGTTGGAGACGAAGGCGAAGCGCATCTCCGGGTCGGTGTAGTCGATGAGGGCGATCGTGGCCATCGCCGGGCCCAGGTCCGAGCCGCCGATGCCGATGTTGACCACGTTGCGGATCCGCTTCCCGGTCGCTCCCAGCCACTCGCCCGAGCGCACCTGGTCCGAGAAGGCGGCCATCCGGTCCAGCACCTCGTGAACGTCGGGCACCACGTCGTGGCCCCGGGCGTCGTCGATCTCCTCGCCCTTCGGGGCCCGCAGGGCCACGTGGAGCACCGAGCGCCCCTCGGAGACGTTGATCTCCTCCCCCGCGAACATCGCCTCGATCCGCTCGGGCAGGCCGGCCTGCCGGGCCAGCTCGACGAGCAGGCCGATCGTCTCCGGAGTCGCGCGCTGCTTGGCGAAGTCGAAGTACATGCCCTGCGCCTCGATGTGCATCGCCTGCTCACGGCCCGGGTCGTCCGCGAAGAGCTCGGCCAGGGAGCGCTCGCGCAGCTGCGCGGCGTGGGCCTGGAGCTCCTTCCAGGCGGGAAGCTCGTCGAGTGGCGTGGAGGGCGGCTCGAAGCCCATCAGGAGATCGCCGACCGCTCGGAGGCGATCGTGCCGATCAGCGACTTCCAGCTCTTGACGAAGGCCTCGGCGCCCTCGGACTGCAGGCGGGCCGCCAGGGCGTCCAGGTCGACGCCGGCGTCGGTGAACTCCTGCAGCACCGCCGCCGAGTCGCCGCCGTCGGGCGAGAGGAGTGGCGGCTCCTGCGGACCGTGGTCGGCGTAGGCCAGCAGCGTGTTCTCGGGCATCGTGTTGACCGTGTCGGGTGCCGCCAGCCCCTCGACGTAGAGGATGTCGGAGGCGTTCGGGTCCTTGGTCCCGGTGCTGGCGAAGAGCAGGCGCTGGGCGCGGGCCCCGTCGTTGGCGAGCTTCTGGAAGCGGTCGGAGTCGAGCAGCTCGCGGTAGGCGCGGTAGGCGTCGGCCCCGACGGCGAGGCCGAGCCGGTTCTGGAGCTCCTCCGGGACATCCTCGTTGGCCGCGACGTCCCAGCGGCTGATGAAGAGGGAGGCGACCGAGCGCACGTCCGGCGAGAGCCCCTCGGCGATCCGGCGGTCCAGGCCCTTGTGGTAGGCCTCGGCGGCGGCGAGGTACTGGCCGGCCGAGAAGAGGAGGGTGACGTTCACCGGAATCCCCCGGTAGATCGCCTCCTCGATGGCCGGCAGGCCCTCCGGCGTCCCGGGAATCTTGATGAAGAGGTTGGGGCGCCCGGCCTTGGCGTGAAGCGAGGCCGCCTGCTCGATCGTGCTGTCGGTGTCGTAGGCCAGCTCGGGCGAGACCTCGAGCGAGACGAAGCCGTCCACCCCCGCGCTGGCCTCGTGGGCCGGCAGGAAGAGGTCGGCGGCCCGCTGCAGGTCGGCGATCGCGATCTCGAAGAAGGTCTCCTCGTCGCTCAGGCCCTGCTCGTGGCAGGCGTGGACCTGCTCCTCGTAGGCCCCGCCGCCCTCGATCGCCTTCTCGAAGATCGTCGGGTTCGAGGTCAGGCCGGTGATGCCCAGCTCGTCGATGTAGCCGGCGAGGGTGCCGTCGTCGAGGATCGTGCGGGTGATGTTGTCCAGCCACAGGCTCTGGCCGGCGGCGTGCAGTGCCTTGGTGGGGTTCATCGGTTTCCTTTCCCGGCCGCCGCCCGGGAGCGCGGCCTGGCCTTGGGCTTGGCCTTCGTTTTCGTGCGGGCCTTGGCCTTCGTTTTCGTGCGGGCCTTGGGCTTGCTCCGTGTCCGGCCGTTCCTTCGGGGCTCGGTCCTGTCGATCTGGGCGGCGGCGAGCTCGCGGGCCTCGGCCTGCGCCTTCATCCGCTCGGCCTCCGAGCGGACCTCGGGGTCGATCCAGCCGCCGGCCGGCACGAGGCGGTCGGCCTCCTTCGGGCCCCAACTGCCGCGCCGGTACGGGTAGACCGGGGTGGCGTCGTCGAGGATCGGGTCGACGATGCGCCAGGACTCCTCGATCGTCGCCTGGCTGGCGAAGAGGTCGTGCTCGCCGCGCAGCGCAGCGCTGAGCAGGCGCTCGTACGGGGGAATCTGGTGGACCGGGGTCCGGACGGCGTTGAGCTCGATGTCGGTGACGGCGAAGTCGCCGAAGGACGGGGCCCGGCTCTGGAGCTCGAGCGCGATCACCACCTCGGGGTTGATCTGGAAGCGCATCCGGTTGCCGTAGGGCAGCTCGACCGGGAAGAGCTTCTCCGGCGGCTTCTTGAGCTGGATGTTGAACTCGGTGGCCGTGACCGGCATGGCCTTGCCGGCGCGGATGATCACCGGCACGTCGGCCCAGCGCCAGGTGTCGACGTGGAGCCTGACGGCGGCGTAGGTCTCGACCGTCGATTTGGGGTCGACCCCCTTCGTCTTTCGGTAGCCCTGGTACTGGCCGCGCACGACGTTGGCCTTGGTCAGGGTGCGTACTCCCTCGAGGAATCGCGCCTTCTCCTGGCGGACGGCGTCCTCGCGGTGGGCGGCGAACGGGTCCATCATGATCAGGGTCAGGACCTGGAAGAGGTGGTTCTCGATCACGTCGCGGATCGCGCCCACGCCGTCGTAGAACGAGCCGCGGGTGGAGACGTCGAAGTCCTCGGCCATCGTGATCTGGACCTGGCGGACGTAGTCGCGGTTCCAGATCGGCTCCAGGAAGGCGTTGGCAAAGCGGAAGAAGAGGATGTTGTCGACCGGCCCCTTGCCCAGGAAGTGGTCGATCCGGAACACCCGGTCCTCGGGGAAGACCTTGTGAAGGGCGAAGTTCAGCGCCCGGGCCGAGGCAAGGTCACGCCCGAAAGGCTTCTCCACGACGACGCGTCCCTGCTCGGCCAGCCCGGCGTTGCCCAGGTGGTCGACCACGTTGGCGAAGAGTGACGGCGGGATCGCCAGGTAGAAGACCGGACGCTTCTTGTCCTTCAGCTGCTCCTTGAGCCGGACGTAGGTCTGCGGGTCGTCGTAGTCGCCGTGGGCGTAGCGCAGCAGCGAGCAGAGCTTGGCGAAGGCCTTCGGGTCGAGGCCGTCGGCGCTGGCCTTGAGGCTCTCCCGCGCCCGCTTCTCGAGCGCCTTGACTCCCCAGTCCTCGCGCGCGACCCCGACCACCGGCACGTCGAGCTGGCCGTCCTGGATCATCCGCTGGAGCGCAGGGAAGATCTGCTTGTAGGCGAGGTCCCCGGTGGCCCCGAAGAAGACCAGCGCGTCACCCTTGGGCGGACGGGCCATCAGGATCCCTCCGCCGGCTTCTCGTCGTGGCCGCCGAACTCGTTGCGCTGGGCCGAGAGGATCCGGTTGGCGAACTCGGCCTCGCCGCGGCTGGTGAAGCGTTCGTAGAGCGCCTCGGTGAGGACCGAGGCCGGCGTCCCGGTCTCGATCGCCGCCAGCGCCGTCCAGCGGCCCTCGCCGGAGTCCGAGACCCGGCCGGCAAAGCCGCTCAGCTCAGGGTCCTTGAACAGGGCCGCGGCGGTCAGGTCGAGCAGCCAGCTGCGGATGACCGTCCCCCGCCGCCAGACCTCGGCGATCTCGGGCAGGTCGAGGTGGTACTGGTAGTGCTCGGGGTTGCGCAGCGGGGTGGTCTCGGCGTCGACCTCCTGCTCGCGGTCGCCGACGTCGGCGTGCTTGAGGATGTTGAGGCCCTCGGCGTAGGAGGCCATGATCCCGTACTCGATCCCGTTGTGGACCATCTTCACGAAGTGGCCCGCGCCGGAAGGGCCGCAGTGCAGCCAGCCGTTCTCGGCCGGCCCGGCCTCGCCGGTGCGCCCGGGGGTTCGCGGCGCCGCATCGACACCCGGAGCCAGCGACTGCAGCACCGGCGCGATCTGCCCGACCGCCGCGTCGCTGCCGCCGGCCATGATGCCGTAGCCCTCGGTGAGGCCCCAGACGCCGCCGCTCACGCCGCAGTCGACGTACTCGATTCCCTTCCCGGCCATCTCCTTCGAACGGCGAAGGTCGTCGATGTAGTAGCTGTTGCCGCCGTCGATGATGATGTCGCCCTTGTCGACCGCGGCGCTCACCTCGTCGAGCAGGCCGTCGACCACGCCGGCCGGGACCATCATCCAGACCGCCCGCGGGCCGTCCAGCCTGGAGACCAGGTCGGCGACCGAGTCGGCCCCGGTCGCGCCCTTGGCCTCGAGCTCCTTGACCGCGTCGGCGTTGGGGTCGAAGACGACGCACTCGTGGCCGTCCTGCATCAGGCGCTCGACCATGTTGGCGCCCATCCGGCCGAGGCCGATCATTCCCAGCTGCATCAGGTGACTCCTTCCAGGTCTGCGGCAAGACCCTCATTGGCGATCAGTTCGACCTTGGCCCGGCGGCGCACGTGGCGCTCCTCCTCGCTCACCCGGGCGGCGGCGAAGGCGGTGACGATCTCCTTGGCGACCTCCGAGCCGATCACGCGCCCGCCCATGCACAGGACGTTGAGCCCGTCGTGCTCGACCGCCTGGTGGGCGGTGTAGGTGTCGTGGACGGTCTGGGCGTAGATCCCCGGGATCTTCGAGGCGGCCACGCCGATGCCGGCGCCCGAGCCGCAGATCAGCACCCCGCGCTCGGCCTCGCCGGAATCGATCGCCTTCCCGACGGCCACGGCCATGTCCGGGTAGTCGTCGCACTGGCCCAGGTCGAGCACCACGTGGCCCTGCTCCACGAGGGTTCCGGTGACCGCCTCGTGGAGGACGGCCCCCGCATGATCGACTCCCACGGCGATGACCATGGCGGAAACCTAACGGACGCCGGGGGCTGGCTGTTTCCTTCCGGTGACCGGCGAGGGCGGCCGGCGGGCCGAGGGCAGCGCGCGGCCGGCCTCATTGCGTCACGATGGCGCCATGGGTTTCTTCAAGGAGGGCGAGAAGGTCTGGGTCCAGATGCCGGACGGCAGCCAGCGCGCCGGGGTCTACGTAGGCGAGGCCGAGACCGCGACCTGGTTCGGCGGCGAGCCGCAGGCCTACGTCGTCTTCCCGGACACCGAGCAGGGAACCGAGGTTCCCACCGAGCTGATCACGCCCCGCGACGAGAAGGGCTGACCCTCACCACTCCAGCCCGACGAGCGTCGGCTCGGGACTGAGGCTTACCCCGAAGAGCTCGTCCACCCGCCCGGCGATCTCGTGGGCGAAGCCAACAAGCTCGGCTGCGGTGGCGCCGCCGCGGTTGGTGAGGGCCAGGGCGTGCTTGCCGGAGAGGGCAACCGCTCCGCGCGCCTCCCCGCGGTGGAAGCCGGCCTTCTCGATGCACCAGGCCGCCGAGCCCTTCACCTCGCCCTCGCCGGCGGGGAACCGGGGCGGCTCCGGCAGGCCCAGCTCCGCGGCACGCGCGGCGAAGGCGGCGAACTCCTGCTCGCCCATCACCGGGTTGGTGAAGAAGGAGCCGGCGCTCCAGGTGTCGTGGTCCTCGGGGTCGAGGACCATTCCCTTGGCGCGCCGCAGCCCGAGCACGGCCTCCCGGATCGCGGGCGCCTCGGCCTCCTCCCCGGCCTGCACGCCGAGGGCGCCGGCGAGCTCCTCGTAGGCCGCCGGGGAGCGCCCCGCCGGGTCGAGCGCGAAGGTCACCGCGAGCACGACCAGCGAGTCGTCGCCGCGCAGGGCGCTGGTCCGGTAACCGAAGCGGCACTCCTGCGGGGCCAGCGTGCGCACCTGCCCCGCCGCTCGGTCGAAGACCCGGACCGCCTCGATCGTCGAGGAGACCTCCTGGCCGTAGGCGCCGACGTTCTGGATCGGGGTCGCGCCGACCGTCCCCGGGATTCCCGAGAGCGCCTCGATGCCGGCCAGGCCGGCGGCGACGGTATCGGCGACGAAGGCGTCCCACGGCTCCCCGGCCGCCGCCTCGAGCAGGACGCGGCCGTCGCTCTCCCCCGCCTCCGCGTGACCGGCGTGGCCGACGCGCACGACGGTGCCGTCGAACCCCTCGTCGGCGATCACCAGGTTGCTGCCGCCGGCCAGGACGAGGAGCGGCTCCCCGGCCGCGTCGGCGGCGGCCACGGCCTCGACCAGCTCCTCCTCGCCCGCGGCCGAGACGAGCCTGCGGGCCGGGCCCCCGATCCGCAGAGTCGTCAGGGGCCCCAGCGGAACCTGCTCTCTGGCCTGCGCCACGTCGCGGAGGGTATTCGCGCGGGCCGCCGTCAGGGCGCGGGCTGCCGTGAGGCGGCCGAAGGGACCGGCGGGGAGGTCATGCCGGTCTCCTCGCAGGCCTGCCGGAGGAGGGCGTTGAGGCGAACCCTCTCCTGCTCGGCCTCGGGCGTGCGGCCCAGCCCGCTGTCGCGGTCGACCAGGTTGACGACCTCATCGGGATCGCTCTCCAGGTCGTAGCACTCGTACTCGGGGGCGACCACGCCGTTCGGGTCCAGGTAGACGGCGTACTTCCAGCGCCCGTCGCGCACGCAGCGCACCCGGTTGGGCTGGCCCGGCCCCTCCTGAAGGGCCATGCTCGCCTGGTGGTCGTCGTAGGTGAAGAGGACGTGGTCACGAACGCTTTCGGCGGCCGTCCCACCGGTGATCGGCGAGAGGTCCACCCCGCTGGCCGCCACGGCCGCGGGGTCCGGGGTGGCGTTGTGGGCCAGCACCGGCGTCAGGTCGCAGCCGTCGAGCGTGGCCGTCGTCTGCGCCCCGGCCAGACGCAGGAAGGTCGGCACGATGTCGACCAGCGAGGCGAGCGCGTCGGTCCGCGCCGGCTCGGTGAAGCAGGGCGGGTTGGAGACCACCAGCGGGACGCGGATCGTCTCCTCGTAGGCGTTGAAGACCTTCTGGCGCAGCCCGCCGTGCGACATCCCCATGTCACCGTGGTCCGATATCCGCGCGATCACGGTGCGCGAGCGCAGCGATCCCGGGTCGCCCGCGTCGCCCAGGGCATCCAGGACGCGCCCGATATGCCGGTCGACGACCCGCTGCAGGTGGGCGTAGAAGTTGACGTAGTCGCGCTGCTGGCCGCGCGACTTCAGGGGACCCAGGATTCCGTCGAGGCCCAGGCGGATCATCGACTGCACGCTCGGCTTGCTGCGCAGGCTCTCGTCTACCGAAGCGGGCAGCGGCAGGTTGAGGTCGGCGAACTCGTCGCGGCCGTATCCGCCCTCGCGGTAGGTCTCCGGGTAGGCCAGGACGTCGTGCGGGTTGATGAAGGAGACCACCAGGCAGAACGGCTCGGGCAGGTCCTCGCGGGCCAGGAAGGCCTCGACCTGCTGCGTGTAGACCTCGTCCCAGCCCTCGCCCGGGCCGCCGTTTCCGCCACCGAAGTTCTCCGGGAGGATGTCGCCGCCGGCGTCGGCCGGCTCCCAGCCGCTGAATCCGTAATCGCGCTCGATCCGCTCGCCGTCGGCCCCGGTCCAGCTCTCGCCGTTGAGCGGGCGCGTCAGGTGCCACTTGCCGCGCAGGGCAACGTGGTAGCCGCCGGCGCGCAGCATGGTGGCGAGCGTGTCGATCCCGGCCGGCAGCTCGGGCTCGCCGCCGCTCTTGGCACCGACGCGGAACATGTTGCGCAGGAAGCTGCGGGCAAACCGGCGCGCGGTGAGCGAGCCGTCGCGGAGCGAGCGCCGCGCCTTGGCCAGCACCCAGGGCAGGTTCTTCGGGTTGCTCCAGACCCGCTCCTCGGTGAGGGTGAGGGTCACCCCGTGGCGGGAGGGGTAGGTCCCGGTCAGGAACGACGCGCGGCTGGGGGAACACATCGCCGTCGCGGTGTAGGCGCGGTCGAACGTCACGCCGGTGCGCCGCAGCTCGGCGTCGGCGGGGGTCAGCGCGTCGAGCCAGTCCTGGTCGACGTCACCCCAGTGCATCGGGGGCCGCTGCTGGTCGGTGATGACCAGGACTAGGTTCGGCGGCCTCTCGGTTCGGGCGGGCATCGCCGGGATGCTAGCCGCGCCCCGGCGCCGGCCGGCGTGCCGGGACCGCCGAGCCCGAGCCGGCGCTCACGGGATCCGGCCGGTCTCGTTCCAGTGGGTGATGACCGGCCGGTCGTGCTCGAAGCCGAGAATGCAGACCGCGGCCGTGCCGAGGTTGAGCAGCACGCCGTCCTCGGGAGGAAGCCCTACCCAGCGCGCGCCGACCACCCGCAGCACGTGGCCGTGGGCGGCGAAGAGCCAGTTGCCCTCGCCGCTGCGGGCCGCGTCGACGAGCGGGTCGACCCGGGCCCCGACGTCGGCGGCGCTCTCGCCGCCGGGGCAGCCCTGCACGAAGAGCGACCAGTCCGGGACCGTCTCCTTGATCTCGGCGGTGGTCACGCCCTCGTAGTCGCCGTAGTCCCACTCCATCAGGGCGTCGTCGGTCGTCGCCCCCTCGCCGAAGCCGGCCAGCCGGCAGGTCTCGACCGCGCGCTCCATCGGGCTCGTGATCACGCGGTCGAAGCGCATCCCCGCGATCCGCTCGCCGGCGGCGCGCGCCTCCTCGCGGCCGGCGTCGGTGAGCTGGATGTCGGTCCGCCCGGTGTGGCGCCCGGAGATCGTCCACTCGGTCTCTCCGTGGCGGAGGAGCACGAGGTAGCGGGAGGCGCCGGCCATGGCGGCGAACCCTAATGGCCCTAGGATCGGCGCGCGATGGCGACGACCGAAGAGGATCTCCGGGGCGAGGGCCCGCTGGCCCGCCTCCACCGGCTGGACGTCGCGGCCTACGAGGCCATGACCGCCCACCACTCGCCGCGCGTGGACCGCGCCCTGGCCGCCATCTCCGAGGCGGCGAACCTCTCGAAGCCGTGGATCGCCACCGCGGCGCTGCTGGCGCTGGCCGGCGGCCCGCGCGGGCGCCGGGCGGCGCTCCACGGAATCGGCTCGGTCGCGGTGGCCTCGGGGGTGGTCAACCTGGCGCTGAAGCCGCTCTGGCCCCGCACCCGGCCCGACCGCTCCTCCGTGCACCCCGGGCGCCACGTGCCGATGCCCACCTCCACCTCGTTCCCCTCCGGCCATTCGGCCTCGGCGGTGGCCTTCGCCACCGGCGTGGGCTCGGTGATGCCGGTTGCCGGCGCCCTGCTGGCGCTCCCGGCGGCGACGGTCGCCTACTCGCGGATCCACACCGGGGTCCACTACCCGGGAGACGTGCTCGTCGGCTCGCTCACCGGCTTCGTGCTCGCGCGCGCCGCTTCGGCGGCGCTGAGCCGCCTGGGCCTCTGAGCCCCCGTCAGTCCGCGTAGCGGGCCAGCTCGGCGCGGGCGATCGTGCGGCGGTGGACCTCGTCCGGCCCGTCGGCGATCCGCAGGGTCCGCGCGCCGGCGTACATCTGCGCGAGCGGGAAGCGCCCGGAGACGCCCCCTCCCCCGTGTACCTGTATGGCCCGGTCGATCACCCGGCAGGCCATGTTGGGGACGGCGACCTTGATCTCCGCGACCTCGGTCCGGGCCGCCTTGTTGCCGGCGGTGTCCATCAGCCAGGCGGCGTGCTGGGTGAGCAGCCGCGACTCGTCGATCTCGATCCGGCTGTCGGCGATCTGCTCGCGGACGACTCCCTGGGCGGCGAGCGGCTTGCCGAAAGCCTCGCGCTCAAGCGCGCGCCGGCACATCATCTCCAGCGCCCGCTCGGCCATCCCGACCAGCCGCATGCAGTGGTGGATCCGGCCGGGCCCCAGCCGGGCCTGGGCCATCATGAAGCCGCCGCCCTCGGGACCCAGGAGGTTGTCCACGGGCACCCGCACGTCCTCGAAGAGCAGCTCGAGGTGGGTCTCGCGGTCGAGGTAGCCGAAGACGGTGAGGTGGTCGACCTCGGTGATTCCCGGCGTGTCGAGGGGCACGACGACCATCGACTGCTGGGCGTAGACGTGGGCATCCGGGTCGGTCTTGCCCATGAGGATCGCCATCTTGCAGTCCTCGCGGCCGGCGCCCGAGCTCCACCACTTGCGCCCGTTGATCACGTACTCGTCGCCGTCCCGGACGATCGCGGTCTGGACGTTGGTGGCGTCCGAGGAGGCCACGTCGGGCTCGGTCATGGCAAAGCAGGAGCGGATCTCGCCCTCGAGCAGCGGCACCAGCCACTGCTCCTGCTGTTCGGGCGTGCCGAACATGGTCAGCAGTTCCATGTTCCCGGTGTCCGGCGCCGAGCAGTTGAGGGCCTCGGGCGCCAGGTGCGGGCTGCGGCCGGTGATCTCGGCCAGCGGGGCGTATTCGGAGTTGGAGAGCCCCTCGGTCCACTCGGTGGCGTGGGGCAGGAAGAGGTTCCAGAGCCCGCGGCTGCGGGCCTCGGCCTTGAGCTCCTCGATCACCGGCGGATTGAACTCCGGGTCACCGGCCGCCTCCATCTGCTCGGCGTAGACCTCCTCGGCCGGATAGATGCGCTCGTCCATGAAGGCGAGCAGCTTCTCCTTGAGCTCCTGGGCGCGAGGGGTCAGCGAGAAGTCCACGGGGCGAGGCTACCGGGCGGTGCCGGGGCGGTGCGCGGCGCTCAGGCGGCGACCGCAGCGC
Source organism: Solirubrobacterales bacterium (assembly GCA_046091165.1). Lineage (GTDB taxonomy): Bacteria > Actinomycetota > Thermoleophilia > Solirubrobacterales > Solirubrobacteraceae > F1-60-MAGs163. Next base: position 18,305 of record JBJTBE010000088.1, on the reverse strand, counting down.
GGTCGGCGATGAGGTCGGCGGCCTTCTCGCCGACCATGATCGCCGGGGCGTTGGTGTTGCCCCCCGGGATCACCGGCATGATGGAGGCGTCGGCCACGCGGAGTCCCTCCACGCCGTTGACCTTCAGCTCCGGGTCGACGACGGCGGCCTCGTCGCTGCCCATGCGGCAGGTGCCGACCGGGTGGTAGAGCGTCTCCACGCGGCGCCGCACGTCGGCCTCGATGTCGGCGTCGTCGACGACTCCCGGGCCGGGGAAGAGCTCCTCCCCGACAATCCCGGCCAGCGGCTCCTGGGAGACGATCTCGCGCGCGATCTTGACGCCGGCCACCATCGAGGCCATGTCCTCGGGCTCGGCGAGCATGTTGGTGATGAAGCGAGGCCGCTGGCTGGCGTCGGCCGAGGTGATCCACAGCCGCCCCCTCGACTTGGGCGAGACCAGCACCGGCCCGGTGGTGATCGCGTGGCCGTCGTAGGTCACGCGGCCGTGGTCGACGAAGTAGCCCGGGGCGAAGTGGAACTGCAGGTCGGGCGCAGGCAGGCCCGGGCGCGAGCGGATGAAGGCGAAGGCCTCGGCCACGCTCGAGGCCAGCGGGCCGGTCTTGCGGGCGATCCACTCGAGCATCGCCTTCGGGGTCTCGGCGTCGGCCAGCGAGCCGCCGCCCGGCACGTCCCAGGTACAGACCAGGCACGGGTGGTCCTGGAGGTTCTCGCCGACCTCGGGGGAGTCGTGGCGGACCTCGATCCCCAGGGCCCGCAGGTCCTCGGCGGGGCCGATCCCCGAGCACATCAGCAGCTGCGGCGAGCCGATCGCCCCGGCACTGACGATCACCTCGTGGCGGGCGCGGACCACCTCCGTCGCCCCGCGCCGGCCGGCGCAGCGCACCCCGACGGCCCGGTCGCCCTCGAACTCGATGCCGAGCACCGTCTTGCCTCGCAGCACGTTCAGGTTGGGCCGCTTCATCGCCGGCTTGAGGAAGCCGTCGGCGGTGGACCAGCGGCGGCCCCCCTTCTGGGTTACCTGGACGGGGCTTACCCCGTCCTGCTCGGGGCCGTTGTAGTCGTCGACGTAGGGGATGCCCGCCGCCTGGGCGCTGGCGATGAAGTCGCGGGTCAGGGCGCGGGGCGAGCGCGCGTCCTCGACGCGCAGCGGGCCGCCGGTCGAGTGGTGCTCGGAGATACCGCGGGCGTTGTCCTCCGAGCGCAGGAAGTAGGGGCGCACGTCGTCCCAGCCCCAGCCCGGGCACCCGGCCTTCTCCCAGAGGTCGTAGTCAAGCGGGCGGCCGCGCACGTAGAGCATCGCGTTCATCGAGCTGGAGCCGCCGAGGCCCTTGCCGCGCGGGATGAAGAGCTCCCGGCCGTCGCAGTGGGGCTCGGGCTCGGTGTGGAAGGCCCAGTCGCGCCCGGTCTGGAACTGCTGGGCAAAGGCGGCGGGAATCACCACGCTCGGGTGGCGGTTGGAGCCGCCGGCCTCGATCAGGGTCACGGTGACCGAGGGGTCCTCCGTGAGCCGGGCGGCGATCACGCAGCCGGCCGAGCCGGCTCCGACGATCAGGTAGTCGCTTTCTGCTGTGCCGGGGTAAGCCATCGGTCCATCCTTGCCTAACGGCGAGCGGCCCGCAAGGGCTCCCGGCTCAGCCTGGCGCGGCGGCGGGGGCTTTTGAGAGGCCGCGGCGGATGGTCGCCGCCGCGAAGGCGCCGATGATGTTCACCAGCCAGAAGGCGATCAGCCGGTAGGCGATGACGGCGATGGCCGCGATCTGCCCCGGCGTCCCGAAAGCGGCCAGCACCGCGGTCATGATCACCTCGACGATGCCGATGCCCCCGGGGGTTATCGGCAGCATCGCGGAGATTCGGGCCACGGTGTAGGCGACGATCACCGGACCGAGGGCGTCCAGGTAGCCCAGGCCCCAGAGCATCGTGACCAGCACCGCCCAGTCGAGCACCCAGTTCACCAGCGAGATTGCGCAGGTGAGCGCCCCCTCGCGGCTCCCCAGGAGGGTGCGCGCCAGCTCGGCGAGCTGCTCGGCCCGCGCGCCGGCGGCCTGCGGATCGAGGCTCTTGCGAAAGCGCGCAACCGGCCGCAGCACGGCCGTGGTCATGCTCCCCGCCAGCGGCGGCCTGACGACCCCGGCCCCGATCACCGCCAGCGCCACCGCGAGAACGGGTACGGCGATGATTGTCGTCGTCAGGTAGGGGCTCTGGGTGTCGCTCAGGCGGTCGATCGACATGGCCAGCCCCGCGACGAAGAAGACCATGAGCGCCACCACGGAGATCGCCTTCGCCAGCGCCGTGGCGGTGGCGGCGCTTGCCGTGTTGGCCCCGCCGCGCCGCAGGATGTCGGCGACCATCGCCGACGCCGTGACCGAGCCGGCCGGCAGGATCGTCGCCAGCGTGATCTGGCCCATCCAGAGCCGGGCCAGCGCGAAGCCACGGGGCACCGGCCTGACGTTCATCTCTTCCAGCACCCGCCGGAAGGCGACCATCCCGGCCGCCTGCGAAAGCACTTCGAGCGCCACCCCGATCCCGAGCGCGTACCACTTGATGTTGAGCGCCTGGCGGGCCTGCTCGGGCATCTTGGTGAGGGTGGGCAGCAGGGTGTAGACGATCACGCCTATGAAGACGAGCCAGGCGATCCGGAGGGTCGTCCGGTGGGTGGCGATCGCCCTGGCCCGCGTAAGCAGCTTCCCCGCCATCGGCCGGGACGCTACCGGCCGGGCCGCGGGCGCCCCTTGAGGGCCGCTGCCGCCGAACCTGCGCGCCCCGTCGCAGCCGAACCTGCGCGCCGGCCGGGCATTACCGGTAGATTCCCTCCCCCTGCCGGCATCACGCCGGCCCGACGAGGAGAGAACCGAATGTCATCGAGCACCCGCAACCGCTTCCTGCGCCTCACCGTGGCCGCAGCCGCCATGGCCGCGCTGGCCCTTCCCGCCGGCGCCGGCGCCCAGGGCGCCATCCAGGGCAAGAAGGGCCCGGCCGGCAACGCCTTCTACTACCCATCCGCCAAGCTGATCAAGGGCGAGCCGGGCACCGTCATCTGGCAGCGCGAGGTCAAGTACACGGCGAACGGGCGAGTTGCCCTGCCCGCGGCCTCCAAGACCCTGCTCGTCCTCTACCGCTCCCGTGACCCGAAGGGCCGTCCGGTCGCCGTCTCGGGCACCGTCGACCTTCCGAAGACCGCCGCGCCCGACGGCGGCTGGAAGATGATCTCCTGGGGCCACGGCACTACCGGCGTTGCCGACAAGTGCGCCCCCTCGCGCACCAGGGCCGGCGGCCCCGCCGACGGCTACATCCAGTACGCCTCGGCCACCGCCGACGGCTGGCTGAAGGCCGGCTACGCGGTGCTTCGCACCGACTATGAGGGCCTTGGAACCGACGGTGGTCACCGTTACCTGATCGGCCGCTCGGAGGGTCGGAGCATCGTCGACATGGCCCTCGCGGCCCGGAACCTCACGGCGCCGGGCACCCTCAGCGACGAGTACGTGATCGGCGGCCACTCGCAGGGTGGCCAGTCGGCGCTCTTCGCGGCCGCCGAGGCGGCCAAGGACGCCCCTGGGCTCGACCTGCGCGGGGTCTTCGCCTACGCGCCGGCTTCTCACATCTACGAGCAGCGGGTGGCGATCGACAACCTGGGGCTCGACTTCGGCGGGCTCACGGGCCTGGCGGTGATGATCCTCGACAGCGCCGCCCGCGAGGCCGGCGTCAAGACCAGGACCCTGGTCAACCCGAAGGTGGCCAAGCTCCTGCCGCTCCTCGAGAAGGGGTGCTCGCCGGAGATCGGCAAGGCCTTCCAGAAGATCGCCCCGAAGGAGATCCTCAAGCCCGGCGTCAAGAGCGACAAGATCGACGCGGTCCTCAAGGCGATGAACCCGGCGGTCTCGATCCCGGTTCCCGTCCTGATCCTGCAGGGCACGAGCGATTCGACGGTCTTCCCGAACTTCACCACCGCGCTCAAGGGCGAGCTCGAGGCGAAGGGGAACAACCTGACCTTCAGGGAGTTCGCGGGGCTGACCCACTCGACGATCGTGACCGACCAGGCACCGCAGGAAGCGGTGCTCGAGTTCCTGCGCACCCGCTTCGCGGGCTAGTCCGCTACTGCGCCCGGCTCGCGGCCTTCTCCGCGAGCCGGGCCAGCAGCCGCTCCACCAGCGGCGCGTAGAAGGCCCGCAGGGCGCCCTCGAGCGGCCCCGGCGCCTCGATGTCCACGGCGACCAGGCAGCCGCCGGGCAGCTCCTGCACCCGGTGGGCCATCAGGGCCGGGCCGACCTTCCAGCTCCATGAGCTTCCCGGGGTGACCTCGGTGATCCGCGCCGGCACCGGAACCACCCCCGCCAGCCTCGCGTAGCCGCGCCGGCCCTCCTGAACCTCCGGCTCGCCCAGGCCCCACGCGCCGCGAACGTGCGGCGCCCACTCGTGCCAGCGGTCCGGGCGGGCGAGCAGCTCCCACGCCTCGGCGGCATCCGCCCCCGATTCGGCCTGGCAGGTGAACACTCAGCTCTCCACCGGGGCGGCGTCGGAGGCCTGCGGGTCGCCGCCGCGGCGCACGATCTCGGCCGTCGCGCGCTCGATGCCGCCGTGCTCGAGGGCCGCGATCGGCGACTCCCCCGCCCAGGCCAGGCGCCCGTGGCGCCGTACCTCGACGCTCATCCGGCCCCCGATCTGCTCGATCGCCCCGGCGATGTTGCGCCTCTCGGCCGGCAGCGGCACGGGCAGCACGTGGGCCGCGCCGAGCGGGGCGGTCCCCTCGACGTCTACCTGCCAGCGGGGGCTGCGTCCCCGCAGCACCCAGCGCTCGTCGCTGATCTCGGCGCTGACCGGCGAGAAGGCCGGGTCGCCCAGGCGGATCAGGCGCCCGCCGGGCATCCAGGCGACCAGCCCGGTCACCTCGGTGGTGAAGGGGCCCGGCTCGATGACCCCGCCGGCGAAGGCCACGCAGGCCTCCGGCTCGGCAAAGCCCTGCGCCTGCCCCCACCACCAGGCCGGAGGAAAGCCGCCCTGGCCCCAGTTCTTCTCCGCGTAGACGCTGGCGCCGTCGAGCGTCCACTCCTCGTCGCCGATGGTCGCGGTGCCCCGTGCCCGGCCGCCGAGCAGCCACGGGTGCCAGTACTGGTTGAGCGCGGGAACGGCCTGGAAGACGCTCGACCCGCCGAGCCACCGGCGCGGCCACTCAACCGGGTCCTCGATTACGAGGTCGAGCCGGGCGTCCGGGCCCAGGTCGACCTTCACGCGGTCCGGCCCGGCAACGAATGCCTCGCCCGCCGATGCGCCCAGGCGCTCCGGGTCGGCGCCGGCTTCGGGCCATTCGACCGTCCGCAGGAACCGGTTGGGATAGCCGGCCAGACCGAGGGTCGCCCAGCGCCCGGAGGGCGAGCGGTTGACCCCGATCAGCGCGATCAGCGACCTCCCCCGGGACACGTCGGTGAGCCGCCAGTAATAACCCTCCATGGAAACTCCGTGATAGGGCCGCGGGTCTCCCCACGGAAGGTCGGCCCCGGTGGCGCGGTAGCCCCCCAGAAGAGGCAGGCTCGAGAGTCCCATCATGTGAAGGTACGGATCAGTGCCGTTACGCGCGCGGCGGGGATCGCGTAGTTTCCGGCCTACGCCTTTACAGGGACCCCAGCGAACGAATCGAGGACGACGATGGACGAAGAGCAGCTCAACGAAGACATCGAGGCGGTAGCCGCCGCCGAGGACCAGCTCGAGGCCGACGCCGAGCTCGTAGCCGAGGCTGCAGCGGGCCTGGAGGTGGAGGCCGAGATCGTCGCCGCCGCCGAGGAGGAGCTGGTCGCCGAGGCCGACATCGTGATCGCCGCCGAAGACCAGCTCGAGGCCGACGCCGCCGCCGTGGCCGAGCTCGCCGCCGACCCGGACGCCGACCCCGCGGCGGTGGCCGCCGCCGAGGAGGCGCTGCTCGACGAGGCCGCCGTGGTCGCGGCCGCCGAGGAGCAACTGGTGGAGGACGCGATCGTCGTGGCCGCCGCCGAGGAGCAGCTGGCCGAAGACGCCGAGGCCGTGGCCGAGGGGATCGAGATCGTCGAGGCCGAGGCCGAGATCGTCGGCGCCGCCGAGGAGGAGCTCGCCGACGAGATCGTCGACGAGGCGATCAGGGAGGCCGACGGGGAGTAGCGCGGCGGCTGCCGCGGCCGCTCAGACCCCGGACTCGACGGTGACGCGGCCGTCCGAGGCGGCCTCGACGAGCTGCTGGTAGTCGAGCTCGTTCTGGTCGGCGTAGTCGTCGCCGAACTGGGCCAGGGCCTCGGCGAAGTCGGCGTCGGTACCCACGTAGCCGGCGATCTTCGCCGGGTCGCCGGTACGGGCGTGGCCGCGGGCCAGCGCCGCGGCGCAGAGAACGCCGTAGCCCGCCAGCCGGTCCGGATCCATCTTCTCCACCTTCATCGAGCCCTTCATGTCGCGAAGCTGGCGGATGTAGAAGTCGTTGTGGGCTCCGCCGGCGCTGGTGATCCAGCCCAGGAAGGAGTCGCTGGCGCTCTGCATGAGCCGCTGGCCCTCGACCACCCGCTGGCCGTGCTGCGGGTAGATGCTCGCCCCGGCGTACGGCTCGAGTACCGAGGCCTGGGCCTGCTTCATCTGGAGGAAGAGCGGGTCGTCTTCGCGGTCGCCCATGGTGAGGAGCATGAAGGCCCGCGTCCCGACCGAGCCGACACCGACGACCTTGCGGGCGAAGTCCTCCATCCGGTAACGGTCGACCAGCGTCCTCTGAGCGGCCCCGAGGGTTGACAGGTAGTCCTGCCAGCCCTGGTCGATGACCCCCCGGGCCAGCGGCAGCTCTTCGAGCGGAAGGCGCTCGACCACCGGGGGGTCGGGAACGATCTGCCACCCCTCGGGGGTCAGCTCGGCGTAGCGCTCGAGCGCCCCGAGGTTGGTCTTGGTCTGGGCCTTCTCGACCGTCTTCTGCGCCCGCTTGGCGACCTTCTCGTCGTCGTTCTGCTCGATGATCTTGAGGAGGTCGTCGACGTTGAGCCGCGCGTACCAGACGTCGAGGAACTTCATCTTCGCCAGGAGGTTGATGTTGGCCTGGTAACCGGCAGCGGCGGCGTAGCCGGCCTGCCGCGCCTCCTCGGGCGAGAAGCCGTTGTCGCGGGCGGCGATGACCATGCTGGCCACCAGGCGCTTGAGGTCCCACTCGAACGAGGCCGGCAGGGTCTCGTCGAAGTCGTTGATGTCGAAGATCATGCGGCGGTCGGGGGCCGCATAGATCCCGAAGTTGAGGAGGTGGGCGTCACCGCACACCTGCGCGCGGATATCGGTGGTCGCCGTGCGCGAGAGGTCCCAGGCCATGATCGCCGCCCCGCCGCGGTAGAAGGTGAACGGCGAGACGAGCATCCGCCCATAGCGGATCGGGACGAGCTCCGGCACGCGCGATTCGGCCTGCTGCTGGAGGATCTCCACCGGGTCGGGCCGGTCGGCCGGGGCGCTCCAGCCGGCGTGGTCGGCGATCGGGACCGCCTCGCGCACCGCCTCCCCGGCGGCGAACCGCTCGGCCATCCGGGGCGGGATCTCATCGGGCAGGTCGGGAATGAGGCGTTCGTCGAGGACGATCTCCTCGCGCTTGCCCGCCTTCCCCTTCTTCTTCTCGCCCTTGTCCTTCTTCTTGGTCTTCTTGGCCATCGGTGTGAACGCTACCGGTGTACGGCCGGCAGCCGCGCTGCCACCGGGCGGCGAATAGTCTCTGCGCGTGGCCAAGGCGAAGCTCAGGCCCGGCCGGCAGGCCCAGCTGATGGCGATCCTCGCCCTCGTGCTGCTCACGCTGGCGCTGGCCGCGACGGTCTACGCGGCCATCGACCGCTTCCCCCTGGACCTCCTCGCCGTGCTGCTCGTTGCCGGCTCCGTGCTGGTGGGGCTGCGGGCGATCCTGCAGCATGGGCTCTCCCGGGCGGTCGGGCTCGCCGGTGCCGCACTCCTGGGCGTCGGCGCCTTCGTGGTCCTGCTCTCGACCCTCAAGCCGGTGGTCGACCTGGTGACCATCGCCTGCCTGGCCGGCGGGCTCGCCGCCACCCGGAAGGCACTGCGCTACCGGCTCGAGCTGCCACCGGCTCCCCGGCCACGGAGCCCGGTCATGTTCTGGAACCCGAAGTCCGGGGGCGGCAAGGCCGCCGAGGCCTCACTGGACGAGGAGGCCCGCGCCCGCGGTATCCGGCCGGTCGAGCTGACGGCCGGCGACGACCTCGCCGAGCTGGTCCGCGCGCAGATCGCCGCCGGGGCCGACGCGCTCGCCGCCGCCGGCGGCGACGGCACCCAGGCCGCCGTCGCGACCCTGGCGGCCGAGAACAACCTCCCCTTCGCCTGCATTCCCGCGGGCACGCGTAACCACTTCGCCCTCGACCTGGGCGTCGATCGCGACGACCTGGTCGGGTCCCTGGACGCCTTCGTCGACGGCGGCGAGAAGCGCGTCGACCTCGGCGACGTAAACGGCCGCGTCTTCGTCAACAACGTCTCGCTGGGCCTCTACGCCGAGGCGGTCCAGAGCGACGACTACCGGGGCCACAAGCTGCGCACCCTGTTGGGAACCGCCACCGGTATCGCCGAGGACGGGGGCCTTGACCTTCCCTCACCCGACGGGGAGCAGGGCGACGAGACGCTGGCGGTCCTCGTCTCCAACAACCAGTACCGGATAGGCCACGCGCTCGGCTCCGGCATGCGGCCGACGATCGACGACGGGGAGCTCGGCATCACCGTCTTCGAAGGGGTCGCGCCGCTGACCGGCGGCGCGCTGACCCGCACGCCGTGGCGCCAGTGGGAGACCCCGGAGCTGACCCTCGACCCCGGCGAGCCGGTGCCGGCCGGGATCGACGGGGAGGCCACCGAGCTCGAAAGCCCGATCCGCTTCTCGATCCGCCGGCGGGCCCTCCGGGTCCGAATCGCGCGTGCCCACCCCGGGGCCTCCCCGGCCGTGCGGCTGCCCGAGCACTTCACCGGCATTCCCGGGGCCCTCTGGAAGACGGCCACCGGGCGCGGGTAGTCCGCTGCCGCCGGGCGGCGCATCGACGGCCAAACGCAAAGAGGCCCTCCGATGGGAGGGCCTCTGGCGATAGCGGGGGCGGGATTCGAACCCGCGACCTTCGGGTTATGAGCCCGACGAGCTACCAGACTGCTCCACCCCGCGACGTGCTTCGAAGATAGCAACCGCAGGCGGGGGCGATCAACCGCGGGAAGGCGCCTTCAGGCCACGCCGGCGCGGGCGATCGTGGTCATCGACTGGTAGTAGATGTCACGGCCGAAGCCCGGGACCGGGAAGAGGTAGGCCTGGCAGGGCGAAGGAATGTCCACCCGCGCCCGGTCCTCGCCGGTGTCGAGGTCGACGACCACGAGCTGGTCGCTTCCGAAGGCCAGCCCGTTGCGACGAACCACCGACAGGTGGCCGAGCAGCCTCAGCGCCGGGCGCAGCAGGCGGCGCAGCGCCGGGCGGCGCAGCACCGGCGACTGGCGCCAGTCCTGGACTACGAGCTCGCGGGTGTCCGGGTAGAGGATCAGGTGGGCGGCGTGGGCAAAGCCGTCGCGGCGCCAGAGCGGGACCATCTCGTCGCCCTCCAGGCGCCAGGCCCGCATCACCGCGTTGCCTGCGTCGTAGGCGACGACGACTCCCCCCACCGGGTCCCAGGCCGGCGGGTTGGACTCGGTTCCGTGCGGCAGCCCGCTGATCTCGACCGAGTCGATCACCGAGTCGTCGTCGCGCCGGGCCCACCAGAGCCGCAGCGGCGAGGGGGCCTCGCCGCTGTCCAGCATCGTGGTGTCGGTGTCGTTGCGCCCGTTGTCCATCCAGATCACGTGCTCGGGGGTGATCACCGGGGCCCAGCCGGAGCAGGCGCCCGGGCGCGGCCCGTAGCGCGGCTGCCAGGACGGGTCGATGGCCAGCTCGCCGGCGTCCCGGTCGAAGAGAAGCCGGAAGGCCCGCGTGGTGCCGAGCGCAATCACCGACTCGCCGTCGGCGCAGAGGCGCCCGATCGACGCCTCGGGCAGCCCGAGCGGGGCGGCCAGCGGCTCGAGGGTCTCCGGGTCGAGGATGCTTACCGTCGAGGGCGCCCGGCCGGCCGGCGCGTCGCAGTCCTTGGTGACGATCTCTCCCCCGTCGAGGATCACGAACGAGTTGTGGGGCCTAGGCGCAGGGAGCCGGCGGGAGGCCAGGACCTCGAGGTCGGGGGTGATGCGGTGGGCCCAGCAGCCGAAGACCATGTAGAGGTCCCCGTTGGCATGGAAGCCGATGCCGCCCGGCCAGTAGGGGCCGCCCGGAAGCTTCGGGGTCGAGGCCAGCACCTCGAGGGTTTCCGGGTGCAGCCGCTCCACCCAACCCCGGACCGGCGAGGACTGTGCCCCGCCGCGCAGCGCCATCCCGTGGCGCAGCGCGTAGAGCTCGCCCGGCCCGCGCCGGATGAGCATGTCGGTCGCGTAGGCGTCGCGGGAGGCCAGCAGCTCCAGCCGGTCGCCGGGGCCTATGGCCGGGCCGCCCTGGGGGGTGGCGCAGCACCAGCGCTGCGAGCCGTTGTCCTCGCTGCTCCACGGCTCGGGCCAGTAGGCGCCGGCCCGGTCCTGGGGAATGGTGGCCTCGTCCATCGGCGGCCGAGGCTATTGGAGCCCGTGCGGCCCGGCGGCGCCGGTCAGCCGGCCTTCTCGACGCCCGGCGGCTTCCAGCGGCCGTCGAGGATCGCCTTCTCGGGCATGTAGAGCCGCAGGTTCAGGCGGAAGCCCTTGTCGGCCGGAGCGGGCAGCCAGTTGACGTCCTTCTCGGTCGGCTTGTCCTTCTGGATGACGACCACGACCGATCCGTCCTTCTTCCTGCGCAGCGGCGGGTGACTGTCACCGATCGCATAGATGTTGGACGGGTTGGCGACCAGGTAGCCGTCCGTGTCGTACATGGTCAGCGACCAGAAGGCCTTTGTCGGCGGGAGCTTGCCCTTCGCGAAGACCATCCGGTAGCGGTTGGCCCCGTTGAAGGTCTCGCCGGACGGGGTGGCCAGGGCCACCGGGTAGACCGACTCGACCGGGGTGTTGGCGCCGAGACCGACGAGCGCGACCCGCGCGCGGAAGGTGTAGTTGGTCCCGAAGGCGCCGATGTCGGCCGGGGGGGTGTACCAGCCACCGGCGGCGATCGCCTGCTGCAGGATCGGCAGCCGGGCCTCGACGGGCAGGGCGGCGTAGGCGGCATCGACCCCGGCGGCGAGCCTGGCCTGCACGTCGGCCGGCAGCGAACCGGGGCTCCGGCCGATGCCCACGCCGGCGGGAGCCAGGCGCTCGAGGATCGCCCTGTCCTCCTGCTCGGGCGGCGGGTCGGTGGCCATCTGGGCGTTCAGCTGCCGGATGAACTCGAGCCCGGCGGGCGGGCCGCCCTTCTGGCGCTGCGGGATGTTCGAGAGCGGCCTGGCGAGCGGCTTGCCGGCCGTGTAGGCGGCGAGCGGACCGGTGCGGAACTTCGACATCAGCCTCCGGGCCGCGGCGGTGTCGTCCCTGCCCTTGACCAGCACCCGGCCGATGACCCACAGCCGCCGGGCCGGGGACCTGAAGCGCTTGACGCCCTTCGGCAGCTTGCCGGCCGGCGCGCCCTCCCACTCGAGCGCCCAGGTACCGCCGTTGCCGCCGTTCAGGCGCTGGCCGACGTAGCCGACGACGTTGGTCCACGGCTCGACGAACTCGAAGACCCAGTAGCGGTTCTTCATCTTCGGGACCTGCAGGACGAGGGGCTTCTCGAGGTCGAACTGGCCGAGCGAATAGAGCGTGTCGACGTTGGGCGCGACGACCTGGTCGGCGCCGGCTTCGGCAAGCTTCTGCGCGTTGGCCAGGCGGTTGAGGGGAGCCATCTTGGCCAGGTCGTCGGAGCGGACACGGTTGAACTCGAGGAGCGGGAAGCCGTAGGTGAAGGCCTCCTTGCCCAGCTCGTAAGCCTGGTCGGGCGTGGGGGCGGCGCCCTGGGCCTGCGCCGAGGCGGCGGGCGCGAGCGCCGCCAGCGAGCCAAGCACCGCGATGAACAGGGTCATTTTCCGCTTGGCCATGGCGCGACCATAACGGCTCGGGATCCCGGGCTGCGCCGGCTGCCCCCGCCGCTGACGGGGCACAGCCGGGGCGGTATGGTCCCGCGCCATGGCCAGGATCTTCGTCGCCCGCCGGCTCCCGGGACCGGCCATCGACCGGCTGCGCGAGGCCGGCCACGAGGTGGAGGTCTACCCGGGCGAGCTCCCCCCGAGCCGGGAGGAGCTGCTGGCCGGGGTGGCCGACGCCCAGGGGTTGCTGAGCCTCCTGACCGACCGGGTCGACGGCGAGCTGATGGACGCCGCACCCGGGCTGGAGGCGATCGCCAACTTCGCCGTCGGCTGCGACAACATCGACCTCGCCGCCGCCGCCGAGCGGGGCATACCGGTCGGCGTGGCGGCGCACGTGCTCACCGACGCAACCGCCGACCTGACCATGGCCCTGCTGCTGGCCGCCTCGCGGAACATCGTCACCTCCGAGCACGACGCCCACTCCGGCCGGTGGAAGACCTGGGAGCCCGAGGGCTGGCTCGGGCGCGACCTGCGAGGGGCGCAGATGCTCGTGGTCGGGCGCGGGCGCATCGGCCAGGCCGTGGCCGAACGCGCGGCGCCGTTCGGGATCGAGGTCACCGTCGCCGGCCGAGACGACGACCTCCTCGCCCTGCTCCCCGAAGCCGACATCGTGACCCTCCACTGTCCGCTCACCGAGGAGACCCGCCACCTGATCGACGCGGCGGCGCTGGAAGCGATGAAGCCCGGTTCCCTCCTCATCAACACGACCCGCGGCGGCGTCGTGGACCAGGAGGCGCTGGTCGCCGCCCTGCACGCCGGCACGATCGGGGGCGCCGCCCTGGACGTGACCGACCCCGAGCCCCCGCCGGAGGGCGACCCGATCTTCGAGGCCCCGAACCTGCTGCTCGTCCCCCACATCGGCTCGGCCACCGCCGCCACCCGGGCGGCAATGGGCAACTCGGCGGCCGATAACCTGCTCGCCGCCCTGGACGGGCGCCCGATGCCTACGCCGGCACCGTCACCCTCCTGAGTTGCGGATCGCGGTCGCCGACATCGGCTCCAACTCGACCCGGCTCCTGGTCGCCGAGGTCGGTGAGGACGGCTCGGTAACCGAGCTCGAGCGGCGCAGCGAGGTGACGCGGCTGGCCGCCGGGGTCGACGTGTCGGGGAGGCTCTCCGAGGAGGCGATGGAGCGGGTATACGCCGCGCTCGAGACCTACGGCGGGGTGATCGAGGAGGCCGGCGGCGCGGACCGCTACGTCGGGGTGATGACCAGCGCCAGCCGGGACGCGGCCAACGGGGAGCAGTTCGCGGGGGTGATCGCCGATCGCTTCGCCATCGACACTCGCGTGATCGAGGGCGACTTCGAGGCCCGGCTCTGCTTCCTGGGGGCTACCTGCGGCCGGGACGGGGACGAGACCGAGCCGATCTGCGTCCTCGACATCGGCGGCGGCTCGACCGAGCTGATCGTCGGGCGCGGGCGCGAGGTGGACTTCCACGTCTCGACCCAGCTCGGGGTGGTTCGCCAGAGCGAGCGCCACCTGCACCACGACCCGCCGACCGAGGTCGAGCTCGACGAGCTCGACGCCGGGGTCCGCCGGACGATCGAGGAGTCGGTCCCCGGGGAGGTCCGCGCCGACGCCCGGAAGATGATCGCCGTGGCGGGAACCGCCACCTGGATGGCTTCGATCGACCTCGGCCTGGAGGAGTACGACTCGGCCCGCATCCACGGCACCCGGATCGGCCTGACGCGGTGCCGCGAGATCTCGGCGATGCTCGGCTCGATGCCCGAGGCCCGGCGGCGCGAGGTCAGGGGGCTGCACCCCGACCGCGCCCCCACCATCCTCACCGGGGCCCGGATCCTCTGCACGGCGATGGAGTGCTTCGACGTAGACGAGGTCGAGGTCTCCCAGCACGACATCCTCTACGGCGTCGCCCTCTACGCCGCCGGGCAGGCGCAGGCCTGATCAGGCCAGGTTCGACTTGCGCGGGTAGATCACGTCCGGGTCCTGGAGGACGTTGACCAGCGCCGGGGAGCCCGAGGCGAAGGCGCGCTCGAGGGCCGGCCGCAGCTCGCCGGGCTCGCGCACCAGCTCCCCGTAGCCGCCGAGGGCGTTGACGACCTCGTCGTAGCGGGTCTCCGGACGCAGCTCGGCCACCACCGAGTAGCCGTAGAGGAACTCCATCGGGTGCTTCTCCAGGGCCCAGATCCCGTTGTTGCCCATCACGGCGACGACGTTCACCCCGTGGCGGGCGAGGGTGTCGAACTCCATGCCGCTGAAGCCGAAGGCCCCGTCGCCGACCAGGAGGACGACCTGGCGGTCGGGATGGGCGATCTTGGCCGCCAGGGCGTAGCCCACGCCCGAGCCCAGGCAGCCGAACGGCCCCGGGTCCAGCCAGCAGCCGGGCTCGTAGGAGTTGATGAAGCGCCCGGCGTAGGAGACGAAGTCGCCGCCGTCGCCGATCACGATCGCGTCGCGGTCCAGGAAGTTGTCGAGCTCGGCGTAGATGCGCACGGGATGGAGCGGCGAGCGGTCGTCCTCGAGCTCCTCGCGCTCGGCCGCGCGCTTCCCGTCCTCGATCTCGCGCAGGCCGGCCACCCAGGAGGAGGTGCGGTCCTCCAGGCCGGCGCTGCCCTCGCGGATCGCGTCGAGCGTCGCGGGGATCCCCCCGTAGCACTCGGCGGCCGGCTGGCGGGGGTGGGCCCGCTCGGGCTCGACCCGGTCGACGACGACGATCTCGGTCTGCTCGCCGAACGCCTCCCCGAAGGCCAGGCGGAAGTCCATCGGCACGCCGACGACGATCGCCACGTCGGCCTCGCGCAGCCCGGCCGAGCGGGCGCGGGCGAAGAAGAGCTCGTCGTCGGCCGGCACGCAGCCGCGCGCCAGGCCGTTGAGGAAGACGGGGATGCGGCGCTCGCGGGCCAGCTCCAGCAGCGCGTTCTCGCCGTGGCCCCACCACAGGCCGGTGCCGGCCATGATCACGGGACGCTCGGCGTCGGCCAGGAGCGCCACCGCCCGGTCGATCCCCTCGGGCGCGGCCGGCTCGGTGGCCGGGTCGGGCAGGGCCGGTACCGGGCCGCCCTCGGCGCCCTCGGAGAAGACGACGTCGAGCGGGAAGTCGACGAAGGTCGGGCCGCCGGGAGCGGCGAGCGACTTGTCGAGCGCCTCGTCGATCAGCTCGGGGATCTCGGCGGCGTCGGAAGCCGTCGCCGCGAAGCGGGTCAGGGGGCTGACGAACGGCACGTGGTCGATCTCCTGGAGGGAGCCCATCCCCCACCTCATCGCCGGGGCCCGGCCCCCGAGCACGACCAGCGGGGAGCCGTTCTGCATCGCCGATCCGATGGCGCTCATCCCGTTGGTCACTCCCGGGCCGGCGGTGAGGGCGGCCACGCCCGGCGTGCGCGTCACCTTTGCCCACCCCTCGGCGGCGAAGGTGGCGGTCTGCTCGTGGCGGGTGTCCACGAGGTCGATGCCCTCGTCCCGGCAGCCGTCGTAGATCGAGAAGAGATGCCCGCCGGAGAGGGTGAAGAGCTTGGTCACCCCGTGCTCGCGCAGGCGGCGGGCGGCGAGCCGCCCCCCGTGAAGATTGGTCCCGGTTCCGGTGGCGGCCTCCATCGGGCGAGTCTATATCCCCGGAATCTGCGGGGATTGGCGCCCGCCGGTTGAGACCGCCGGGGTTGCTACGCGTACCCCTCCCTGTAGATTCCCGAATCACATAAGCGTCTGCCGAATCGCCGGCTCCCCGGGAGCCCGCGAGCGGGGGAACCAATCAGTTCCGGGGCGAAGCGGCCCGTAAGGGGTCGCCGCGCACGCTGAACCAGCGCGAGCCCGTCAGCTCACCTCGCAGGCACAGGCCAATGAAGAAGACCGGAAACGAGAACACCATCCGCACCGTCGCGCTCGCCGCGCTCGCCGTGCTCGCGGCGGCACCCGCCGCCGCGGCGCAGGGCCCGGGCGGCGTGGAGATCCCGGGGCCGCCGAGGGTCGCCGGGCTGGCCTGCGCCGGGCAGCCCGAGGGCCGCTGCGGGCGAGGCCAGCTGCTGACGATCTCCGGGGAGAGCCTGCAGTCGGTCACGCGGGTCGAGTTCCTGGGCGGCAGCGGCCGCCGGGACGACGTGGGCGTGAGGGTCTCGGCGCGGGCCGCGCGGACCGGCGAACTGGTGGTCGCCGTGCCCCGGAAGGCCCGGAGCGGCCCCGTTCGGCTGCTCAGCTCGGTCGGCGACCCGGCCGTGATCCCCGCCCTCGATGTGGTGGCGGGCGCCCCGCCGACCGACGAGGCCGGCCGCGCAGGCCGGCTCTTCGCCGGAGGCCGGGAAACCGCCGAGCTCACCTACGACGTCGGCGGCCGGCCCGCCGGGGCCCGGGTCGAGGCGCTCCGCGTCGCCTCGGGCGAAGTGGTGCGCAGCTGGCCGCTGGAGCCCGACGGCCAGGGCACCGTCTCGTGGGACGGCTTCGTCGGCGACGAGCCCGCCCGGACCGGCACCTACGCGCTGCGCCTCAACCGGGCCGGTGCCCAGGCCTCGCAGGCGGGCGCGGCAACCGAGACCCAGTTCGAGCTGGTCGAGGGGATCTTCCCGATCCGCGGGCGCTACCGGCTCACCTCGAGCGCGACCCAGGGTTTCGGCGGCGGCCGCGGCCACCAGGGCACCGACCACTTCGCCGCCTGCGGCACCCCCCTGGCCGCCTGGACCAAGGGCACCGTCCAGTACGTGGGCACCCAGGGCGCAGCCGGCAACTACGTGGTGATCAAGCGCCCCAACGGCGAGTCCTACGCCTACATGCACCTGCGTGACCGCCCCCTGGTTCGCAAGGGCGAGCGCGTCTTCACCGGCCAGCGCGTCGGCCTGGTGGGCGACACCGGAAGGGCCAGCGGCTGCCACCTGCACATCGAGCTGTGGACGGCGCCCGGCTGGTACCAGGGCGGCCGGCCCTACGACTCGCTGCCGCTGATGAAGCGCCTCAGCGCCCTCAATTGAGGCGCCGGATGCCCGGGGAGGGACTCGAACCCCCACATTCCCTGAGGAACCGCCGGGTTTAAGCCGGCTGCGTCTACCAGTTCCGCCACCCGGGCCGGGGCGCCGTATCCTCAGGTTATGGCTTTGCGCAGGCCGCCGAATACCGCGAAACCTTCCGGCCCCGGCGGTGTTGTTATGGCCGAGGGAGTGACCGTGGAAGCATCGGCGATACCGAATCCGGGTTCCGGGCTCAGGAAGCCCGTGGCCCTGCTGCGCCTCCAGTCCGACGAGAAGCTCGTGGCCATGACCCGCGGTGGCGACCAGGGCGCCTACGAGGCGCTGATGGGCCGTTACCACTCCCGCATCCTCGGCTTCACCCGGCACATGCTCGGCAGCCGCGAGGACGCCGAGGACGTCACCCAGGAGAGCTTCGCGGCGGCCTACAGCGCGATGATGGCCGACGAGCGGCCGATCAACGTCAAGCCCTGGCTCTACCGGATCGCGCGCAACCGCTCGCTCAACCACATGCGGCGCCAGAAGGCCATCGGCGTCGACGACTTCGACCTCCACATGGCCGACCACGGCCGTTCGGCCGCCGACGAGGTGGGCCAGCGGGAGGACCTGCGCCTCCTGATGGGCGACGTCCAGGCGCTGCCCGAGAGCCAGCGCACGGCGCTGCTGCTCCGCGAGATCGACGCCCTCTCCTACGACCAGATCGCCGAGGCGATGGAGACCACCGTTCCGAGCGTCAAGTCGCTGCTCGTCCGGGCCCGCGTCGGCCTGGCCGAAGCCGCCGAGGCCCGCCGGCTCTCGTGCGACGAGGTCCGCGTCGAACTCGGGGAGGTCGCCGAGGGCCTGGCCCGCCTCTCCTCACCCGCTCGCCGCCACGTCAAGGAATGCGACCGCTGCAAGGCCTTCCGGGCCCACCTGAAGGAGAACAACAAGGCCCTGGCCATGCTCCTCCCCATCGGCCCCCTCCTGCTGGCCAAGAAGTTCCTGCTCGCCCAGCTCGGAACCACCGCCAGCGCCTCCGGCGGCTTGGCCGCCTCGGGCGGGTTCCTCACCGGCGCCGCCAGCTCGGTGGCCACCAAGGCGGCCGCCACCGCGGCGGCCGCGGCGATCGTCACCGCCGGCGCGGTGGAGGTCCGCCATGCGACCACCGCCCAGCCGAGCCGTGAGAGCGCCCCGGTCGTCGCCCAGGCGCCGGTCTCCCCCGCCCCTGAGCCGGCCGTCGTCGTCGTCCCGGACCCGGTCAAGGCCACGCCGGAGGCGGTCGCCGGGAAGCCGGCCGGCGAGGCAGCCGCGGCTCCGGTGCCGGTCGCCGAGCCGGTGCCGGCACCCGACACCGCCACCCCTGCTCC
>JBJTBE010000087.1:0-10463 GCA_046091165.1 Solirubrobacterales bacterium | reverse complement strand
GTCGTTGGCCTGGCCCTCGGCCAGCAGTACCTCGCTCGGCAGGTTCTCGAACTCGGGGTTTTCCGGGACGAACGGGGTGGGCGGAGTGGTTTTCTCCGGCTCCTCCTGCCACCACTTGAAGGCCGCGTACAGTTCCTTGCTCATGATGCCCTGCGTGAGGTAGTTGAAGAGGGTGGCGCTCCCGTCTTCCTTGTTTGCCTCGACGGCCGCATCGACGAACAGCGTGAGCTCCTGCTGGCGCTCCTGGCCGGACCTGATGTACGCGTCATTGGCGAGAGCGGTCGCGGCCTGCTGCTCCGAGTAGTTCTTCAGCACGAGGTCACTGGTGAGCGAGGCCCGGTACGCCGACCACGCCGTGAGCACGGCGGCCATGCCGAGAAGGACCGCCGCCGCGATCGCCAGCGTGCCCTGGGTCGTGTTGTTCCCTTCAACGCCGATGTCAGTCATGGGGGAAAACTAACGTCAACCGCGGTCATCGGGGTTCGCGGGCGGCGGCTCGATCACAGCCGGTTCCGTAACGGCCTCCTCTGGCAGCTGCCGCCGATCATCTTCGCCTTCGCGGTGCTGGTCGCGCTCTTCGCCGTGCTCCGTGAGCACTGGGGCAACCTCGGGCGCCGCGAGCCCGAGACGCGCGAGCGCGACTGACCGCTCTTCGCTCGGCCTGCGGGGGACGGGCCGACGCCCGGGAGCGGTGTTTTCCGGCCGCGCTGTGAAAGGCTCCGCAGATGGTCACCTATGACGTCTCCGGCAAGGTCGTGCTCATCACCGGGGCCGCGCGCGGCATCGGCAACGCCCTGGCCCGGCAGCTTCGCGCCAAGGGCGCGCTGATCGCGATCGTCGACCTGCGCCCCGATGACGTGGAGCGGGCGGTCGAGGAGCTCGGCGGCGACCCCGTGGCGATCGGCTTCCACGCCGACGTAACCGACCGCGGCGCGATGCAGCGGGTGGTAGCCCAGACCGTCGAGCGCTTCGGCGGCCTGGACGTGGTCGTGGCCAACGCCGGAATCGTCTCCCGCGCGGCGACGATGAGCTCGATGGCCACCGAGACCTTCGACCGGATCCTCGACGTGAACGTCAACGGCGTTGTCCACACGGTCCAGGCCGCCCTGCCGCAGGTGGTCGAGCGGCGCGGCCAGGTGATCGCCATCTCCTCGGTTATGGCGTTCGCCAACAGCGCCGGCAGCATCCCCTACGGCATGAGCAAGGCGGCCGTCGAGGCCCTCGCCCGCGGCCTGCGCGTGGAGCTGCTGCCGCTCGGCGCCTCGGCAACCTCCGTCCACTTCGGCTTCATCGACACCGACATGGTCCAGCGCGCCCTGGACACCGACCCGGTCGTCTCCGGAGTGGTCGATGCGCTGCCCCGCCCGCTGCGCAAGCGGCTCAAGCCCGAGCAGGCCGCGGCTGCGGTAGTGGAGGGCATCGAGACCCGCGCCCCGCGCGTGATCACGCCGGGCATCTGGAAGGTCTTCTTCGCCCTGCGCGGGATCATCGGCCCGCTGCTTGACCTGCAGGCCGAGCGCGACGCCGGAACTCGCGCCTCGATGGCCGCCCTCCACGGCCGCGACGGCGAAGAGCTCGAGATGACCGCCTGACCGGCAGCTCCGGCTAGCCTGACCCCATGGCCCACGCACGCGAGACGGTCGACAGCTCCAAGCCCCGGCAGGAGGTCTTCGACTACCTCTCGGATTTCACCACCACGGCCCACTGGGACCCGGGGATCGTCAGCGCCGAGAAGCTGACCGACGGCCCGATCGGCGTGGGGACCCAGTTCCGGGTCGAGACGAAGTTCATGGGCCGTACCACCGCCCTGGTCTACGTGATGACCGCCTACGACCCGCCGGGAAGGTTCGTGGTCAGCGGGGAGAACGCCACGGTCACCAGTCTCGACGAGATCACCGTCGACGCGGTCGGGGAGGGCTCGCGCGTCACCTACGACGCCGAACTGACCCTCAAGGGCCCGGCCAGGCTCTTCGACCCGCTCCTCTCCCTGGCCTTCGGGCGCGTTGCCGACAAGGCAATTGCCGGCCTCAGGAAGGCACTGAACACCTGACGGCGAAGACCGGGGAATGACCCGGTCCACCGCGCTCATCATCGCCCTGGTGATCGCCGGCGGCGCAGTCGCCGCGCTGATCCTCGTCAACGGGGGCGGCTCGGGCTCCAGCGATGCGCCGACCGTCGCCACCACCCCGCCGGTCGCCACCACCGAGGCGACGGCCACGACGACAACGACCTCGAACGAGCCCGAGACCGTCCAGGTCGAGGCAACGGTGACCAGCTACGTCTCGGCCGCCGAAGAGGGTGACGCGACGGCGGTCTGCAACCTCCAGGTCGACGGCCAGGGCTCGGGCGCCACGTCGGCCCAGGCTTGCGCCTCGAAGGCCGGTATCGACATCGCCAAGCTCCCGGCGCTCTCGCGCCTGAAGGTCCAGGATGTCAAGGTCGACGGCGACCGGGCCACCGCCAGCCTTGGCCGCTTCGGCGAGTTCTCGCTCCAGAAGAGCGGGGGCCAGTGGAAGGTCTCCGGTTTCAAGGCCGCTGCCGCCGCGCCGTCGGCAGGCGCCGGCGGCACGTCCGGCGGCTCGACACCGGGGTCCAGGGCCCGTGAGCGCCAGGATTCCGGCGGCGCAGCGGCGCCCTCGGGCACCGGAGGCGCCAGCGCCCCCTAGTCGCGGGGGGTAACGATCGGGAAGCGCGGGTCGGGCTCCTCGAGCAGCCCGAGGAAGCCGCCGAGGGCCATTCCGTCCCCTTCGACGGCGATCGCCCCCGACGAGAAGGCCTCCATCGGGTCGATCTCCTGGAGGATCAGTGAGTTGAGCGTCTCCCGCGTCGTGGTGACAGTGGCCTGGGCGTCATCGGCGATCTTCCCCCGGACCGAGCTGAGCGCCCCGTTCTCCACGCGCAGCGTCCACTGCTCCCCGCTGTCGGTGAAGTCCCAGGCCAGCACGAGCGGGCTGTCGGCGGCGCGGTGGCCGTCCATCCGGGTGGCCATCGCGTCGAAGAGCCGGCCGGTGTCCAGGGCCCGGACGATGTCCGGCGCCTGGGCGCGCAGGCCGCGCTCCGGGATGCCGTCCTTCAGCTCCATTGCGCCGGAGAGGTAGGCGTTGCGCCAGGTCGCGTTCTCGGTCTGGTAGGCGAGCTGCTCGAAGGCCTCGGCCTGCAGGTCGCGCGCGGGCTGGTTGTCCGGCTCGGCGAAGACCAGGTGGCCGGCCAGGGTCGCCGCCCAGCGCTCGTCGCCCTCGTCGAGCGCCGCCCGGGCCAGCTCCAGCGCCTTGGCGGCGCCGCCGACCGCCTCCACATAGCGCTCGCCGGCGGCCTGCGGCGGCAGCGGGTCGAGGTTGACCGGGTTGCCGTCGTAGACGCCGAAATAGCGCTGGTAGACGGCCCGGGCGTTGTGCCTGAGCGACCCGTAGGCCCCGCGGGTGTGCCACAGCCCGGCCAGCGACGGGGGAAGCTCGAGCCTCTCGGCGATCTCCTCGCCGGTCAGGCCCTGGCCCGAGAGCCGGATCGACTGGTCGTGCAGGAAGCGGTAGAGGTCTCGCTGCTCGGCCAGGAAGGCGACGATCTCGGGCCGGCCCCAGGTGGGCCAGTGGTGGCCGGCGAAGAGCACCTGCGAGCGCTCGCCGTAGAGCTCGATCGTCTCGTTGAGGCACTGCGACCACCAGAGCGCGTCGCGCACCTCGGCGCCGCGGATCGTGAGGATGTTGTGCAGCACGTGGCTGGCGGTCTCGACCACGCAGAGGGCGCCGGTCTGGGGCAGGAAGAAGTTGAGCTCGGCCGGTGCCTCGGTCTCGGGAACGAGCTGGAACTCGAAGGTGACCCCGTCGATCACCTCGGCCTGGCCTGTCTCGGTCACCTCGTGGGTTACCGGGCGCAGCGAGGGGCTGCCGCTGGAGACGCCCTTGCCGATCGCCACGTCGACCTGCCCGAGCGGCCCGCGCTCCAGGCTCGCGCCGTACATGTAGCCGGCGCGCCGGGCCATCGCCGGGCCGCCGATCACGTTCTCGCTTACCGCCGCGGCGGTGAAGCCCTCCGGCGCCCAGACCGGCACTTCGGCGCCTTCCTCGAGCACGCCGGCGATCCCGCCGAAATGGTCGATGTGGCTGTGGGTGTGGAGCACCGCGGTCACCGGCCGGTCGCCGCGGTGCTCGCGGTAGAGGGCCAGGGCCGCGGCAGCGGTCTCGGGCGAGACCAGCGGGTCGACGACGATCACCCCGGTTTCGCCTTCGACGAGAGTCATGTTCGAGATGTCGTACCCGCGCACCTGGTAGACGCCCTCGGCCACCTCATAAAGGCCGGCGGTGAGGTTCAGCCGCGCCAGTCGCCAGAGCGCGGGGTGGACGCTCTCCGGCGCCTCCTCGCTCTCGCGCAGGAAGGCGTAGGGCGCCAGGCTCCAGACCACCCGCCCGTCGGCCGCGGTTATCTCCAGGTCATCGGGCGCCGCGGCGACCAGGCCGCGGGCGGCGTTCCCCGCATCGGTGCCGTCGTCGGCCGGCAGCTCCGCGAGCGCGCGGGCATTGCGCTCGCGGGTGTGGGCGGACGGCTCCGAGGGAGCGCCCAACTCCTGCTCCTAGACCGCCGCTACCGGCCCGCGACCCTGCAGCAGCTCCTCGGCCACCCGGTCGGTGGCCATCCCGGTGCCGCCGACGAGACGGCGGTTGAGCTGCGAGCGGCGGAAGAAGAGCGGCGCGTCGTGCTCCCAGGTGGCGCCGATGCCGCCGTGTACCTGGATCTGCTGGCGTCCGGCGAAGTCGAGCGCTCCCCCGGCCACCGAGCGAGCCGCCGAGGCGGCGTAGGCGAACTCCTCGGGGGAGTCGGCAAAGGCGTAGCCGGCGTAGATGCAGAGCGAGCGGGTGTTCTCCAGGCGCCGCAGGATCTCCACGATCCCGTGCTTGATCGCCTGGTAGGAGCCGATGGCGCGCCCGAAGGCGTAACGCTCCTTGGCGTACTCGACCGAGACCTCCAAGGCGGTGGCGACCGTTCCGGCCGACTCCGCCGCGATCAGCGCCTGCGTGAGGTACCAGGCCCGGGCGATCTGCCCGGCGTCGACGTCGAGCTTCGAGCCGGTCGCCTCGGCGAGGGTGATCGTGCCCAGGCGCCGGGTGGCGTCGTAGCGCCAGCCGCGCTCGACGGTGACGCCGTCGGCACCGGCTTCGACCACGCCGGCGACCGGGTCGCCGTCCTCGACGCCGATGACCACGAGCAGGTCGGCCTCGCCGGCGTCCGGCGCCCAGGCGACCGTCCCGGTGAAGGTGACCGAGTCGCCCTTGACCTCGGCCTGCGGGGCCTCGGGGCGGTCCATGCCCTCGATCGGGTCGACGGTCCACTGGTCCTCCAGCGAGCTGGGGGGAGCGGCCGGGAGCCACGCCGCCTTGGTCTCGCCGGCGGCCACGGCGGCCACCCGCTCGTCGCCGCCGAGGTCCATGAGCATCGAGGCCGGAAGCGTGCCCAGGAGGGGAGCGCCGGCGAGCACCTTGCCGGCCTCCTCGGCCACCAGCATGGCGTCGTAGGCGCTCAGGCCCGCGCCGCCGTTCTCTTCGCTGACCAGCAGGCCTAGCCACCCGGCTTCGGCGGCCACCGGCCAGAGGTCGGTCAGGGCGTCGTCGTTCTCGAGGGCCTCACGGGCCTCCTCGACGGTCTTGACCCGGGAGAGCGCGCCGGCGGCGGCTTCGCGGAGGAACTCCTGCTCGTCGGAGAGCTCGAGGTTCACGCCGGCACCCCTTCCTTCTCGAGCGCGCGCAGCTCACTGAACGGGACGCCCTTGTCCAGGCGCGGCTCGGGCGGCAGGCCGAGCACCCGCTCACCGATCGTGTTGCGCAGGATCTCCTCGGTACCGCCGGCCGACTTGAGGCCCGGCAGGAAGGAGATCATGTACGCCCACTGGCTCTCCTCGGCGAGGGCCTCGGGGCCGATCACGTCGGCGATCAGGTCGCCGGCCTTGATCGCGCAGTTGACGGTCGTGATCTTGGCCAGGCCGAACTCCGGCCCGGGGATCTGGCCGCCCTGGAGGGCGCTGATGGCGCGGTAGCCGCCCCAGCGGACCGCCTCGAGCTCGGCGGCCAGGTCGCCGAAGTCGTGGCGTATCTCGCTGTCGCCGGCCGCGACGCCGTCGTCGGCCAGCGCCTCGGCGAAGCGGACGCCGCGGTAGCCGAAGGACGAGGAGCCCACGCCGATGGTCAGGCGCTCGAACATCAGCGTCGTCAGGCCGGTTCCCCAGCCGTTGTCCAGTCCACCCACCACCGAGTCGGCGTCGAGGACGACGTCGTCGAGGAAGACCTCGTTGAACTCGGCCTCGCCGGAGATCTGGCGCAGGCCGCGGATCGTCACGCCCTCGGCGTCCATCGGGATGATGAACATGGTCATGCCCTTGTGCTTGTGGGCCTCAGGGTTGGTCCGGGCGAGCATCAGGCCGTAGGCGGCGTACTGGGCGTTGGTCGTCCACACCTTCTGGCCGTTGAGCTTCCAGGTGCCGTCGTCCTGCTGGACGGCCTTGGTCTGCACGGCGGCCAGGTCGGAGCCGGCGGCCGGCTCGGAGAACATCTGGCACCAGACCTCGTCGCCGGTGAGCATCGGCCCGAGGTAGCGCTCCTTCTGCTCCTCGGTGCCGTGGGCGATGATCGTCGGGCCGAGCATGCCGACCCCGATCACGTCGAAGATGTTGGGGACGCCGGCGCGCTGGATCTCCTGGGAGATGATCACCGACTCGATCGGGCCGACTCCCTGGCCGCCGTACTCCTTGGGCCAGGTGGCGCCGGCGAGGCCGCCTTCGGCGAGCTTGGCCTGCCACTTGCGGTGGGCGGCGGCTATCTCGTCCGGGTCGGTGAGGGCTCCTTCGCCCTGCAGCACCGGCGCCTCGCCCTTGTTCGCGTCGAGCCACGCTCGGACCTGGGCCCGGTACTCAGCCTGTTCTGGGGTGTCGTTGAGATCCACTCTTCGCTCCTTGGACTGACTGGACGGTCAGCAGAGCATACGCCTAACCGGCCGCCTGCGGATTACCGGCGGGGACGCCGTTCAGTCCTCGTCGTAGGTGCTGCCCAGGGCGCCGAAGATGCCGATCGCCATGATCCCCACGACCAGCAGCGAGATCACGGTGAGGATGGTGAAGCCGCGGTCGATCGCCGCGTAGATGGTGACCCCGAAGAAGCCGAGCAGGAAGACGAAGGCGACGGCGAGAACGGTGGCCCTGCGCATCGCCGGCCGCCCTCAGGCGGCGGCGCCGAGCGGGCCGACGCCGGGGCGCTCCTGGGGAACGTGCTCGTCGGCGTGGTAGCTCGAGCGCACCAGCGGCCCGGCGGCGATGTGGTCGAAGCCCAGCGCGTAGGCCGCCTCCTCGAGCGCCCTGAACTCGTCGGGGTGCCAGTAGCGCACCACCGGCAGGTGGTTTTCGGTGGGCCGCAGGTACTGGCCCACGGTCAGCACCTGTACTCCCGCCCCGCGCAGGTCACCGAAGGCGGCGACCATCTCGTCGTGGGTCTCGCCGAGGCCGACCATGAGCCCCGACTTGGTTACCAGCCCCTCGTGGCCGATCTCGCGGGCGTTGCGCAGCACCCGAAGCGAGCGCTCCCAGCGCGATCCGCGGCGGGCCAGCGGATAGAGGCGGGGCACCGTCTCGACGTTGTGGTTGAAGACGTCGGGCCGTTCGGCCAGGACGCGGGCCAGCGGCATCTCCTCGCCGCGGAAGTCGGGGGTAAGGACCTCGACCTTGCAGTCGGCGGCCTGGCGGCGGCACTGACGGATCGTGGCGGCCCAGATGCCGGCCCCGTAGTCGGGCAGGTCGTCACGGTCGACGCTGGTGATCACGGCATGGCGCAGGCCCATCCGGGCGATCGAGCGCGCCACCCGGGCCGGCTCGAGCGGGTCGTTCCAGGTCGGCTTGCCGGTGTTGACGTTGCAGAAGCCGCAGCGCCGGGTGCAGGTGTCGCCGAGGATCATGAAGGTGGCCGTGCCACGCTCCCAGCATTCGCCGACGTTGGGGCAGGCCGCCTCCTGGCAGACGGTGTGGAGGTTCTCCTCGCGGATCATCTCCGAGAGCGCGCGGTAGCGCTCGCCGCCGGGCGGCGGCACCTTGAACCACGGCGGCTTGCGGCCCCGGACCGGCTGGACCTCCTCGCCGAGGACCTCCAGGACGTCCATCCCGCCCGGGTTGGCCCGTGAGCGGGTCTGGTGGCGGCGCTCGCCGGGAGCGGTGGCCATGGTCAGGCCACCCCGGCCGGGACGGTGAGCAGGAGCTCGCGCAGGCGTTCCTCCTCCAGGGGGCACAGCCGGCGCCCGCAGCGCCCGGCCCACGCGGCGGCGACCGGCTCCCGCAGGCCGGCGACCCCGGGTGAGCTTGCGCTCTCCTCCGCGACGGAGGTCATCTGTGTCGAGAGGCCGCAGGGGACGATCCAGTCCCACGGCTCCATTTCCATGTCGACGTTGAGCGCAAAGCCGTGGGTGGCGATGCCCCGGCGCACGTGCACCCCGATGGAGCCGATCTTGCGGTCGTCGACCCAGACCCCGGTGTAGTCCGGGCCCTCGGAGGAGCGCGAGCGAGCCTCGATCCCCTCGGCGGCGAGCGCGTCGATGATCGCCTGCTCCATGCGGCGCACGTGGACTACGACGTCGTCGACCCGCATCACCGGGTAGCCGACGAGCTGCCCGGGCCCGTGGTAGGTGACCTTCCCGCCGCGGTCGGTCTCGTGGACCTCGATCCCGTGCCCGGCGTACCACGAGCGCTCCATCGCCAGCTCGCCCTCGCCGCTGCGGCGGCCGACCGTGTATGCCGGCTCGTGCTCGAGCAGCAGGAGCGTGTCGCCGGCCCGGCCCGCCTCGACGGCGTCGCGCAGCCGCTCCTGGAGCTCCAGGCCCTCTGCGTAGGGGAGGCGACCGAGGTGGACGACCGTCAGCTCCTCGCGTGAGTCCGCCATTTCGCCTCCAGCGTACCCTCAGCGAAGTGCGGAACGGGGACGAACGATTCTTCTGGCTTCGCCGTCTTCGCTGGCGCCTGAAGGGCGCGTGGCTGGTGCCGGCCTTCTTCGTCGCCGTGCTCCTGGACACCCTGGTGGTCTGGCTGCTCCCGTTCTCGGGCGACAGGTCGATCGGGCCGGTCGGCTCGTTCCTGCTCGTGGCCTTCCTGAACCTCCTCCTCGTCGCGGTGGTCGCCCCGCTGGCGGGGATCTGGCTCCGGCGCCGGAGCCCCACGCTGCCCGCCTTCGCCGCCCGCGACCGCGCCGGCGTGGTGGCCCTGGGAGTGCTGTCGGTGCTCTTCCTGGCGGCCGGCCTGCTTCACCGTCCGGCGATCACCGGCCAGCAGGACGAGGTGGTGGCCCAGGCCACCGCGGCGCGCGAGTGGTTCCATCGCCAGGCGCCGAATTCCTACCTGCGCAACCTCGCCGAGATCTCCAGCTGGAAG
Organism: Solirubrobacterales bacterium; assembly: GCA_046091165.1. Lineage (GTDB taxonomy): Bacteria > Actinomycetota > Thermoleophilia > Solirubrobacterales > Solirubrobacteraceae > F1-60-MAGs163. The sequence goes on along the minus strand of JBJTBE010000087.1, from coordinate 1,075 downwards.
GCCGGCCCCGAGCTATACCGCACCTGCCTGCCCGGCCCCGACCCGTCGAAGGCGATCTGCGTCTACGTCAACACCGACCAGGACCCGCCGGGGGTCAGCCGCGATCCCAGCCAGGAGCCCAACGCGACGCTGGTGGGCCCGGACAACCCGGGCTCGACGCTGCGCTGATCAGCGCGCCAGGGAGAGCGGCGCCTCGAGCAGCGCCCGGATCCGCTCGAGCAGCCGGGCGCCGTCGGCCCCGTAGAGGACGCGGTGGTCGCAGGCGAGGGTGAGGTCCATGAGCATCCGGGGCACGACCTGGCCGTCGTGGACGGCCGGCCTTTCCTGGACCGCGCCGACGGCGAGGATCGCCGCCTGCGGCTGGTTGACGATCGCCTCGAAGGCCCGGACGCCGAACATGCCGAGGTTGCTGACCGTGAAGGTCCCCGAGCTGAGCTCCGGCGGTGTGACCTCGCCGCTGCGCACGCGGGCGGCGAGCGCCTGCGTGGCCGCCGCGATCTCGGCGAGGGTGAGCCGGTCGGCGTCGAAGACGGTCGGCACCACCAGCGCGCCCTCGCCGGCGACGGCGACTCCCACGTTCACCCGCGAGTAGCGCTCGAACCGGCCGTCCCGCCAGGCGCCGTTGGCCGCCGGCTGTTCGCGCAGGGCGATCGCGCAGGCCTTGACCACGAGGTCGTTGATGGATGGAACCAGCTCTCCGGCGAGCGCGGTCTCCTTCATCTCGGCGCGCAGCGCGACCGCGGTCGTCATGTCGACCGTGGTCTCGAGGGTGAACGAGGGCACCGTCGCCCGGGATTCGGCCATCCGGCGGGCGATGAGGGCCTGGGCGCGGGTCGGCTCGGTGGAGGTGACCGTGCCGCGCCCGCTCTCCCCGCCGGCTGGGGCCGGCGGAGGCGCTGACGGGGGCGCGGGCGCGCCCGTCGGGGGGCCGCTCGCGGCCTCCACGTCGGCCTTGACGATGCGGCCCCCGGGGCCGCTGCCGGCCAGCGAGGCGAGGTCGACCCCGCGCTCGCGGGCGATCCTCCGCGCCACCGGCGAGGCGAAGATCCGGTCGCCGCCAGCGCCGGAGGCGAGG
>JBJTBE010000086.1:0-71227 GCA_046091165.1 Solirubrobacterales bacterium | reverse complement strand
ATGAACGCGATGGACTTCGACGACCTCATCTTCCGCACCGTCGACGTGCTCGAGGCCTTCCCCGAGGTGCGCGACCGTTACGCGAACTCGAGCTTTCGCCACGTGCTGGTCGACGAGTACCAGGACACCAACCACGCCCAGTACCGGCTGCTTACCCTGATCGCCGGCGAGCACCGCAACCTCGCGGTGGTCGGCGACGACGCCCAGTCGGTCTACGGCTTCCGCGGCGCCGACATCCGCAACATCCTCGACTTCCAGGACGACTTCCCCGACGCGACCGTCGTCAAGCTCGAGCAGAACTACCGCTCCACCCAGACCGTCCTGGACGCGGCCAACTCGATCATCGCCAAAAACCGCGGCCAGATGCCCAAGACGCTCTGGACCGAGCTGGGGGAGGGCGACCCGATCGTCATCAAGGACCTCGACGACGAGCACGCCGAGGCCCGCTATGTCGCCGGCGAGATCGAGCGGCTCACCGACGAGGGCCTCTCGCGCTCGGAGATCGCGGTCTTCTACCGCACCAACGCCCAGTCACGCGTCCTCGAGGACACGCTCGTTCGCCGCGACATCGGCTACCAGGTGATCGGCGGCACCCGCTTTTACGAGCGCGCCGAGATCAAGGACGCGATCGCCTACCTGACCCTGCTGGCCAACCCGCAGGACGTGGTCAGCTTCCAGCGTGTGGTCAACACGCCGCGCCGGGGGATCGGGCAGACCTCGCTCTCGAAGGTGCTGACCCACGCCAATGCGACCGGCGTGAGCATCTGGGAGGCCGCCGCCTCGCCGGACACCGTGCCCGGCCTGGGCGCAGCGGCGGTCAAGGCGCTGCGGCGCTTCATGGACACGATGGAGTCGCTGCGCGAGCGCGCCGAACAGGGCGTGCCGGTCGGCGACCGTCTGGAGGCGGTGATCCACGAGAGCGGCTACGTCGAGTGGCTGGAGAACGAGCGCACGATCGAGGCCCAGGGGCGGCTGGAGAACCTCGAGGAGCTCGTCGAGGTGGCCCGCGAGTTCGACGCCGCCGCCCAGGCCGAGGACGACAGCCTCGAGCTCTTCCTCCAGCAGATCTCCCTGGTCTCCGACGCCGACTCCCGCCAGGACGACGAGAGCCTGGTGACGCTGATGACCCTCCACAACGCCAAGGGGCTCGAGTACCCGGTCGTCTTCATCATCGGCTGCGAGGACGGGATCTTCCCGCACTCGCGGGCGATCGAGGAGGGTTCGCTGGAGGAGGAGCGGCGCCTCTGTTACGGGGGCATCACCCGGGCGATGCGCAACCTGACGATGACCTGGGCGCGCCGCCGTGCCGTCTTCGGGGCGCAGACCGCCGGCGTGCCAAGCCGTTTCCTGGGCGAGCTGCCCGACGGCTCGGTGGAGCGCGAGGAGTCGATCGAGACCTGGAGCGCGCCTTCCGACACGGCCCGTCCCCGCCCGGGCGCCTGGGACGAGGCTCCGGCGCAGGCCGCGCCCTCGTTCAGCCTCGGCGACGATGTCGTGCACGCCGCCTTCGGCGAGGGCGTGGTGACCGCGGTGGAGCCCGGGGGGATCGTCGTCGTGCGGTTTGCCCAGGACGGCTCCGAGCGCAAGCTGATGGGCCAGTACGCGCCGATCAGCAGGCGTGAGTAAGAATTGGCGCATGGCCGCCACCGTGATTGACGGAGCCGCGCTCGCCGCCCGGGTGCGCGAGGAGGTCGCCGCGCGGGCCGGGGCCTTCGCCGAGCGCCACGGGCGCCCCCCGGGCCTGGCCACGATCCTGGTAGGCGACGACCCGGCCAGCGCCGTCTACGTCGGCGGCAAGCAGAAGGCCTGCGCCGAGGCGGGAATCCAGGGCTTCGACCGGCGCCTGCCCGGCGACGCGCCCGACGAGGAGGTCAAGGCGCTGATCGCCGAGCTCAACGCCGACCCCGCGGTCAGCGGGATCATCTGCCAGCTCCCCGTTCCCGAGCACCTCGACGGCGTCGAACTGACCGGCCTGGTCGACCCGGGCAAGGACGTGGACGGGCTCACGACCGTGAGCGCCGGCCTGCTTGCGCTGGGACGCCCGGGCCTGCGGCCCTGCACCCCCTCCGGCGTGATGCTGATGCTCGAGGAGGCCGGCGCGCAGCTGGGCGGCGCCGAGGCGGTGGTGATCGGGCGCTCCAACCTGTTCGGCAAGCCGATGGCCCAGATGCTGATCGACGCCGACGCCACCGTCACCGTCTGCCACTCGCGCACCGCCGACCTGCCCGGTGTCTGCCGGCGCGCCGACGTGCTGATCGCCGCCGTCGGGCGCCCGCGGATGGTCGAGGCCGACTGGGTCAAGCCCGGCGCGACGGTCATCGACGTCGGGATCAACCGCACCGACGACGGGCTCTGCGGCGACGTCGACTTCGACGCGGTGAGCGAGGTCGCCGGCGCCATCTCGCCGGTGCCCGGGGGAGTGGGGCCGATGACCATCGCTTGCCTGCTCTCCAACACGGTCACCGCGGCCGAATGGGCCGCCGGCGAAGGCCCGTGAGGCGCCTGCGGGCCGCCGAGGTGGTGGCCGGGCTGGCCGCCGTCGTGCTGCTGGCCTCGCTGCCGATGACCTGGTTCGAGGTCGAGGTCGGCAACCTCATGGCCCTCGCCCTCGACACCACCGGCTGGGCGGGCCTGGGGTGGGCGATGGTCGCCGCGCTGGTCCTCTCGGCGCTGCTCGCCCTGGCCCTCTGCCTGGCCATCGTCTTCGGCCGCTCGGACTCGCCCGGGCTCGTGGCGGGGATCGCCCTGGTCGTCATCTCCGTGCCCACGCTCCTGGCCCTGGTCATCGTGCTGCTGGCCCGGCCGGGCCTGGGCGTGGGGCTGCCCCGCGGCGCCGTGAGCCTGGCCCCGGCGGCGTGGGCGGGCGTGATCGCCATGGCCGCGGTGGCCGCCGGCTCGATCGCCTCCCTGCACAACGAGCGCACGACCGCCGCCGACCGCCGCTACACGCCGCCGGCGCCGCGGCCCGCTCCGTAGACTCAGCGGCCGATGATCGACCGCGATGAGCTTCTCCACGTCGCGCTGCTCGCGCGCCTGCAGGTGCCCGACGACGAAGTCGAGCAGACCGCGGCCCAGCTCTCGACGATCCTCGACCACATTGCCCGGATCGAGGAGCTCGACCTCGAGGGCGTCGAGCCGACCGCCCACGTGGTTGATATCGGCGACGCCCTGCGCCCGGATGAGCCCGCCGAGCCGCTGCCCCGCGAGACCGTCCTGGGGCCCGCTCCGGCGGTTCAGGACGAGGGCTTCCTGGTGCCCAGCCCCCAGGCCCAGGCATGAGCGACCCCGGCGAGCTGACCGCCGTCCAGGCCTCCGAGGCGATTGCCGCCGGCGAGCTCGACCCCGCCGAGCTTGCCGCCCACTACCACCAGGCCGCTGCCGCCGACGAGCTCAACGCCTTCACCTGGACGCCCGACGGACCGCCGGCACCCGGGGACGGGCCGCTGGGCGGGCTGCCGCTGGCGGTGAAGGACCTCTTCTGCACGGAGGGGATCCCCAGCCAGTCGGGCTCGCGGATCCTCGAGGGCTACCGGCCCCCCTACACCGCCACCGCGGTGGCCAACCTCCAGCGGGCCGGGGCCTCGATCCAGGGCAAGACCAACCAGGACGAGTTCGCGATGGGCTCCTCCAACGAGAACTCGGCCTTCGGGCCGGTGCTCAACCCCTGGGACCGCGGCCGCGTTCCGGGAGGCTCCTCCGGCGGCAGCGCCGCCGCGGTGGCCGCAGGCTCGGCCCTCTGGGCGCTGGGCACCGACACCGGCGGCTCGATTCGCCAGCCGGCCGCCCTCTGCGGGATCGTCGGCCTCAAGCCCACCTACGGCGCGGTCTCGCGCTACGGGATGATCGCCTTTGCCTCTTCGCTCGACCAGGCCGGGCCCCTGACCCGCGACGTGCGCGACGCGGCGCTCTGCCTGCGCCACATGGCCGGCCGTGACGGCGCCGACGCCACCTCGGTCGGCCTGCCCGAGGAGATCGAGCTGCCCGACGCCGAGAGCCTGGAGGGAGTCCGCCTGGCCGTTCCCGAGGAGTTCTCCGGGGGAGAGGGGATCGAGCCGGGCGTCCTGGAGGCCTTCGAGGCCTCGCTGGAGACGGCCAAGGCGCTCGGCGCGACGGTGGAGAGCTGTTCGCTGCCCACCGCTCCCTACGCGCTGAGCGCCTATTACGTGCTCGCCCCGGCCGAGGCCTCCTCGAACCTCGCCCGCTACGACGGCGTGCGCTACGGCATGCGGGTCGAGGAGGACGAGCTGGTGCCGATGTACACGCACACCCGCCACGACGGCTTCGGCCCCGAGGTGCGCCGGCGGATTCTGATCGGCACCTACGCGCTCTCCAGCGGCTACTACGACGCCTACTACGGCCGCGCCCAGCGGGTCCGCACGCTCGTGGCGCGCGAGCTGGACGGCGTCTTCTCCCAGGCCGACTTCATCGTCACGCCGACCAGCCCGAACGTCGCCTTCGAGCTGGGCTCCAAGACCGCCGACCCGCTGGCGATGTACCTCAACGACCTCTGCACCGTCCCGTTCTCCCTGGCCGGCGTGCCGGCGATCTCGATCCCCGCCGGCCTGAGCGAGGGGCTGCCGGTCGGCCTGCAGATCGCCGGGCCCGCGTTCAGCGAGAACCGGGTTCTCCAGGCCGCCCACGCCATGGAGAAGGCGATCGGCTTCGACCAGTCCCCGGCCCGGACGGCCGCCTGATGGCCGAACTCGAGCCGGTTATCGGGCTGGAGATCCACGTCCAGCTCGGCACGAAAACCAAGATGTTCTGCGGCTGCCCCACCGGCTTCGGCGAGCCCCCGAACACGCTCACCTGCCCGGTCTGCCTGGGCCTCCCCGGCGCGCTCCCGGTAGCCAACGCCGAGGCGATCCACTACGGGCTGATGATCGGGATGGCGCTTGGCTCCGAGCTGGCGCCGCGCTCGATCTTCCACCGCAAGAACTACTTCTATCCCGACCTGGCCAAGGGCTACCAGATCAGCCAGTACGACCAGCCGCTCTGCCGCGGCGGCCGGCTCGGGGAGGTGGAGATCCACCGGGTCCATCTCGAGGACGACGCCGCCAAGCTCAACCACGCCGGCGCCAGCGGCCGGATCCACGGCGCCGATGCCTCCGTCGTGGACTTCAACCGCGGCGGCACTCCGCTGGCCGAGAGCGTCACCGAGCCCTCGCTGCGCTCGGCCCGCCAGGCCGCCGAGTGGCTGCGGCTCCTGCGCACCACCCTGCGCCAGCTCGGGGTGAGCGACGTGAACATGGAGGAGGGGTCGCTGCGGTGCGACGCCAACATCTCCCTGCGCCCGGCCGGCAGCGGCGAGCTCGGCACCAAGACCGAGCTCAAGAACATGAACTCCTTCCGCTTCATCGAGCGCGGCATCGACGCGGAGATCGCCCGCCAGGCGGCGCTGATCGAGGCCGGCGAGCCGGTGCTGCAGGAGACCCTCCACTTCGACCCGCGCAGCGGCTCGCTTACCTCGCTGCGCTCCAAGGAGGAGGCCCACGACTACCGATACTTCCCCGAGCCCGACCTCGCCCCGGTGGTCATCACCGACGCGATGCTGGAGCGCGCCCGCCAGGCGCTGCCCGAGCTGCCGGTCGAGCGCGAGCAGCGGCTCCTGGAACTCGGCCTCAACGCCGAGAGCGCGCGGCTGCTCTCCTGGCACGGGGAGGCCGGGGCCTGGTTCGACGAGGCGCTCGCCGCCGGCGGCGGGGCTTCGCCGCAGGCGCTGGCCAACTGGACCGCCGAGCTGGCCGGGCGCCTTGACTCCGGTGACCCGGCCGACTCGAAGGTCACCCCGAAGGCCCTCGCCTCGCTGGCCGCGATGGTCGAGGAGGGAAAGGTGACCCAGGGGGCCGGAAAGCAGGTGCTCGAGAAGCTGGTCGCCGAAGGGGGGGAGCCGGAGGCCATCGTCGCCGATGAGGACCTCGGGGCGGTCGGCGGAGCCGACGAGCTGGCGCCGATCGTCAGGGCGGCGCTGGAGGCCAACCCCGACGTGGCCGAGAAGCTCAAGGGCGGGGACATGAAGCCGATCGGGGTGATCGTCGGCTACGTGATGAAGGAGACCCGCGGGCGGGCCGACGGGGGAGAGGTCACGGCGCTGGTGCGCAGCGAGCTCGGGCTGGGCTGAGGCGGCCTAGACTCGCGCCATGGCCGGAACCGGCTACCTCTTCATCGCGCTCTGCTTCGCCCTGGCCGGCGGGATCGTCGGGAAGATCAAGGGCAACTCGTTCTGGCTCTGGTTCCTGATCAGCGGGATCGTGCCGGTATTTGGGCTGCTGGCCGCGATCTTCATCCGCAGCGAAAAGCTCGAGGACCGCATGCAGTGCCCGACCTGCGGCAACGTGGTCCCGGTCACCAACACGATCTGCACGCGCTGCGGCACCGAGCTCTACCTGCCCCCGGACGAGGAACTGATCCCGCCGGAGGCTCTGACCCCCTCGCGTCGAAAGGTCTAGAGAGCGCCGTTCGGCCACGCCCTTGCAGGGCGCCGGAGGGCCGAAAATCACTGTTAGAATCGGCGTTTCGGCGGCCCCTGGCGGCTGCCGCGCACCCGAAGACCACCGATCCCGGAAGGAGGCCGACCCAGATGCGAGCCGTCGATGCGCTCATGAAATGCCTGAAGGCGGAGGATGTCGAAGTCGTATTCGGCTACCCGGGCGGCGCCAACCTTCCCACCTACGACGCCCTGGCCGACGGCGGCACGCGCCACATCCTCGTGCGCCACGAGGCCGGCGGCGGCCACGCCGCCGAGGGCTACGCCAAGGCCACCGGCAAGACCGGGGTCTGCTTTGGCACCTCCGGCCCGGGCGCCACCAACCTGGTGACGACGATCGTCGACGCGATGATGGATTCGGTCCCCGTCGTCTTCATCACCGGCCAGGTGCGCACCGACCTGATCGGCACCGACGGCTTCCAGGAGGCCGACACGCTGGGGATCACCATTCCCGCGGTCAAGCACTCGTTCATGGTCACCGACGCCAACGGCCTGCCCGCGCGCGTTCATGAGGCCTTCCACATCGCCGGCAGCGGGCGCCCCGGGCCGGTGGTGGTCGATATTCCCGTCGACGTCTCCCGCGAGGAGATCGACTACCAGCCGGTCTCCGAGATCAGCCTGCCCGGGTACAGCCCGGTGACCGAAGGCAACGCCAAGCAGATCCGCCAGGCTGCCAAGGCGCTGGCCAGCGCCCGCAAGCCGGTGCTCTACGTCGGCGGCGGGGTCATCAACGGCAACGCCTCCGAGGAGCTGCGCGCCCTGGCCGCCAGCGACCGCTTCCCGGTTACCTGCACGCTGATGGCGCTCGGCGCCTACCCGGGCTCCGGCGACCAGTGGCTGGGCATGCTGGGCATGCACGGCACCCGGGCGGCCAACTACGCGATGGACGAGGCCGACCTGATCTGCGCGATCGGAGCCCGCTTCGACGACCGCATCACCGGCAAGCTCGACGAGTTCGCCCCCAACGCCAAGTTCATCCACATCGACATCGACCCGGCCGAGGTCTCCAAGAACGTCCCGGCCCACATCCCGATCGTCGGCGACGCGAAGTCGATCCTGCCCGCCCTGACCCGGGAGTACCGGGCGCTCGATCCCGACACCTCCCGGCTCGACCCGTGGCTTGGGCAGATCGAGGAGTGGAAGGAGAAGTACCCGCTCTCCTACGAGGACAGCACCGACAGCGAGATCAAGCCCCAGTACATGATCCAGGCCCTCTACGAGGCCACCGGCGGCGAGGCGATCGTCACCTCCGACGTCGGCCAGCACCAGATGTGGGTCGCGCAGTACTACCACTTCCCCGAGCCGCGCCGGTGGATCAACTCCGGCGGCCTGGGGACGATGGGCTTCGGCCTGCCGGCGGCGATCGGCGCCAAGGTCGGCTGCCCGGACCGCGAGGTGGTCTGCGTCACCGGCGACGGATCGATCCAGATGAATGTCCAGGAGCTCGCCACCTGCGTCACCGAGGAGATCGACGTGAAGATCTTCATCATGAACAACGGCTCGCTGGGCATGGTTCGCCAGTGGCAGGAGCTCTTCTGGGACGAGAACTACTCGCACGTTCACTTCAGCGAGTCCCCCGACTTCGTCAAGCTCGCCGAGGCCTACGGCATGAAGGCCTTCCGGATGACCGACAAGGCGACCCTCGTCGACGAGATGAAGGCCGCGCTGGCCACCCCCGGGCCGGTGCTCTGCGACGTGCGGGTCACCCCGGGGGAGAACGTCTACCCGATGATCGCGCCCGGGATGCCGGCGCGCGAGATGGTCGGGTGAGTGCGATGGCCGATTCCTCCGAGCAGCTGCTGAGCCTCGAGGAGCTGGAGGCGAGCACCGGGGTGCGCACCGGGCGCAAGCACACGCTCTCGATCCTCGTGGAGAACAAGCCCGGCGTCCTCACCCGGATCGCCGGCCTGTTCGCGCGGCGCGGCTTCAACATCGACACCCTCTCGGTCGGCCCGACCGACGATGAGCGCTTCTCGCGGATCACCCTCACCGTCGACGGCGCCGTGCACCCGATCGACCAGGTGACCAAGCAGCTCCACAAGCTGGTCAACGTCCTGAAGATCAGGGACCTCGATCCCGAGGAGAGCGTCGCCCGCGAGCTGGCCCTCTTCAAGGTCTCGGTCGACGGCAGCCAGCGCGGCGAGGCGATGCAGATCTGCAGCATCTTCCGCGGCCGCGTGGTCGACGTGGACCGCCGCTCGCTGATCTTCGAGATCACCGGCACCAACGAGAAGATCGAGGCCTTCGAGCAGATGCTCCGGCCGCTCGGCATGGTCGAGATGATGCGCACCGGCGAGATCGCCATCGCGCGCGGCCGCGCCGAGACCTGAGCCGCCACCGGTCCGTAAGGCCGGTCTCGTCCGTATAAAGCACACGATGACCCTCAGCGGGACAATCACCCCCGGGGAGTTCGCCCTCTCCGCCGCCGACGAGCAGCGCCTGCTGGAGCGCCTCGAGGAGGCCGCCTCGCGGGCCCGGCGCCACGGGCGCACCGTCCTGGGCGCGGTGACGGTCGAGCTCGACGCGGCCGTCGACCCCGCGCAGGTCGTGATCGCCTCGCGCGAGGGCGGCGAACCCTGGTTCTGCTGCGAGCAGCCCGAGCGCGAGCGCGCGGCGCTGGCCACTCTCGGTTCGGTCGTCACGCTCGAGGCCTCGGGGCCGCGGCGCTTCGACGAGGTGGCCGGTCGCTGGCGCGAGCTGGCACGCGACGCCGCCTGCGACGCCCCGCCCGGCCCGGCCGACTCGGGGCCGCTGGCCGTCGGGGGTTTCGCCTTCGCCGACGAGGGCGGAAACGCCCCGCACTGGGCCGGCTTTGCCCCCGCCTCCCTCCACGTGCCCGAGGTCGTCGTCTCGCGCCGCGGCGAGGCGGTGCTGCTGACCCTCTGTGCCGCCGCAGAGCCCGGCGACGAGCCCCGGGAGCTGGCCACCCTGCTGGCCGCCCGCGCCGCCCGCCTCTCCAGCCGGCCGCTGCCGCTCGTCGACCCGGACCCGGCGGTGCGGGCCCGCGTGACCGGGGCGATGCCGCCCGAGCACTACGAGGACGCCGTCGCCCGCGCGGCCGAGCGGATCCGCGCCGGGGATCTCGAGAAGGTCGTGCTCGCCCGGGAGGTCCAGGTCCACGCCTCGCGGCCCCACGACGCGCCGGCGATCTACGGCCTGCTGCGCGAGGCGTTCACCGGCTGCCACGTGATCGCGGTGGGCCGGGGCGGGAAGACCTTCCTGGCCGCCAGCCCCGAGCTGCTGGTGCGCCGGCAGGGCCTGCGCGCCTCGACCCTGGCGCTCGCCGGGTCGATCGGGCGCAGCTCGGACCCGGCGACCGACGACCACCTGGGCGAGCAGCTGATGCGCTCGGGCAAGGACCGGGAGGAGCAGGCGATCGTCACCCGCCGGATCGTCCGCACCCTCTCGCCGCGCAGCGTCTGGGTCACGGCGCCCGAGGAGCCGGTCCTGGCCCGGGTGGCCAACATCCAGCACCTCGCCACGCCGATCCGCGCCCAGCTGCGCGAGCCGGTCTCGGCGATCGAGCTCGCCGGGCTGCTGCATCCCACACCCGCGGTCGGCGGCGAGCCGCGCGAGGCCGCCACGCCGCTGATCCCCGCCCTGGAGGGACTCGACCGCGGCTGGTACGCCGGGCCGGTGGGCTGGACCGACGTCAACGAGGACGGCGAGTTCTGCGTGGCCCTGCGCTGCTCGCTGCTCGACGGCGAGGTAGCCCGCTGCTACGCCGGCGTCGGCGTGGTGCGCGACTCCGACCCGGTGGCCGAGCTGGCCGAGACCGAGGTCAAGCTCCAGGCGCTGCTGCCGGTTCTGGCCACCTGACGCGACGGGCGCCTAGGCCGAGAGGGCGGCCGCGACCGCCTGCCGGGCGGCGGCCCGGGCCTCGAAGCCCGCGGCGCGGTCGGTCCTCACGTGCACCAGCTGCGTGCCGGAGCTCTCGAGCCCGTGACCCACGGCGGCCGCGAGCTCCTCGACGCCTTGCGGTTCGAGCAGGTGCAGCCCGAAGGCCTGGGCGATACCGGGAATGTCCAGCCCGGTGGGGGTGAGGACGTGCTGCTCGTAGAGGTCGCTCTCCCCGGAGATCGCCAGTGCGTCGAAGATCGCGCCGCCGCCGTTGTCGACCAGGACGATCGTCAGCGGGGCGCCGAGCCGCCGAGCGCAGAGCAGCGAGCCGACGTCGTGGGCGAAGGCGACGTCGCCGATGAGCAGGACCACCGGCTCCTGCGAGCCGGCCGAGAGGCCGTAGGCGGTGGCGATGGTCCCGTCGATGCCGTTGGCGCCGCGGTTGGAGAGAATCGCGGGCGGGTCGGGACGGCGGGGGAAGAAACCCTCGACGTCGCGCACCGGCAGCGACGAGGCGACCAGGAGGGTCGCCGCGGCGGGCAGCAGGCGCCCAAGCTCGAGGGCGATCCGCGGCTCGGTGAGCGCGTCGCCCAGGGCGCCCTCGATCGCCGCGGCGGCGCGGTCGTCGGCCGTTCGCCAGCCGCCGAGCCACGCCCCGGCGCCGTGGCCACCTGCCGCGCCGAGCGCCACGAGGGTCGCGGCCGGCGGGGCGCCGACGACCAGGTCGGCCGCTGCGCCCGGGTCCTGCCAGGCGCCGTGCGGGTCGAGCAGCACGCTCACCGCGTCGAAGCCGCCGAGCCAGGCCCTAAGCGGCTTGGAGGTGGGAAGGTCGCCGATCCTGAGCACCGCCGCCGGGCGCGCGGCGGCGGCGAAGGCCTCGCAGCCCAGCAGCGCGTCGTAGTGGGCGATGGCTCCCTCGCCGGTGCGAAGGCCACTGAGCGCGTCGGCGAGCACCGGCCAGCCGCTGGCCTGCGAGAAGGCCTGGGCGGCGCGCGCCAGCCGTTCGCGGTCCTCGTCTTCGATCCGTCCGGCCACGACGACCCCCTGGGCGGCCGTGGTGACCACCGGGGAGATCACCTCGGCGGCGCGCTCGCCCGACGGAGGAACGCTCACCCGCGCCGTCCACGGCCGGCCGTCGGGGCGCCCCGCGGTCTCCTCGGTCTCCGGGGGCAGCTCGCCCTCTGGCACCAGCGGCTCGCGGAACGGGAAGTTCAGGTGTACCGGCCCGGGGCGGGGACCGAGCGAGGTCCACACCGCGCGGCAGGCCAGCTCCCGCAGCCAGCGCGTCGTCGGCGCGTCGGCCCGGTCGACACCGACCTCGACGAACATCGAGACCGCGTCCCCGTAGAGCTTGACCTGGTCGATCGCCTGCCCGGCGCCTACGTCGCGCAGCTCCGGGGGGCGGTCGGCGGTGCAGACGACCAGCGGCACCCGTGCCTCGCGCGCCTCGATCACCGCCGGCAGGTAGTTGGCCGCCGCCGTTCCCGAGGTGCAGGCCAGGACCGCGGGGCGGCCGGTCGCCTTGGCCAGCCCGAGCGCAAAGAAGCCGGCGCTGCGCTCGTCGACCTGGGAGAAGACGGGAAAGTCGCCGTCCCGGCCCAGCGCCAGCAGCAGCGGGGTCGAGCGCGAGCCGGGGGAGGTGACCGCGCCGGCGATCCCGCAGCGCCCGAGCTCCTGCGCGAAGGCGCGCATCAGGACGTGGCTGTCGTTCCCGGTGGTCATGATCGCTGGTGATGTCGGGTACGGATCTGCTGCTGCACGGGTTTGCCGGGACCGGCCGGTCCTGGGATGCGGTTATCCAAGCAGCCGGCGAGCCGCACTGGCGGCCGAACGCGCCCGACCTCCCGGGCCACGGCGGGGCGGCCGGGGATTCCGCCGGCGGGATTCCCGGCCTGGCGGCCTCGCTGGCCGCCGCGTATGGGCCGGTCGAAACGCTGGCCGGCTACTCGATGGGCGGGCGGATCGCCCTGCGGATGGCGCTCGACCACCCCGGCTGCGCGCAGCGGCTCGTCCTCATATCGACGGGCCCGGGAATCGAGGACCCCGGGGAGCGCGCCCGCCGCGCCGAATCCGACCGCGAGCTCGCCGCCCGTTTCGGGGAGATGAACCCGGAGGAGGTCGCGGGCCTCTGGCTCTCCGGGCCGCTCTTCGCCGGCGACCCGCCGGGAGTCCAGGAGCGCGCCCGCGAGCAGATCCTCGCCAGTGAGCCGTCAGGGCTGGCGCAGGCGCTGCGTGAGCTGGGGCCCGGGGAGATGGAACCGCTGTGGGGCCGGCTGGAGGAGCTCGAGCTGCCGGTCACCCTCGTGGCCGGAGAGCGCGATACCCGCTACCGGGAGATCGCCGAAAGGATGGCCGGCGCGATTGCGCAGGCCGAGGTCGTGGTCGTCCCGGGGGCCGGCCACGCCCTGCCGCGCGAGGCTCCCGGCGCCCTCGCACCCCTGATCGCCCCGGCCGCCTAGCCGGCGATCAGGCCGGCGGCGGCTCGACGCCCAGTCCCGGCCCCGTCGGCACGGCGACGGCCCCGCCCTCGGGCGCGAGCACGCCCGGGTCGAGATGCGGGAAGCGGTCGAGGGTGGCCAGCCCGCAGGGAAGGGCAATGCCCAGCGCGGCGGCGCAGTGGACGCCCGCGGCGATGCCTAGGGGGCCGTCGAGGGTGGAGGCGACGTAGACGAGCGTTCCGCCGGAGCGCGCCAGCTCGGCCTGGGCCAGGAGGCCGGAGATGCCGCCGGCGGCCGAGACCTTCAGGCAGATCGCGTCGGCCACGTCGCTGCCCAGGACGCCGGGGTCGGAGGCGGTCTCGTCGGCGGCCACCGGCACGCTTACGCGCCCGCGCAGGTCGCGCAGCGCCTCGACCCCGTGAACCGGCTCCTCGGCCAGCTCGACCCCCTCCACGGCCATGGCGTTCAGCTCCCTGACCGCCTCGGGCACGCTCCACGCCCCGTTGGCGTCCACCCGGATCGCCGGCCCGTCGCCGATCGCCTCGCGTACGGCCCGCACGCGTTCGATGCCGTCCGGGTCGCCGACCTTGACCTTCACGCAGCCAAACCCGGCCTCGACCGCCTCCAGGGCCCGGGCCGCGCACGCGGCCGGCTCGCCGGCGCCCACTACGGCGTTCACCTCCACCTGGCGGGGGCGGCGGTCGGTCAGGAGCTCGAGCACGGGCCGCCCCTCCCGCCGGCCGGCCATGTCCCAGAGGGCCAGGTCGACGGCGGCCAGCGCCTGGGGCAGTTCGCTGCCCTGACGGGCCGCCTCGAGCGCCTGCGGGCCGCTGGCGCCCGGCGGGCAGGCCTCCAGCGCCTCGGCCTGGCGTTCCAGGGCGTCCAGGCACTCCCTCGCCGAGACGCCGTCGTAGGGCTCCAGTGGAGCCGCCTCGCCCCAGCCGATGTTCCCGTCCCCGTCCTCGAGCCTGAGCAGGAAGAGTTCGCGTTCGTCGAGGGTGCCGCCGGCGGTCTGCAGCGGAGGTTCGACCGCCAGCCGCCGGCGCTCGATCAGGGCCTTCATCTCAGCCGATCAGGACGCCGGCGCTGAGCAGCACGCAGAAGGCGAACTCGAGCAGCCCGGTGCGGGCGAGGGCCTCGTTGAGCGTCGGGCCGTCGCTGTGGGTGGAGACGGTGCGAACGAGGAGGACGGCGATCGGCAGGGTCAGGAGGATGAGCAGCACCCAGGGCCCGAGCGAGCCAAAGAGCCAGGGCACGAGCGCCGTCACGTAGGCCAGGGCGACCATCGCGGCGAAGAGCCGGCGGGTGCGCTCGCGCCCGAGCCGCACGGCGAGGGTCCGCTTGCCGGCCTGGCGGTCGGTGTCGAGGTCGCGGACGTTGTTGACCACGAGTATCGCCGAGGCCAGGAGCCCGACCGGAACGGCCAGGGCGAAGGCCTCCCACTCCAGCGACAGGCGCTGGACGTAATAGGAACCGGTCACGGCGACCAGCCCGAAGAAGGTGAAGACGAAGACCTCCCCAAAGCCCTCGTAGCCGTAGGGGCGCGGCCCACCGGTGTAGAGGACGCCGGCGAGGATTGAGGCGGCGCCGATCAGCAGCAGCACCGGCCCGGCCACGGCGATCAGGTAGATCCCGAACAGCACGGCCAGGCCAAAGCTGGCGTAGGTCGCGATCAGCACCTGGCGCGGGGGCACCAGGCCGCCGGCGGTCACCCTTACCGGCCCGAGGCGCTCCTCGGTGTCGGCCCCCCGGCGGGCGTCGGAGTAGTCGTTGGAGAGGTTGGTACCCACCTGGATGAAGAGCGCCCCCAGCAGCGCGGCGGCGAAGGCCAGCCAGTCCAGCGACCCCTCGGACCAGGCCAGCGCCGTTCCCACCAGCACCGGCGCCACGGCGGCCGGCAGCGTGCGGGGGCGGGCGGCCATCATCCAGATCCGCCAGCCGGCCGGCCGGGGCACGACGGCTTCGCCGGAGGGAGCCACGGTCAGGGGCGCTTCGGGAACTGCCCGAAGTCGGGCTTGCGCTTCTCGACGTAGGCGTCCCGGCCCTCCTGGGCCTCGTCGGACATGTAGAAGAGGAGGGTGGCGTCGCCGGCCAGCTGCTGGACGCCGGCCAGGCCGTCGTCGGCCGCGTTGAACGAGGCCTTGAGCATCCGCAGGGCCAGCGGGGAGAGCTCGAGCATCTCGCGGCACCACTGCACCGTCTCCTCCTCGAGCTCCTCGATCGGGACGACCCGGTTGACCAGCCCCCAGTCCAGCGCGGTCTGCGCGTCGTACTGGCGGCAGAGGAACCAGATCTCCTTGGCCCGCTTCTGCCCGATCTGGCGAGCCAGCAGCCCGGAGCCAAAGCCCCCGTCGAAGGAGCCCACGCGCGGGCCGGTCTGCCCGAAGCGGGCGTTCTCGGCGGCGAGCGAGAGGTCGCAGCAGATGTGGAGGATGTGGCCCCCGCCGATCGCGTAGCCGGCGATCATCGCCACGATCGGCTTGGGGCAGCGGCGCATCTGGATCTGCAGGTCCAGCACGTTGAGGCGGCCGATGCCCTTCTGGGCCACGTCGTCGTCGCCGATGTAGCCGTCGTCGCCGCGGATCCGCTGGTCGCCGCCGGAGCAGAAGGCCATGTCGCCCTGGCCGGTGAGGATGATCACCCCGACCTCCGGGTCGTCCTGGGCGCGGTTGAGGGCCTCGCTGAGCTGGAAGAGGGTCTGCGGGCGGAAGGCGTTGCGCACTTCGGGGCGGTCGATGGTGATCTTGGCGATCCCGTCGCCGCTCAGCTCGTAGCGGATGTCGCTGTAATCGCCTTCGGGCTTCCAGTCGGCGGCGGGGCGGATGGTGGTTTCGTGGCTCATCGGGGTTCCAGAGGCTAGCTTTCGGCGGGTGCCGACCGAAGCCTGGCTGACCCGCGCCGCCGCCGCCCGTCCGGCCGGAAAGGCGCTCGGCTCAATGGAATACGGAGAGCTGCTGCGCCAGGCCCAGTCGGCCGCCCGGCGGATCGCCGCGCTGGGGGCCGCGCCGGGCGAGCCGGTGGCGCTGGTGCTGCCGCCGGGAGAGCAGTTTGCCGTCGCCTTCCACGGCTGCCTGCTGCTCGGCTGCCCGGCGGTGCCCATCGACCCGGCTCGCCCGGCCGCTGAGCGCGAGCTGCTCGCCGCCGGCTGCGCGGCGGTCGTGGACGGCCCGCTCGAGGGCCACGAGGATCCGGCCGCCCGGCCGCGCAGCCATTGCGAGCCCGATGAAGTGGCCGTAGTAATGCATACCTCGGGCAGCACCGGGGAGCCCACGGCGGTCCCGCTCACCTACCGCAACCTCTGGTGGAGTGCCGCCGGCTCGGCGGTGGCGCTCGGCCTGGACCCGGACGAGCGCTGGCTCTGCTGCCTCCCGGTCGCCCACGTCGGCGGCCTCTCGATTCTTGTCCGCTCGGCCATCTACGCCACCGAGGCGGTCGTCCACGGGCACTTCGACACCGACTCGGTAATGGCTTCCCTGACCGCCGATGACGGGCCGACGATGGTCTCGCTGGTCCCGACGATGCTGGCGCGGCTGCTCGACGCCGGCCTCGAGCGCCCTCCGGCCCTGCGCTTTGCGCTGCTGGGAGGCGCCCCCGCCCCCGAAGGGCTGCTGGCCCGCGCGCACCGCGCCGGCGTTCCGGTGGCGCCAACCTGGGGCATGACCGAGGCCGCTTCGCAGGTGACCACCTTCGGCCGGCCGCTCTTCTGCACCGGCGTCAGCGCCTCGCCGCAGGGCGAGCTGCTCGTCGACGGTCCGACCGTCTCGCCGGGCTGCGAACGCCCGCTGGCCACCGGGGACCTGGGCAGCGTCGAGCCCGGTGGCGAGGTGGTGGTCACCGGCCGGCTCTCGTCGGTGATCATCACCGGCGGTGAGAACGTCCAGCCGGCGACGGTCGAGGCGGTCCTGGAGAGCCACCCGGCCGTGCTCGAGGCCGGAGTCTTCGGGCGCCCCGACGAGGAGTGGGGGGAGGCGGTCGTCGCGCAGGTCGTGCGGCGGGAGGAGGCCCAGGTCGACGCCGCCGAGCTCGCCGCCTGGTGCCACGAGCGCCTGGCACCGTTCGAGTGCCCCAAGGAGATCCGCGTCGTGCGGTCGCGTCCGCACCCCGCCGCCGGCAAGCGCGCCCGGGCAAGGAGGGGGGAGAGCGTTGGCTGACGAGGAAGCGGATGCGGGCCAGGATCCGCGCGAGCGCTCGCGTGAGGCCTGGGACCGGGCGGCGCCGGGCTGGTCCAGGCGCCGGGAGATGTTCAGCGCCGCCGGCGAGCCGGTCAGCCGGAAGATCGTCGAGCTCGCCCGCCTCGAGCCCGGCCAGGACGTGCTCGAGGTCGCCTGCGGCCTGGGCGACACGGGGCTGGCGGCGGCGGCCGCCGTGGCGCCCGGCGGCCGCGTACTGGTGACCGACTCCTCGGAGGCGATGGTGGAGGCGGTCCGCGAGCGGATCGAGGCCGAGGCGCCGGAGGGAGCCCACGTGGAGGCCCGGCAGCTGGAGGCCGAGTGGCTCGACGTCTCGGCCGCGCAGCTCGACGCGGTGGTGAGCCGCTGGGGCTACATGCTCCTGCCCGACCCCGAGGCCGGCATGCGCGAGGCACGGCGGGTGCTCAAGCCCGGCGGCCGGCTCTCGATCGGCGTCTGGGGGCCACGCGAGGAGAACCCGTGGATCGGCCTGGTCCAGGAGCAGCTCGAGCGCCAAGGGGTCGCCCCGCCGGTCGATGACGCCGAGCCGGGCATGTTCGCCCTCAGCCGCCCCGGGGCGCTGGAGGAGGCGATGGGCGCCGCCGGCTTCATCGAGCCGGTCGTGGAGGCCGTCCCGGTGGCCTGGACCTCGGCGAGCCTCGACGAGCGCTGGGAGGAGATGCTCGAGACCTCGGTCTCGCTGCCGGCCGCGCTCAAGGCGCTGAGCCCGGCCGAGCACTACGCGGTGCGCGAAGCGGTCGACGAGGCCCTTGCGCCCTACGTCGCCGCCGACGGCAGCGTCACGCTGCCCGGGCTCTCGCTGGTCGCCGCGGCCGAGGCCTGAGCGGGCTGCCCGCAGGCCTGAGAGCGCGGCCGCCCGCGCTGGCCTAGCATGGGCGCCTATGCCGCTTTACGACGACGACGCAGATCCCGGCCTCCTCGAGGGCAAGACCGTGGCCATCATCGGCTACGGCTCCCAGGGCCACGCCCACGCCCTCAATCTCCGCGACTCGGGCGTGAACGTGGTGATCGGGCTGCGCGAGGACTCGCAGAGCGCCGCCGAGGCGCGGGCCGAGGGCTTCGAGGTGCTGCCGGTCGCCGAGGCGGCCAGCCGCGGCGACATCGTGGTGATTCTCGTACCCGACGAGCTGCACCGCGAGGTCTTCACCGGCGAGGTCGTCGACGGCCTCGCCCCGGGGAACATGCTGATCTTCGGGCACGGCTTCTCGGTCCTCTACGGAGAGGTCGAGCCGCCCGCCGAGGTCGACGTAGCCCTCGCCGCGCCGAAGAGCCCGGGCCACATGGTCCGGCGCCAGTACGAGGAGGGCAGCGGCGTGCCGGGGCTGATCGCCATCGACCAGGACGCCACCGGCAACGCCCGCGCGCTGGCGTTGGCCTACGCCCGGGGAATCGGCTGCACCCGCGCCGGGGTCTTCGAGACCACCTTCAAGGACGAGACCGAGACCGACCTCTTCGGGGAGCAGGCCGTGCTCTGCGGCGGTGCCAGCGCCCTGGTCCAGGCGGGATTCGAGACGCTGGTCGAGGCCGGGTACGACCCGCAGATGGCCTACTTCGAGTGCCTCCACGAGCTGAAGCTGATCGTCGACCTGATGTACGAGAAGGGCCTGGCGGGGATGCGCTACTCCATCTCCAACACCGCCGAGTACGGCGACTACACGCGCGGCAGCCGCGTGGTCAACGAGGAGACCAAGGCCGAGATGAAGCGGATCCTCGACGAGATCCAGTCGGGCGAGTTTGCCCGGGAGTGGATCGCCGAGAACCGCGCCGGCCAGGAGAACTTCAAGCGGATGCGCGAAGAGCAGGCCTCCTCGCAGATCGAGACCACCGGCCGCGAGCTGCGCTCGATGATGCCGTGGATCGAGACCGAGTTCTGATCCCCGGCGCCACCCGGCCCAGGACCCAGGCGTCGTGAGCGCAGCTGCGCCACAGATCCCGAAGGAGCTGCTGCCCGCCGACGGCCGGTTCGGCTGCGGGCCCTCGAAGGTCCGGCCCGAGGCGCTCGCCGCGCTGGCCGGCCAGGGCGCCGCACTCCTGGGTACCTCACACCGCAGGCCGGCGGTCAAGGCTCTCGTGGGGGAGGTCAGGGAGCGGCTCTCGGCCCTGCTCGGCCTGCCCGACGACTACGAGGTGATCCTCGGCAACGGCGGCTCCACCGCCTTCTGGGACGCCGCCGCCTTCGGCCTGGTGCGCAACCGGGCGCTCCACCTGGTCTACGGGGAGTTCACGCGCAAGTTCGCCGACGTCACCGCCGGCGCGCCGTTCCTCGAGGAGCCGGTGCTGGTGGAGGCCGAGCCGGGGAGCGCACCCGCGCCGGTGGCCTCCGACATCGCCGACGTGATCGCCTGGGCCCACAACGAGACCTCCACCGGCGTGATGGTCGGCGTCGAGCGCCCGGAGAACGCCGGCGAGGCCCTGGTGGTGGTCGACGCGACATCCGGCGCCGGGGGCCTGCCGCTCGACGCAACGCAGGCCGACGTCTATTACTTCGCCCCCCAGAAGGCCCTCGGTTCGGACGGCGGCCTCTGGCTGGCGGCCTGCAGCCCGGCCGCGCTCGAGCGGATAGAGGAGCTCGCCGCCGGCGACCGCTGGATCCCCGCCTTCCTCTCCCTGAAGACGGCGCTGGACAACTCGCTCCAGGACCAGACCTACAACACGCCCGCCCTGGCCACGCTCTTCCTCCTGAACGAGCAGCTGCGCTGGATGCTGGGGATCGGCGGCCTGGACGGCTGCGTGGCGCGCACCTCGAAGTCGGCGGGAACGCTCTACGGCTGGGCCGAGGCCTCCGGGCTGGCCTCGCCGTTCGTGGCCGCGCCTGACCTGCGCTCGCTCGTGGTGGGCACGATCGACTTCGACGAGAGCGTCGACGCGGCGGCGCTGGCTGCCGTGCTGCGCGCCAACGGCATCCTCGACACCGAGCCCTACCGCAAGCTTGGGCGCAACCAGCTGAGGATCGGGATGTTCCCGGCGATCGACCCGGAGGACATCGATGCCCTCACCGCCTGCATCGACTGGACACTCGAGAACGGCGACGTGCTTACCTCGTAGCGATGGCCGGTGAAACGATGAAGGTGCTGGTCTGCGAAGACGTCGGCGAAGCCGGCGTCGAGCTCCTGCGCGAAAACGGGTTCGAGGTCGACCTGGGCTCCGACTGGGACCGCGAGAGGCTCGAGCAGGAGGTGGGCGGCTACGACGGCCTGCTGATCCGCTCGGCGACCAGCGTCGACGCGGAGCTGATCGGGAAGGCCACGAGCCTCAAGGCGGTCGGGCGGGCCGGAGTCGGGGTGGACAACGTCGATGTCGAAGCGGCCACCGCGCGGGGGATCGTCGTGGCCAACGCCCCGGAGTCCAACGTCGTCACCGCCGCCGAGCACACCATGGCGCTGCTGCTTGCCCTGGCCCGGAATGTCCCGCAGGCCCACATGGCGCTGGTCGACGGACGCTGGGAGCGCAAGCAGTTCTCCGGGGTCGAGCTCAGCGGCAAGACGCTGGGGATTCTCGGCTTCGGCCGCATCGGGCAGCTCGTGGCCGAGCGCGCGCAGGCCTTCGACATGGAGGTCGTCGCCTACGACCCTTACGTCGGCGCCGAGCGCTACCGCGAGCTCGGGGTGCGCCAGGCCGCAGACGCCGACGAGCTCTACGCCGAGGCCGACTTCATAACCATCCACCTGCCCAAGACCCCCGAGACCGAGGGCTGGCTGGACGCCGAGGCCTTCTCGAAGATGAAGGACGGCGTCCGGATCCTCAACGTGGCTCGCGGCCCGCTGGTCGTCGACGCCGACCTCGAGGCGGCCATCGCCTCGGGCAAGGTCGCGGGCGCCGCCCTGGACGTCTTCGAGACCGAGCCGATCACCGAGCACCCGCTCTTCGGCAACCCGAAGGTGGTCGTGACGCCGCACCTGGGCGCCTCGACCACCGAGGCCACCGACCGGGCCGGCTACCAGGCCGCCGAGCAGGTTCTCCGCGCCCTGAGCGGCCAGGGCGTGACCAGCGCGGTAAACGTGCCGGCGGTGGCCGCCGAGGACCTCGAGGTGCTCGGCCCGTTCCTGCCGCTTTCGAGGATGCTTGGCCGGCTGGTCAGCGCCCTGGCCGCCGGGCAGCCGATCGACCGGGTGGAGGTCGAGTACCTGGGCCGGATCGCCGACCGTGACTGCCGGCCCCTGACGACCGCAGTCCTGCTGGGAATCCTCTCCGGTCACACCGAGGAGCAGGTCAACGACGTCAACGCCCCGACCATTGCCGCGCAGAGGGGCATCGTGACCGTCGAGAGCTCGCGCACCAGCGCCCGCGACTTCACCGAGCTGGTTCGCGTGACGATCGTCGGCGGCGGCCGCGAGACGCGGGTAGTCGGCACCACGCTGGGCAAGAACCACCACCCGCACCTGCTCGAGGCCTGGGGGCGCCGCTTCAACCTGCAGCTGGCCGAGAACCTTTCGATATTCCGCTACGCCGACGTCCCGGGGAGCATCGGGCGGGTGGCAACGATCCTGGGCAGCCACTCGATCAACATCGACAGCGCCGCGGTCGGCTACCAGCCCGACGGAGCCGAGGGCGGGGACGGCTCGACCGCCGTAATGGTGCTGGTCACCAGCACCCCCGTGCCCGACGAGGTGGTCCAGGAGATCGTGGCCATCGACACCGTCCACGAGGGCCGCTCGGTAAGCCTTGCCTAGCCAATTGACGCAGTGCGTGGCAGGCTCACGGCGCGCTCCGTCGCCCGGTATGGTTTGAGGGCAGCAGGGAAAGCCGATTTCGGGGAGAGAATGGCTGAAGCAGACATCACCCTTACGGGGCTGACCAAGAAGTTCGGGGAGATGGTCGCCGTGGACGACATCGACCTCGAGATTCCCAAGGGCGGCTTCTTCGCCATGCTCGGCCCCAGCGGCTGTGGCAAGACCACGACGCTGCGCATGATCGGCGGCTTCGAGGAGCCGACCGAGGGGACGGTGGAGCTGGCCGGGGTCGACGTCACCAACGTCCCGGCCCACAGGCGCGACGTCAACACCGTCTTCCAGAGCTACGCGCTCTTTCCGCACATGACCGTCGCCGAGAACGTCGAGTTCGGGCTCAAGCGCAAGAAGGTCCCCAAGGCCGAGCGCAGGCAGCGGGTCGCCGAAGCGCTCGAGCTCGTGCAGCTGACGCCCCTGGCCAACCGCCGCCCGACCCAGATGTCCGGCGGCCAGCAGCAGCGCGTGGCACTGGCCCGGGCGCTGGTGAACCGCCCCCAGGCCCTGCTCCTGGACGAGCCGCTCGGCGCCCTGGACCTCAAGCTGCGCAAGCAGCTCCAGCTCGAGCTGAGCCGCATCCAGGCCGATATCGGCATCACCTTCGTGCACGTCACGCACGACCAGGAGGAGGCGATGACGATGGCCGACCAGATCGCCGTGATGAACGAGGGCCGGATCGAGCAGCTGGGGACCGCGAGCGAGCTCTACGACACGCCAAAGACCGCCTTCGTGGCCAACTTCCTGGGCACCTCGAACCTGATCGACGCCAGGGTGCTCTCCCGCAGCGGCGAGCTGGCCGAGGTGGAGGCCGACGGCGGCGCCCGGCTGCTCGTGCCCGCCTCGGTCCTTCCGGGCAGTGGCGCCGACGTGCGGATCGGCGTGCGGCCCGAGAAGCTCGACCTCGAGGCGATCGACGAGGGCACTGCGTCCACCAACGGCTCCAACGTCATTCTCGGCCAGATCACCGACGCCGCTTTCGTCGGGGTTTCCACGCAGTACGTCGTCCAGACCGAGGGCGGCGACGAGCTTCAGGTATTCGTGCAGAACTCGGCGGATCACCCGCCGAACCTCGGCCCCGGGCGCCGCGTGGCGGCCACCTGGGACCCCAAGACCACGTTTGCTGTCAACCGAGAGGAATCAGATGGCTCCTGAATCGATGGACCTGTTTTTCGAGAAGATCGTCGAGGGCGACGAGGTAACCCGCCGCTCGGCGCTCAAGCGGCTCGGCGCCGGCACGGCGATGATGAGCGGCTCGGCCGCCTTCCTGGCCGCCTGCGGCGGGGTCGAGGGGACCAGCAACGAGGGTGAGAACGAGGACGTGAACGTCACCCACCCCAAGACGGCGATCGGCACCCTTGTCGTCTCCAACTGGCCGCTCTACATCGACGAGGGCACCGGAGGCAAGCCCTCCCCGACCATTGTCGGCTGGCAGAAGGCCAACGACGCCAAGATGAAGTACCTCGAGGACTACAACGACAACGAGGAGTTCTACGCCAAGGTCCGCCAGGAGCTCGAGAACGACCAGGGGATCGGCCGGGACCTGATCATGCCGACCGACTGGATGGCCGCCCGCTGGATCGAGCAGGGGTACGCGATCCCGAAGGACAAGAACAACATCCCGAACGAGAAGAACCTCATCCCGACCCTCCAGAAGCCGCCCTACGACGCCAACCGCAACTACACGCTGCCGTGGCAGTCGGGGATCACCGGCATCGGCTACAACCCGGAGAAGACCGGGCGCAAGCTGACCAGCGTCAACGACCTCTTCGACCCCAAGTTCAAGGGCCGGGTCACGATGTTCAGCGAGTGGCGCGACTCGGCCGGCCTCGTCCTGCTGGGCATGGGCAAGGACTCGCAGACCGCCAGCAAGGACGACTACCTCGAGGCGATCAACAAGATCGGCGAGGAGTCCAGTAAGGGCCAGATCCGCCGCTTCACCGGCAACGACTACACCAAGGACCTCGCCGCCGGGAACCTCTGGGCCTGCGTGGCCTGGTCGGGCGACCTCGTCCAGCTGAAGGCCGAGAACCCCAACCTCGAGTTCCTGATCCCCGAGGAGGGCGCGGTCACCTGGTCGGACAACATGCTGATCCCGCAGAAGGCCAAGTCGCCGTACGGGGCCGAGACGTTCATGAACTACGTCTACGACCCGGAGATCGCGGCCAACATCGCCGAGTACGTCAACTACTTCTGCCCGGTTGAGGGGGTCAAGGAGATCCTCACCAAGCGCAACCCCGAGCTGGCCAACAACCAGCTGATCTTCCCGGATAAGGCCACCACCGACCAGCTGCGCCAGTACCCGAACCTGGGCGCCGCGGCCGACCGTGAGGTCACGGCGGCCATGCAGAAGGTCACCGGTTCGTGAGCGAGGCGGTCGCCCCCGCTCCGGGGAAGGACTCCCGGGGCGGGGGTGGCCTCTCGCTGCGCCGCAAGCGGGCCCTGATCCCGCTGCTGTTCGTCCTGCCGGGCGTCGCCTGGCTGGTCCTCTTCTACGCAATCCCGATCGTCTCTCAGGTCTGGGTCTCCACCCAGACCGGTAATCCCGACGACGGCTTCATCCAGACCTGGAACTTCTCCGTCTACCCGGAGGCGGTCTCCGAGTACCTGCCGCAGCTGGGTCGCTCGTTCCTCTACGCGGGGATCGCCACGCTCGCCTGCCTGATCATCTCCTTCCCGCTGGCCTACTTCATCGCCTTCAAGGCCGGCCGCTGGCGCAACCTCATGCTGCTGCTGGTCATCCTGCCGTTCTTCACCAGCCTGATCGTGCGGGTCGTCGCGTGGCAGACCCTGCTCTCCGACGACGGCTTCGTCGTCGACGCCCTGAAGGCAGTCGGGATCCTGGGCGCCGACGGGCGACTGCTGGCCACGACCTTCGCGGTGATCGCGGGGATCACCTACAACTTCCTCCCGTTCATGGTCCTGCCGCTCTACGCCTCGCTGGAGCGGATGGACCGAACGCTCCTGGAGGCCGCCTCCGACCTCTACGCCAGCAAGCTCACCGCCTTCCGGAAGGTGACGCTCCCGCTCGCCGCCCCGGGCATCTTCGCCGGCACCCTGCTGACCTTCATCCCGGCGATCGGCGACTACATCAACGCCCAGCTCCTCGGCACGCCGAACCAGTTCATGATCGGCAACGTCATCCAGTCGCAGTACCTGACCGTGCGCGAGTACCCGACCGCCGCAGCACTCTCGTTTGTGGTGATGGTGATCGTCCTGATCCTGATCGCCATCGCGCTGCGCTTCGTGAGCACCCGCCAGCTCTCCGAGGCGGCGGCATCGTGAGGACCACGGCCGACAAGCTGCGCGGCGTTGCCCTTGGGACCTGGTCGGTCCTGGCCATCATCTTCCTGTTCCTGCCGATCTTCGTGATCGTCATGTTTTCCTTCAACGACAACCAGGGCCGGTTCAACTTCACCTGGCAGGGCTTCACCCTCAAGCACTGGCAGGAGCCCTTCGCGGTCGCCGGCCTGGGCGAGGCGATGGGGACTTCGATCCTCATCGCCCTCTTCACCACCCTGATCGCGGTCGCGTTGGGGACCTTCGTCGCCCTGGCGCTGGTCCGTTACCGGTGGCGGGGGAGGGGTGCCACCGGGGGCCTGGTCTTCCTTCCCCTGGCCACCCCCGAGGTGGTCCTCGGCGCCGCCCTGCTCGGGTGGTTCCTGACCATGGGCCTGGTACGCGGCTTCGTGACCGTGCTGATCGCCCACGTCATGTTCACCCTGGGCTACGTGGTGATCACCGTGCGCGCGCGCCTGGAGGGGATGGACACCCACATCGAAGAGGCCGCCGCCGACCTGGGGGCCAACCAGGCCACGACGCTCTGGAAGATCACGCTGCCGCTGCTGGCCCCCGGCCTTGCCGCCGCCGCCCTGCTCTCGTTCGCGATCTCGATCGACGACTTCGTGGTGAGCAACTTCACGGCCGGCCAGACGGTCACCTTCCCGCTCTTCGTCTATGGCGCCGCCCGCCAGGGCGTGCCGCCGCAGGTGAACGTTTTCGCCACCGCGATCCTGGTGATCGTGATCTTCCTGATGTTCGCCAACCTGGCCTGGCAGCGCAGGGCGGCCCGGCGAGAGGGAATCCCGGTCCCCGAGGCCAAGCCGCTCGGAGTCTGAGAAGCGCCTTTCCCCGGGCCGGCGGGCCGGTGCTACGCTGGCAACGATGTCGTTCCCGCTGTCCATTCGACTTCTTCTCCTCCCCCCTCGGGGGGAATAACGCGCCGGCGGCCGCGCAGCCGCGAGCTACCACGAAGAAGCACGGAAGGACAGATCGCAGGAAAGGAACGACACGATGGACCGCAGCCAGGTACTGATTTTCGACACGACCCTCCGGGACGGTGAGCAGTCGCCGGGGATCTCGCTGAACGCCTCCGAGAAGCTCGAGATCGCCCACCAGCTTGCCCGCCTCGGGGTCGACATCATCGAGGCCGGCTTCCCGATCGCCTCGCCCGGCGACTTCGAGGCGGTGCGCGAGATCGCCCGGCAGGTCGAAGGACCGGTGATCTGCGGGCTGGCGCGGGCCAACGCGACCGACATCGAGACGGCGTGGGAGGCCGTGCGCGACTCCGCTCGCCCGCGGGTCCACACCTTCGTCTCCACCTCCGACATCCATATCGAGCACCAGATGCAGAACTCGCGCGACGACGTCAAGGGGCTCGCGCGCGCGGCGGTCGCCCAGGCCCGCGAGCTCTGCGAGGACGTCGAGTTCTCGCCGATGGACGCGACCCGCGCCGACGTCGGCTTCACCGCCGAGGTCTGCCAGATCGCCATCGACGAGGGCGCCACGACCATCAACATCCCGGACACCGTCGGCTACACGATGCCCGAGGAGTACACCCGTTACCTCGAGCGGCTCTACGCCGCCGCCCCGGGCCTGAAGGACGTGACCCTCTCGGTCCACTGCCACGACGACCTTGGCCTCGCGGTGGCCAACTCCTTCGCCGGGGTCCTGGCCGGTGCCCGGCAGGTCGAGTGTGCGATCAACGGGATCGGCGAGCGGGCCGGCAACGCCTCGCTGGAGGAGATCGTGATGTTGCTCCACACCCGCGCCGCCGACCTCGACGGGCTCTACACCGACGTCAGGACCACCGAGCTCTCGCGCACCAGTCGGCTGGTCTCGCGCCTGACCGGCTACGCCGTGCAGCCCAACAAGGCGGTGGTCGGGCGTAACGCCTTCGCCCACGAGTCGGGGATCCACCAGGACGGCGTCCTGAAGGAGCGCACGACCTTCGAGATCATGGACGCCACCACCGTCGGCCTGGAGACCAACCAGATCGTCCTGGGCAAGCACTCCGGCCGCCACGCCCTCAAGCAGGCGCTGGAGGAGCTCGGCTACAGCGTCGACGGGCAGGCCCTGAACACCGCCTTCAAGCGCTTCAAGGAGATCGCCGACCGCAAGAAGCAGGTGACGGCGATGGACCTCGAGGCACTGATGACCGACGAGCTGCGCGAGGAGACCGGCTACACGCTGGTCTCGTTCGAGCTCAGCGACGGGACCGGCCGGGCGCCGGTGGCGGTAGTCGAGGTCGAGGACCCCGACGGCAACGTCCTGCGCGGCCAGTTCCAGGGGGACGGCTCGGACGACGCCAACGGGCCGGTCGACGCCATCTTCAAGGCGGCCAACGCGGCGGCCGGGATCCACGCCTCGCTGCGTGAGTTCCGGGTCGACGCCGTCACCGAGGGCCAGGACGCCCTCGGCGAGGTAAACGTCGTGATCGAGCTCGACGGGGAGGTCTCCTCCGGCCAGGCGGTCTCCACCGACATCCTCGAGGCGGCGGCCAGCGCCTACGTGCGCGCGCTGACCCTCGTGGTGCGCAAGAGCGCCGAGGGCTCCGGGCGCAAGCCCCGGCCCGAAGACACCGGGCACGTCCCGGAGGCGACCCCGTGACGCGGCCGCACCGCCCACGCCGAACCTGACATCCTGAAAGCACCGAAAAGATGAGCAAGCCAACGACACTCTTCGACAAGATCTGGGCCGACCACGAGGTCTCCGACGGGCTCATCTACATCGACCTGCACCTCGTCCACGAGGTGACCAGCCCGCAGGCCTTCGACGGCCTGAGGCTCGCCGGCCGGCCGGTCCGCCGACCCGACCGCACCGTGGCCACCGCCGACCACAACGTCCCGACCGACGGCACCCCGGTCGCGGCCCGGATCAAGGACGAGCTCAGCCGCGTGCAGGTGGAGGCGCTGGAGTCCAACTGCGCGGAGTTCGGCATCCCCGTCTACTCGCTCGGCTCCGAGCACCAGGGAATCGTCCACGTGATCGGCCCCGAGCTGGGCCTCACGCAGCCGGGAATGACGATCGTCTGCGGCGACAGCCACACCGCTACCCACGGAGCCTTCGGGGCGCTGGCCTTCGGCATCGGCACCAGCGAGGTCGAGCATGTCCTCGCCACGCAGACCCTGGTCCAGCGCAAGCCGAAGTCGATGCGCATCAACTACGCGGGCGAGATGGGCTACGGCGTCACCGCCAAGGACCTGATCCTGGCGACGATCGGCCAGAACGGGGTCGACGGCGGCGTCGGCCACGGGGTCGAGTTCGCCGGGCCGGCGATCGAGGCTCTCACCATGGAGGGCCGGATGACCGTCTGCAACATGACCATCGAAGGAGGCGGCCGTGCCGGCATGATCGCCCCCGACGAGACGACCTTCGAATGGGTCGAGGGCCGGCCGGCCGCGCCGAAGGGCGCCGAATGGGACGAGCTGCTGGCCCGCTGGAAGCAGCTGCGCACCGACGAAGGAGCCACCTTCGACACCGAGGTGGAGGTCGACGTGGCCGCGATCAGCCCGCAGGTGACCTGGGGGACCAACCCGGAGATGGTTGTCGGGGTCGGCGACTCGGTTCCCGAGCCAGGCAGCGACGGCGACGAGCGGGCGCTCGAGTACATGGGCCTTCAGGCGGGCACGCCGGTCCAGGAGATCGAGCTGGACCGCGTCTTCATCGGCTCCTGCACCAACTCCCGGATCGGCGACCTGCGCGCCGCCGCCGAGGTGATCAAGGGGCGCAAGGTGGCCGACTCGGTCTACGCGATGGTCGTGCCCGGATCGGTCCAGGTGAAGAGGCAGGCCGAAGAGGAGGGGCTCGACGAGATCTTCCGCGAGGCCGGCTTCGACTGGCGCGGAGCCGGCTGCTCGATGTGCCTGGGCATGAACCCCGACATCCTCAAGCCCGAGGAGCGCTGTGCCTCGACCTCGAACCGCAACTTCGAGGGTCGCCAGGGACGCCTGGGCCGCACGCACCTGGTCAGCCCGCAGATGGCCGCCGCCGCCGCGATCGAGGGCCGCTTCGTCGATATCCGCGAGTGGGGGGACTGACCGGTGGAGGCCGTAAACGTGATCGAGGGCCAGGTGTCGGTGTTGATGCGCGACGACGTCGACACCGACCAGATAATCCCCAAGCAGTTCCTCAAGCGGATCGAGCGCACCGGCTTCGGCGAGTTCCTCTTCCACGACTGGTCGCAGGAGGCCGACTGGGAGCTCCATCCGCACCCGATCCTGGTCACCGGGCGCAACTTCGGCTGCGGCTCCTCGCGTGAGCATGCGCCCTGGGCGCTCGAGGACTACGGCTTCGAGGCGATCATCGCCCCGTCCTTCGCCGACATCTTCTACTCCAACAGCACCAAGATCGGGCTCCTCCCGGTGGCTCTCGAGGAAGCCGACTGCCAGGCGATCGCCGAGGCGGGCGCGGCGAGGATCGACCTCGACGCCCAGACGGTCACGTGGGGGGAAGGAGAGTCGGCCGTCTTCGATATCGACCCCGAGACCAAGCACCGCCTGCTCAACGCGCTGGACGACATCGGCGTGACCCTCGGTGACGTGACCGCGATCGCCGAGTACGAGTCCAGCCGCGAGCGGCCCGGCCCGGTCACCACGGCGCTGTGAGCGACGTCAAGCGAGTCGCGCTCCTTCCCGGGGACGGGATCGGGCCCGAGGTGGCCACGGCCGCGGTCGAGCTCTGCGCCACCGCCTACCCGGGCCGCCTCGAGTTCGACTCCCATCTCTTCGGCGGCTGCTCGATCGACGAGAACGGCACCGCGATGACCGAGGAGGTCCTGGAGGCCTGCAAGGGCTCCGACGCCGTCCTGCTGGCCGCGGTCGGCGGCCCCAGGTGGGACACCACCGACCCGGACAAGCCCCGCCCGGAACAGGGCCTGCTCGGCCTGCGCAAGGGCCTGGGCCTCTTCGCCAACCTGCGCCCCGTCCGCGCCATCCCCGCCCTGGCCGACGCCAGCCCGCTGCGCCCCGAGATCATCAGCGGCACCAACCTGCTGGTGGTGCGTGAGCTGACCGGCGGCATCTACTTCGGCGAGAAGACCCGCACCGCCGACCGGGCCTCCGACGACTGCGTTTACACGCGCGAGGAGGTCGAGCGGATCGGGCGGGTGGCCTTCGAGGCGGCAGGCTCGAAGGTGACCAGCGTCGACAAGGCCAACGTGCTCGAGACCAGCCGGCTGTGGCGCGAGGTGATCGTCGGACTGCACGAGTCGGAGTTCCCGGAGGTGGAGCTCGAGCACGTGCTGGTCGACAACGCCTCCATGCAGCTGGTCTCCAACCCCTCGCACTTCGAGGTGATCGTCACCGAGAACATGTTTGGCGACATCCTCAGCGACGAGGCGGCCATGATCACCGGCTCGATCGGGATGCTTCCATCGGCCAGCCTGGGCAATCCGGACGGGCCCGGACTCTTCGAGCCGGTCCACGGCTCGGCTCCGGACATCGCCGGGCAGGGGATCGCCAATCCGCTGGCCATGTTCCTTTCGGTGGCAATGATGTTCCGGCACGGGTTTGGCTGGGAGGAGGAGGCGGGCGCCCTAGAATCGGCGGTCGACGGCGCCCTGGCCGACGGGCTGCGGACGCCGGACCTGGGAGGCAGCGCCGGAACCGGCGAGGCGACCCAGGCGGTAATCGAGAGGCTGGGCTAGCCCAGGAGGGCGGCGACAGAGTGGAGCAGAGCGAATTCATCTGGATGAACGGCGAGGTCGTCCCCTGGGATGACGCGCAGGTTCACGTGCTCACCCATGCCCTTCACTACGGGACCTCGGTCTTCGAGGGCGTGCGCTGCTACGACACCGAGATCGGGCCGGCGGTCTTCCGCCACCAGGACCACATCGACCGCCTGATCGCCTCGGGCCGGTACTACTACATGGACCTTCCCTACTCCAAGGAGGAGATCCGCCAGGCCACCCTCGACCTGATCGCCCGCAACGGCCTGCGCTCCTGTTACATCCGCCCGATCGCCTTCCGCGGCTACGGCTCGATGGGTCTCTTCCCGCTCGAGGTGAAGGTCGACGTCACGATCGCCGTGTGGGAGTGGGGTGCCTACCTGGGAGAGGCCGGCAAGAAGGAAGGGATCCGCGCCAGGCTCTCGACCTGGAAGCGGATGAGCGACGAGTCCTTCCACCCCAAGGCCAAGGCCGGCGGCCAGTACCTCAACAGCATCCTCGCCAAGGTCGAGTCCCACCAGGGCGGCTACGACGAGGCGATCATGCTCGACCACGAGGGCTTCGTCTCCGAAGGGTCCGGGGAGAACATCTTCCTGGTGCGCGGCGGCACGCTCGTCACGCCCCCGCCGGGTTCCCCGATCCTCGAGGGGATCAGCCGCGACTCGGTGATCACGATCGCCGGTGACCTCGGAATCCCCGTGGAGGAGCGCAACATCGCCCGCGAGGAGCTCATAGAGGCCGACGAGGTTTTCCTCAGCGGCACCGCCGCCGCGCTGGTGCGGGGGCGCGACAACGCCGACCGGCCGGGCGGCGAGGGCCGGCCCGGTGAGCTGACCCTTCAGCTCCAGTCGACCTTCGAGGACGCCCTTCACGGCCGCGCCGAGCAGTACCGCGACTGGCTCGACCCGGTGCCGGGAGTTGCCGCTCCCGCCGAGCCTGAGGCCGGTGTCGCATGAGCATCGCCATCCGCCGAATTCGGGAGCGACGCGCGCTCTGAGCGCGTGTCGCGGATTCACCGGGGCGCAAGCGTGCGCCCGCTCCCGAACTTCGAACTGGAAAGGATGTCTCCTCAAGTGACCAGGGCAATCGAGCTATACGACGCGACTCTCCGCGACGGCATGGGCGGCGGCGGCATGTCGCTGACCGCGCAGGAGAAGCTGCGCGTGGTGCGCCGGCTGGACGAGCTCGGCGTGGACATGATCGAGGCCGGCTTCCCGGCCTCCAACCCCAAGGAGCGAGAGCTCTTCGACCTCCTGGCCGACGAGCAGCTCCAGAACGCGGTGATCGTCGCCTTCGGCATGACCCGGCGGCGGGGCGTCGCCGCCGACGGGGACGAGGGCCTGGCCGTACTGGCCGAGTCGTTCGCCCCGGTGGTGACCCTGGTGGGTAAGGCATCGGCGATGCAGGTCGAGACCGTGGTGCGGGCAGGCCTGGAGGAGAACCTCGAAATGATCACCGAGTCGACCGCCTTCCTGTCCGCGAAGGGCAAGCGCGTCCTCTTCGACGCCGAGCACTTCTTCGACGGGTGGAGGGAGAACCCCGAGTACGCGCTGGCCTGCCTGGGAGCGGCGCTGGACGGCGGCGCCGAGCGGCTGGTGCTCTGCGATACCAACGGCGGGTCGCTCCCGTCCCAGGTGACCGAGGCGGTCGCGGCCGTCCGCGAAGCCTTCCCGCAGGCTCCCATCGGCATCCACACCCACAACGACGCCGGCTGCGCCGTGGCCAACTCGATCGTCGCGGTGGAGGCCGGCGCGACCCAGGTCCAGGGGACGGTCAACGGCATCGGGGAGCGGACCGGGAACGCCAACCTGGTGACGATCATCGCCGACCTCCAGCTCAAGCTCGGCTATGGCCTGCTGGCGCCCGAGCAGCTTGCCCGGCTTACTCCCACGGCGCACTTCGTGGACGAGCTGCTCAACCGGGCTGCCGACCCGGCCCAGCCCTATGTGGGCCGCCATGCCTTTGCCCACAAGGCGGGGATGCACGCCGCCGGGGTCAGCGCCGACAGCGCCACCTTCGAGCATGTCGAGCCGGGCCTGGTGGGCAACCGCAGCGACGTGATCGTCTCGGAGCTGGCCGGTCGCGCAACGGTGGCCGAGAAGGGCGAGCAGGCCGGTCTCACGCTCGACGGCGAGGTGAGCGCCCGGATCGTCGAGCGGGTCAAGGAGCTCGAGCACGAGGGCTACCAGTTCGAGGCGGCCGACGGGTCGTTCGAGCTGCTGATGCGCCGAGAGACCGGCGAGTACGCGCCGCTCTTCACGCTGGAGAGCTGGAGGGTCGTCGTCGAGCAGCGGGCCGGCGGCGAGGTGCAGACCGAGGCGACGATCCGGATCGAGATCGACGGCGAGCGCTACCTGCGCACCGCCGAGGGCAACGGGCCGGTCAACGCGCTGGACAACGCCCTGCGCAGCGCGATCGTCGAGATCCACCCGCACCTGGGCGAGGTGGAGCTCGTCAACTACAAGGTGCGCATCCTCGATGAGAGCCATGGAACCGGCGCGGTCACCCGCGTGCTGATCGACGCCTCCGACGGCGAGTCCTCCTGGGGCTCGATCGGCGTGGGGGAGAATGTGATCGCCGCCTCCTGGCAGGCGCTGGTGGACTCGCTGGAATACGCCGAGCAGCCGGGCCGGCGGGGGCCGGGGAAGGACTGATGGACGAACCGATCCCGCTCGCCCGGCCGGTGATCGGCGAGGCCGAGGAGCAGGCCGTCCTGGAGGTGCTGCGCTCCGGCCAGCTCTCGCTGGGCCCCAGGCTCGGTGAGTTCGAGCGGCTCTTTGCCGACTACGTGGGCGCGCCGCTGGCCAGCGCGGTCTCCAGCGGCACCGCGGGCCTTGAGCTCTCGCTGCGGGCCGTGGGGGTAGAGCCCGGGGATGAGGTGGTGACCAGCCCGCTCTCGTTCGTGGCCAGCGCCAACGTCTGCGTCATCGAGGGCGCCACGCCGGTCTTTGCCGACATCGACCCCGTAACGCTGACCCTCGACCCGCAGGCCGCCGCCGATGCGGTGACCGGCAAGACGAGCGCCGTGCTGCCGGTGCACATCTTCGGCTACCCGGCCGCCATGGCCGAGCTTGAAGCGATCGGTCTGCCGATGGTCGAGGACGCCTGTGAGGCCCTGGGCGGCCGCTACGCCGACGGCGCCAGGGTCGGCAGCCGCGATAATCCGGCGGTTTTCGGCTTCTACGCCAACAAGCAGATGACCACCGGCGAGGGGGGAATGGTGACCCTCGGCTCGCCGGAGATGAAGGCGCAGATCGACTCCGAGCGCAACCAGGGCCGGGCCCCGGACATGGGCTGGCTGGACCACGAACGCCTGGGCTTCAATTTCCGTCTCAGCGACATTGCCTGCGCGCTGGGAATCGCGCAGCTCGGCCACCTCGACGAGATGCTCGCCGCCCGCGAGCGGGTGGCCGGCTGGTACGGCGAGCGGCTGGCCGGGATCGAGGGGCTCGACCTTCCCTGCCCGGACCGCGGGAAGGAGCGGCGGGGCTGGTTCGTCTACGTGGTCCAGGTGCCCCAGGACACCGACCGCGACGAGGTGATCCGCCGCCTGGGCGACCGCGGGGTGCAGTCCAAGCCCTACCTGCCGGCGATCCACCTCATGCCCCCGTATCGCGAGCGCTTCGGCTACCGCGAGGGGCAGTTCCCGGTCTGTGAGGAGGTCGCCGCCCGCTCCATCGCGCTTCCCTTCTTCCCGCAGATGGAGGAGGGCCAGGTGGAACGGGTTGCTGCAGAGCTCCGGACGGCTACGGGCCGAGCCTAGACTGCCGCCAGATGTCGCGCTTCAGCGAGCCGCCCGAACCGGGCTTCGATGCGATCAACCGGTCCCTGGAGGTCGACCTGCGCCTGTGGCCGTACGACGTCCGCCAGTCCCGGGCCCACGTGCGGATGCTGGCCGCCCGGGAGATCATCCCGCCCGGTGACGCCGACGCGATCCTCGCCGCGCTGGACCAGGTGCACGCCGAGCTGACGGAGGACCGCTTCCCCAGCGACGACACCGACGAGGACATCCACATGGCGATCGAGCGCCGCGTGACCGAGATCGCCGGGCCGGCGGGAGGCCGCATGCACACTGCCCGCTCACGCAACGACCAGGTGGCCACCGACCTGGTGATGTTTACCCGCGACGCGGCGGCCGAGTCGGTGCTGCGGATCGAGGCGTTGATGCGCACCCTCGTGGAGGCCGCCCGCGAGGGCATGGAGGTAACGCTTCCCGGCTACACCCACCTGCAGCGGGCCCAGCCGGTCTACCTGGCCCACCACCTGCTCGCCTACTTCTGGATGCTGGAGAGGGACCGCCGGCGTATGCGGTTCGTGGAGGAGCAGTGCTCATCACTGCCGCTCGGGGCCGGGGCCCTGGCCGGGGTGAACTTCGACACCGACCGGCAGATGGTCGCCGCCGAGCTCGGCTTCGACTCGGTGGCGCCCAACTCCCTCGACGCGGTCAGCAGCCGCGACTTCGTTCTCGACTTCCTTTCCGCCGCCGCCACCTGCGCCACCCACCTCTCGAGGCTCGGGTCCGAGCTGGTGATCTGGTCCTCCAGCGAGTTCGGTTTCGTCGAGCTCCCCGACGGGTGGACCAGCGGCTCGTCGCTCATGCCCCAGAAGAAGAATCCCGACGCCGCGGAGCTCCTCAGGGCCAAGGCGCCGCGGGTCGTGGGCGACCTCGCCTCGCTCCACGGCGTCATCCACGCCCTACCGCTGGCCTACAACAAGGACCTCCAGGAGGATAAGGAGTACCTGTTCGACGCCGCCGACTCGCTCGCCCTGGCGCTGGTCGCCGCCGAGGGGATGGTCTCGGGGGCGGTCTTCGACGCGGGGAGGATGGCCGAGGCCTCGGCTGACGAGATGATCGCCGCCACCGATATCGCCGACCTCCTCGTGCGTCGCGGGATGGCGTTCCGGGAGGCCCATGCGGTGGTCGGGGCGCTGGTCCGCGAGGCGTCCGCCTCCGGCCGCCGGCTTTCCGAGCTCAGCGACGAGGAGATGCTGGCCCGCAGCGAGCTGCTGGACGCCGAGGCGCGGGAGCTCCTGCGCCGCGAGTCCTGGACCGAGTCGAAGGTGAGCGAGGGCGGCACGGCCTCCGCCAGGGTTGCCGAGCAGCTGGAAGCGGCCGAGCGGCTGCTGCCCGGTTCCTAGCCGCTGGGTGCGGGGGTCCCGCCGCCGCTGCCCCCGCCGCCCGACGGCGGCGCCGGGCTGGGGGCCGGGGCCGGCGACGGCGTATTGCCGTCCCCGCCACCACCGCGACCGCCACCGCCTGTATCGCCGCCGCCTCCACCGGTGTCCGTACCGGAGTCCGGCGCCCCGGTCCCGTCCCCCGAGGTCGCTGAGCTCCCGTCGTCGCCGGTACCGGCCTCGCCGGAGTCGGTGATGATCTCGTCGCCCTTCCTGCCGGCGGCCCGCTCGGCGGCGCGCCGCCTCTCGATCTCGATCGCGGCGACGATGAATGCGCGCCAGATCTCGGCGGGGAAGGTGCCGCCGGCCACCGGGCTGCCGTCGTATTCGGTCTTCATCGGCTGGGTTCGGTCGGCGTAGCCGACCCACACGGCGACGGTCATCTCCTCGGTGAAGCCGACGAACCAGGCGTCGCCGAAGTTTTCGGTGGTGCCGGTCTTGCCGGCGGCATAACCGCCGTAGGCGGCGTTCTTGCCTGTCCCGCCGCTGACTACCGTTTGCATCTGGTTGGAGACCTGGTCGCTGATCGCCTTCGAGAGGACCCGGTCCCGGCGAACCTGGTTGCGGGCCACCAGCCGGCGGTCGGCGATCCGCCTGACCTGCCTGATTCCCACCGGACCCTTGTCGGGCGCGCCCAGGGTTCCGTAGGTGAGGACCCCACCGGCGGCGAAGGTCTGGAAGGCGTGCGCCCAGTCAAGGGCCGAGACCCCTTCCTTGAACGCGCCGAGGGTCATCGCGGGATTGGTGGAGACCGGAGACCGGACGCCCATCTTGCGGATCAGCTTCGAAATCCGGTCGGTCCCGGTCTCCAGCCCGGCGGCGGCGTAGACCGAGTTGTCGGAGACGGTCAGTGCCGACCCGAGATCCATCGAGCCGTTGTACTGGCTCTCGAAGTTGTTGACGACGAACTTCTCCCCGTCGGTCGCTTCGGGGACGTCGAAGACGCGCTTGCGGGACTCCCAGACCGAGCCGATCCCGAGCCCCTTCTTGATCGCGGCGGCGAGGATGAAGGGCTTGACGGTGGACCCGGGCTGACGCTGGCCCTGCGTGGCCAGGTTGAACGGCCGCTCGCGGAAGTTGCGCCCGCCGACCAGGGCCCTCACCTCGCCGGTCTTGTTGTCGATGGCCACCAGGGCGGCCGAGGGGCCGTCGGGGTTGGGCAGCCAGGTGTCCACGGCGGTCTGGGCAGCGTTTTGGAGGTCCATGTCGAGGGTGGTCTTGATCTCCAGGCCGCCCTCTAAGGCGCGGCGGGGCCCGAACTGCTCGACCAGCTGCTGGCTGACCCAGGTGGTGAAGTAGGGCGACCTGGTGTCCACCGAGGGCGGGCTGATGGCGCCAGGCAGGGCCTCGGTCAGCGCGGAGTCGTGCTCGGCCTGCGTGATCTTGTTCTCCTTGAGCATCCGGTCGAGGACGAGGTTTCGTCGCTTCAGGGCCGCCTGGGGCCGGGAGACGGGGTCGTAGGCCGAGGGATTGGCCACGACCCCGGCGATCAGCGCCGACTCCGCCGCGGTCAGCTCCTCGGCACAGAGGCGCGTGCGCGTCCCGCAACCGATGTGGTTGGGATCCTGGCCGAAGTACACCCGCGCCGCCGACTCGATCCCGTAGGCGCCGTTTCCGTAGTAGATCGAGTTCAGGTACTCGGTGAGGATCTTCTCCTTGGACCAGTTGCGCGTCAGGTGGTAGGCGAGCGCCGACTCCCGCAGCTTCTGGAAGACCGTTCGCTGGTCCTGGGCCTCTAGGGCGTTCTTGACGAACTGCTGGGTGATGGTGGATCCCCCCTGCCTAGGGGTCCCCTGGATGAAGTCGGCGACGAAGGCGCGGCCGATGCCGCGCACGTCGACGCCGCTGTTCTCGAAGAAGCGCCGGTCCTCGATCGAGATGATTGCCGCGCGCATGTAGGGGGAGATGGAGCTGTGGGGCACCAGCACCCGGTTTCTCGAGCTGGTCAGGATCCCCAGGGGGCGCCCCAGGCGGTCGTACATAACCGAGTTGCGCGCATTCTGGAACCCCTTGGCGTTCTCGAGGCTCGGCAGCTCGGCGGCCATCGCCATCATCATTCCGAAGGCGACCGAGATCGCCGCCAGCGCGGCCACGGGGACCAGCAGCAGCAGCAGGCGTCGGCGCCTGAGCCTCGGCTTGGGAGGGTCGGGAGGCTCCGGCCCCTCGCCGGCCGGGGACGGAGGCAGTGCCTCGGCGTGGCCTTCCTCTGGGATGTTGTCGGCTGGGCCTGTGGTCATAAGGGACCGGGAGCGCCGTTCCGGCCCGAGTCTCCTGCTTTCGGGGCGGGGTGCGCATCCTTACGGCGCTGCCCTTCGGCGAGCACCGCGGCGTGGCTTCAGACTAGCATTGGCCCCCATGGAATCCGCCGGTTCAAGGGCGGCGTTTCTGGAGCGAAACGCCGCCGAATCCCTGCCTGCCGGTGGACTGGCGAAGAAGCTCGAGGAAGCCGCCCAGGAGGGCAGGCCCCTGCGGGTGAAGCTCGGTCTCGACCCGACGGCGCCGGACATCCACCTCGGCCACACGGTGGTCCTGCAGAAGCTGCGCGAATTCCAGGACATGGGCCACAGGGTCGTGCTGATCGTCGGCGACTACACGGCGCGGGTGGGGGACCCGAGCGGGCGCTCGGAGACGCGCCCCTCGCTCGACGCCGCCGAGATCGAGGCCAATGCCCGTAGCTACGAGGCCCAGGCCTTCCACGTCCTCCAGGACGACAGCGCCCTCTATGAGCTGCGGTTCAACGGCGAGTGGCTGGACATGCCGATGGCCGAGCTCTTCCGCCTGGCCCGCACGACCACGGTCGCGCAGATGCTCGACCGTGAGGACTTCGCCGCGCGGTACGGGTCGGGGGCGCCGATCTCGATCCTCGAGCTGCTCTACCCGCTGATGCAGGGCTTCGACTCGGTCGCGGTCGAGGCCGACGTCGAGATAGGCGGGACCGACCAGACCTTCAACCTCCTCCTGGGCCGCGAGATACAGCGTGCCTACGAGAGGCCCGAGCAGGCGGTCCTGACGCTCCCGATCCTCCCGGGGATCGACGGCAGCGAGAAGATGGCCAAGACGAAGGGGAACGCGATCGCGGTGAACGACTCCCCTGAGGAGATGTTCGGCCGGACCATGCGCCTGCCCGACGAGGCGATGGATACGTGGTTCGAGCTGCTGGCGATCGAAGATCCCGGCGGCGAGCCGCGGGAGCGCAAGCGCGCCCTGGGCCGCTCGATAGTCGCCCGGTTCCACGGCGAGGAGGCTGCGGAAGCGGCCCAGGCGGCATTCGACCGCCAGTTCGTCGACCACGAGGCCCCCGAGGAGGTACAGGAGGCCGAGGTGGAGGTCGATTCCGGGGAGGCTCACCTCCCGGCCGTCCTCTCCGAGGCTTTCGGCATCTCCCGCTCGGAGGCCCGCAGGCTCCTCGAGCAGGGAGGAGTACGGGTCGACGGAGAGGTCCTGGCCGCGGAGGGGCTCGACGTCGCCCCCGAGACCATCGACGGAAGGGTCGTCCAGCTGGGGCGCCGGCAGTTCCGGCGCATCAGGGTTAAGCTTCGATGAAGTGGCTTGAGCGAGCCCGGCGGCCTTGCTATCATTCCATGAGGTCGCTGGCTCTTTGTGCCTGATGGCACGGGTCGCGACCCCGTCTCCGTGCTACGGAGGCGCTCGGCGGAAGGGTGCACCTCCGCCAGGGCGCGTCGGTCTTTGAAAACTCAACAGCATGCGCACCCCAGGGTCGACTCTGTTGATCTTGGAGTGTGCGTCCAGGTTCGAACCATCCACGAGCCGCCTGGCGGCGAACGGATGGTCTGAGCAATACCTAGTCAAGACCGCGGTGCCCGGTGTATGGGTGCCGCAACGAAGGTCATGACAAACTCTCAGTACCGGCATCGGCGTTCGCGCCGGAGCCGTTTTTCACGGAGAGTTTGATCCTGGCTCAGGACGAACGCTGGCGGCGTGCTTAACACATGCAAGTGGTGCGACGAACCAGGCTTCGGCCTGGGGCAGAGCCGCGAACGGGTGAGTAACAC
Organism: Solirubrobacterales bacterium; assembly: GCA_046091165.1. GTDB lineage: Bacteria > Actinomycetota > Thermoleophilia > Solirubrobacterales > Solirubrobacteraceae > F1-60-MAGs163. The sequence continues at coordinate 31,419 of JBJTBE010000086.1, read as the reverse complement.
GTGGGCAACCTGCCCTGTTGATCGGGACAACCCGGGGAAACCCGGGCTAATACCGAATGTGGTGCCGGCTCATGAGAGCCGTCACGAAAGGAAGCTTCGGCCTCCGCGACAGGATGGGCCCGCGGCCCATTAGCTTGTTGGTGGGGTAATGGCCTACCAAGGCAACGATGGGTAGCTGGTCTGAGAGGACGATCAGCCACACTGGGACTGAGACACGGCCCAGACTCCTACGGGAGGCTGCAGTGGGGAATCTTGCGCAATGAGCGACAGCTTGACGCAGCAACGCCGCGTGGGGGAAGAAGGCTTTCGGGTCGTAAACCCCTTTCAGTTAGGACGAAGCTTCATTGGTTAATAACCAATTGGAGTGACGGTACTTTCAGAAGAAGCCCCGGCTAACTACGTGCCAGCAGCCGCGGTAATACGTAGGGGGCAAGCGTTGTCCGGAATCATTGGGCGTAAAGAGCGTGTAGGCGGCCTGATCAGTCTGCTGTGAAAGTCCAGGGCTTAACCCTGGAATGCCGGTGGATACTGTCAGGCTTGAGTCCGGAAGAGGCGAGTGGAACTCCTGGTGTAGCGGTGGAATGCGCAGATATCAGGAAGAACACCAACGGCGAAGGCAGCTCGCTGGGACGGTACTGACGCTGAGACGCGAAAGCGTGGGGAGCAAACAGGATTAGATACCCTGGTAGTCCACGCCGTAAACGATGGGTACTAGGTGTAGGGGGTGTCGACTCCCCCTGTGCCGAAGCTAACGCATTAAGTACCCCGCCTGGGGAGTACGGCCGCAAGGCTAAAACTCAAAGGAATTGACGGGGGCCCGCACAAGCAGCGGAGCATGTGGTTTAATTCGAAGCAACGCGAAGAACCTTACCTGGGCTTGACATTAATTCGACCGCTGTGGAAACACAGCTTCCCTTCGGGGCGAATTAACAGGTGGTGCATGGCTGTCGTCAGCTCGTGTCGTGAGATGTTGGGTTAAGTCCCGCAACGAGCGCAACCCTCGTCGTATGTTGCCAGCATTTAGTTGGGGACTCATGCGAGACTGCCGGTGACAAACCGGAGGAAGGCGGGGACGACGTCAAGTCATCATGCCCCTTATGTCCAGGGCTACACACGTGCTACATTGGCGCATACAGAGGGCAGCGAAACCGCGAGGTGGAGCGAATCCCACAAAGTGCGTCTCGGTTCGGATTGCAGGCTGAAACTCGCCTGCATGAAGGTGGAGTTGCTAGTAATCGTGGATCAGCACGCCACGGTGAATACGTTCCCGGGCCTTGTACACACCGCCCGTCACACCACGGGAGTGAGCAATACCCGAAGCCGGTGTCCTAACCCTTTTGGGAGGGAGCCGTCGAAGGTAGGGCTTGTGACTGGGGTGAAGTCGTAACAAGGTAGCCGTAGCGGAAGCTGCGGCTGGATCACCTCCTTTCTAGGGAGTCCTTAACTGGACCTGCACGGCACGGCGCCGTTTTGGTGAACAGGCTTTCGAGCCTGGGATCCGGGCGGCCACCGACCGCGCAGCCTGGAATGTCGACCGAACCTGGCACGGCGCAGGCCGCATAACGCGGACTGGCAGCCGTGCATGCTGTTGAGTTTTGAGAGACCGGCCGCCGGCCCGGGGTTACCCGTGCCGGCTGCAGCCCTCTCGGCGATCCTTGAAAACCGTACAGCAGCCACAGACCCGGCATTGCGATAAGCCGCCGGGTCTAACGGGTATCACCAGCCGGAATCTTTCCGTTTCCGGCTGATCACCGTCAAGATAGAAAGAGCACATGGTGGATGCCTTGGCACCTGGAGTCGAAGAAGGGCGTGAACGACTGCGATAAGCCACGGGTAGGCGTTGAATAGCCATTGATCCGTGGATGCCCGAATGGGGAAACCCAGCGCCGGTAGTGCGGCGCTACCGCCGGCTGAATTCATAGGCCGGTGAGAGACAAGCGGGGGAAGTGAAACATCTCAGTACCCCGAGGAAAGGAAATCAACCGAGACTCCCTGAGTAGCGGCGAGCGAAAAGGGATCAGCCCAAACCGAGATCGTGTAAGTGGTCACACGTTGCGTTCTCGGTGTTGTAGGGCGCCTGGTCCGGGACGTGACCGTCCCGGCAGGAGTCAACAACTCGTCGGATAGTCGAAGCGCGTGGAACCGCGCACCAAAGAGGGCAACCGTCCCGTAGACGAAATCCGATGAGCTCCTGTCAGGTGTCCCTGAGTAGGTCCGCACCCGTGAAACGCGGACTGAAGCTGGGGGGACCACCCTCCAAGGCTAAGTACTCCTGGGTGACCGATAGCGGACTAGTACCGTGAGGGAAAGGTGAAAAGTACCCCGGAAGGGGAGTGAAATAGTACCTGAAACCGTGTGCTTACAAGGAGTGGGAGCGGGCTTGTCCCGTGACCGCGTGCTTTTTGCATAACGAGCCAGCGAGTTGCTCGTATGCGGCAAGGTTAAGCGATGAGCGGAGCCGAAGCGAAAGCGAGTCCGAACAGGGCGACATAGTCGTATGCGGCAGACCCGAAACTGAGTGAGCTATCCATGGGCAGGCTGAAGCGAGGGTAAGACCTTGTGGAGGGCCGAACCGACCTAGGTTGAAAACTGGGCGGATGACCTGTGGATCGGAGTGAAAGGCTAATCAAACTCAGTGATATCTGGTTCTCTCCGAAATATATTTAGGTATAGCCTCGGATAAATTGCGTTGTGGCCGTAGAGCACTGTTTGGCCTAGGGGGCTCACCAGCTTACCGACGTCAGGCAAACTCCGAAGACCATCAACGCTTACTCCGGGAGTCAGTTGCTGAGGGATAAACTTCAGCGTCGAAAGGGAAACAGCCCAGACCGCCGGCTAAGGTCCCAAAGTGTGTACTAAGTGGTAAACGATGTCCGGATGCATAGACAACCAGGAGGTTGGCTTAGAGGCAGCCATCCCTTAAAAGAGTGCGTAACAGCTCACTGGTCAAGTGTCCGGGCGCGGAAAATTCAGCGGGGCTCAAGTACACCACCGAAGCCGCGGGTGCAACGGATCTGCGGATCCGTTGCGCGGTAGGAGAGCGTTCCCAGGGCGTCGAAGCGATCGTGGAAACGGTCGTGGAGGCCTGGGAAGTGAGAATGCTGGCATTAGTAACGAAAGAGGGGTGAGAATCCCCTCCGCCGATTGTCCAAGGATTCCTGAGTAAAGTTCGTCTGCTCAGGGTTAGTCGGGACCTAAGGCGAGGCCGAAAGGCGTAGTCGATGGAGAACAGGTTGATATTCCTGTACCACGTCGCATCCGTTTTACCGATGGGGTGACGAGGGAGGCTAAGGGAACCCAGGCGATGGTTGTCCTGGGGTAAGCATGTAGGGGTGGACCCAGTGAAATGCGGGTCTGCATAACCCGAGGTGCGATGCCAGCTGGCTTTTGAGCCGGCGAGTCCCCAACGCCACACCTCCGAGAAAAACCTCTAGGAAGGAAGCGCGTGCCCGTACCAAAACCGACACAGGTGGACAAGTAGAGAATACTAAGGTGATCGAGATAACCCTCGTTAAGGAACTCGGCAAAATCGCTCCGTAACTTCGGGAGAAGGAGCGCCCCAGTAGGGTGAAACCGCTAGCCGGTGGAGCCCGAGGGGGCCGCAGTGAATTGGCTGAAGCGACTGTTTACCAAAAACACAGGTCTCTGCTAAGTCGAAAGACGACGTATAGGGGCTGACGCCTGCCCGGTGCCGGAAGGTTACGTGGAGATGTCAGGGTTCGCCCGAAGCATCGAAGCTAAGCCCCGGTAAACGGCGGCCGTAACTATAACGGTCCTAAGGTAGCGAAATTCCTTGTCGGGTAAGTTCCGACCTGCACGAATGGCGTAACGACTTCAGCGCTGTCTCAACGAGGGGCTCGGTGAAATTCCAGTCTCGGTGAAGATGCCGAGTACCCGCGGCAAGACGGAAAGACCCCGTGAACCTTTACTACAACCTGGTATTGGCGTTCGCTATATTTCGCTCAGGATAGGTGGGAGGCTTTGAAGCGTCGGTTGCGGCCGGCGTGGAGCCGATGGTGAGATACCACCCTTGGTGTATTGGACGTCTAACACCGCACCGTTGATCCGGGCGGTGAACAGTGCCAGGCGGGTAGTTTGACTGGGGCGGTCGCCTCCTAAAATGTAACGGAGGCGTGCAAAGGTTCCCTCAGCACGGTCGGAAATCGTGCGAAGAGTGCAATGGCAACAAGGGAGCTTGACTGCGAGACTGACAGGTCGAGCAGGTGCGAAAGCAGGTCATAGTGATCCGGCGGTAACGAGTGGAAGTGCCGTCGCTCAACGGATAAAAGGTACTCCGGGGATAACAGGCTTATCGGGCCCAAGAGTCCACATCGACGGCCCGGTTTGGCACCTCGATGTCGGCTCGTCGCATCCTGGGGCTGAAGTTGGTCCCAAGGGTTGGGCTGTTCGCCCATTAAAGCGGCACGCGAGCTGGGTTCAGAACGTCGTGAGACAGTTCGGTCCCTATCTGCCGTGGGCGCTGGAGAATTGAGAGGATTTGCCCCTAGTACGAGAGGACCGGGGTGAACGTTCCTCTGGTGTAGCTGTTGTCCTGCCAAGGGCACCGCAGCTTAGCTACGAACGGATCGGATAACCGCTGAAGGCATCTAAGCGGGAAGCCAACCTCAAGATGAATTCTCCCATCCCTTTAAGGGAGTAAGGACCCTGGTAGACCACCAGGTTGATAGGCCGGATCTGGAAGCGCGGTGACGCGTGAAGGAGACCGGTACTAATTGTCCGAGGGCTTGACGTTTCTTTTTGATACCTGTGAAGCGGCTGCTGTTCGGTTTTCAAGCGTCGCCGGGAGGGCGGTCTCGCCATTTTCCGGTGGTCATAGCGAGGGGGAAACACCTCTTCCCATTCCGAACAGAGCAGTTAAGCCCCTCAGCGCCGATGGTACTTGGCCTTTCAGGCCCGGGAGAGTAGGACGCCGCCGGTTTTTCTTCAAAAGGGCCGCCTCCGGGCGGCCCTTTTTCATGCCCGGGGGGCGCTGCCCGGGCCGGCCTGGCCGGAGCTGCGGGACGGGCGGGTGTTTCCGGACCGGCCCAGTCGTTCGATCCTCTGGCGGGCAGAGCGGTGCCGTCTGCGGCCGGCCGCTGTTGCCGCCGAAGGACGGCCTGCCCGGGCGCTGCGGCGGGCCGGTGAACAGGGCTCCACCGGCGCCGACGGTCGGCTGGGACGGCGCCTTGGAGCCCGATGGCCCTGGAGGCGAAGGTTCGCTTCGGCGACCCTTCCGGCCGCCTGCGTGCGCGCGTCTACGACGCCGTAGGTCTCGAGGGTGGCGAACGCGACGGCAAGGTCGAGCGCGCGGATTACGTTGCTTCCTGACTGCTGATTCATTGGCTTCTCTTCTCCGTGACAGAACATATGTTCGTAAGGTACGGACGGGTCCGGACGGCACCGTTCGCAGGGGCACGAATCGGCTGTGAGCCCGTGTTTACGGCCCCTGGCGTGAAACAGGGTTTGCAGACCACCCGCTCACGTAGCATCGCTGCTCCGTGATCCAGCTCCGTATCGTCGCCCCCACGGAGACCTCCGAGCAGGCCCTCTCGCTCCTCGAGTCCTCGCAGGCGACGGTTAACCTGACGATCGACCGCGGCGCTTCGGTCAAGCCCAGGGGAGACGTCATCACCTGCGACGTCCTCGACGAGGACGCGAGCATGCTCGTGGCCGACCTGAGGGCGATCGGGATCGGTTCGGTCGGCACGCTCGACATCGAGCAGCTCGACGCCAGTATCGGCGAGCTGGCCCGGGAGGCCGACAGGGCAGACCCCGGGGCGGCAGCCGACGCGGTGGTGTGGGAACGGGTCGGCCAGACGCTCACCCGCGAAGGAGTCGCGAGCATCGGCCTGGTTGCGCTCTTTGCCCTCTCGGGGGTGATCGCCGTCGTCGCGATCCTGATCGACTCGGCTCCGATCGTGGTGGGGGCAATGGCGCTTTGCCCCGACTTCGCCGCCTATGCCGCCTTCGCCCTTGGGGCCGTGAAGGGCGAGCCGGGAACCATGCGCAAGGGCTTCCTGGCGCTGCTGGCCGGCTTTGCCGCCGCGATCGTCATGGCCTTCCTGGCCGTCCTCTTCCTGCGGGCGATAGACGTGGCGCCCGACACCTTCGTCATGGAGGGCAATGCGCTGGCGCAGTCGATAGCCGCGCCCAACGGCTACTCGCTCGTGGTCGCCCTCTGCGCCGGGGCTGCCGGGATGCTCTCGGTGACCCTCGGACGCTCGACGGCGCTGGTCGGGGTCGCGGTGTCGATCACCACCATTCCCGCCGCCGCCGACATCGGCCTGGCCACCGCCTACGGCGACTGGGCCTCGTTCCGGGGGTCCAGCGCCCAGCTGGCCATCAACATCGTCGGCCTGCTCTTTGCCAGCACCGTCACCCTCGCCATCCAGCGCCGGATCTTCGTGCGGAGGATGCGCCGCCACATGGCCGCCAGAAACGCCTGAACACCGGGGAAGGGGGCGAGGAAAAGCCCGCGAATTAGAGGGGGTGACTGTTAGGCTCTCATCGCGCCAGGACCTGCCCGCAACGGCGCAAATCCCAATGGAGAAGTTCGTAATCGACGGCGGAGTACCGCTGAGCGGCACCGTCGTGCCGGCCGGCAACAAGAACGGCGCCCTGCCGATAATCGCCGCTGCCCTCCTCACCTCCGAGGAGGTCGTGATCTCCAACGTCCCGCGGATCAGTGACGTCGAGTCGCTGGTCGAACTCCTCGAGGGCCTGGGGGTCGATACCGAATGGACGGGGGCCAACGAGCTCGTGCTCTGCGCCTCCGGCGCCAACCCCGACGCCGAGCTCGACCGCTCCCTGGCGACCCGCATCCGGGCCTCGTTCCTGCTGGCCGGGCCGCTGCTCGCCCGCTTCGGGCGCGCGGTCATGCCGCCGCCGGGCGGGGACGTGATCGGCCGCCGGCGCCTGGACCCGCACCTTGACGCGTTCGCCGCGCTCGGCGCAGCCGTTCGTCAGGAGCGCGACATCGTGATCGAGGCGCCCTCGGGACCGGCCGCGGGGCGGGTATTCATGGACGAGCCCTCGGTCATGGCCACCGAGAACGCCCTGATGGCGGCCGCGCTGACCCCCGGGGAGACCGTCATCGGCAACGCCGCCTGCGAGCCCCACGTGCAGGACCTCTGCCGGATGCTCGTGAGGATGGGAGCCGACATCCGCGGCATCGGGTCGAACGTGCTCACCGTCACCGGCCGCGAGGAGCTGGGCGGCTGCCGTCACCAGGTCGGGCCCGACCACATCGAGATCGGCTCGTTCATGGCCCTGGCCGGCGTGACCGGCGGCGAGATGCGGATCGTGGATACCGAGCCCGACGACCTGTCCATGATCCGGATCGTCTTCGGCAAGCTCGGCCTGGTGAGCGAGCTGGACGGCGCCGACGTCGTCGTTCCCGGCGGCCAGAAGCTGGTCGCCTCCCGCGACCTGGGCGAATACAAGGCAAAGGTGCAGGACGGCCCCTGGCCGGCCTTTCCCGCCGACCTGACCTCGATCGCCGTGGCGCTGGCCACCCAGTCGGAAGGGTCGGTCCTTATCCACGAGTGGATGTTCGAGAACCGGCTGATCTTCACCGACAAGCTCGTCCTCATGGGGGCGGACATCACCCTCTGCGACCCGCACCGCGCCATCGTCAGCGGCCCCAGCCGGCTGCGTGGCGACCGCCTCGAGTCCCCGGACATCCGTGCCGGCATGGCCATGCTGATCGCCGCACTGTGCGCCGAGGGGCGCAGCGAGATCGGCAACATCGGCCAGATCGACCGCGGCTACGAGCGGATCGATGAACGGCTTCGCGACCTTGGCGCCCGCATCGAGCGTGCGCCGGTCGACGTGCAGCCCACGGTCCCGTGAAATTCCGGCTGCCCAGCGGCACCCGGGACGTACTTCCCGAGGAGATGGCCGAGCGCCGGAGGATCGAGCGCGCCCTGCTGGAGACCTTCGAGCAGGCCGGCTACGGAGAGGTCTCGACCCCGGAGCTCGAGTTCCCGGAGACCGCGGAGCTCGGCAGGCTGGCCGCGCCGTACCGGGTGATCGGCGACGGCGGGGAGGAGCTCTCGCTGCGGGCGGACATGACCGGGCCGATAGCCCGGCTGGTAGTGACCCGTTATGCCGATGAGGACCCGCCGCTGCGCTTCTGCTTTTCCACCGTGGTGCACCGGGCCGTCCAGCCCGGCAAGGGAGAGGCCCGCGAGCTGCGCCAGTCGGGTATCGAGCTGCTCGGTGTTCCCGGCCCGGAGGGAACCGTCGAGGCGATCACCGTCCTGTGCCGGGCCCTCGAGGCGACCGGCCTGGCCGACTTCAGCATCGGCGTCGGCGACATCTCCCTCTACCCGGGGCTGCTGGACGACCTCGGCGTCGGTGGGGAGGACCAGGCCTTTCTCCTCGACGCCCTGGCCGCCCGCGACTTCGTGGCCATTGCGGAACGGGCCCGGGGGCTCGGCCTCGATCCCGAGAGCGAGCGCCTCGTGGCCGAGGTTCCGGCGATGCGGGGCGACTCGGTCGTCCTGGAGGCCGAAGGCCCGCTCGGGGAAAGCCTTGCCGGCCTGCGCGATCTGGTCTCCCGCCTGGACCCCGCCGTCGCGGCGAGGGTGATCGTCGACCTGGGCCGGTTTGCCCGCATGGGCTACTACACCGGCGCGGTGTTCGAGGTCTACGACCCGGCCCTTGGCGAGCCGATCGGCAGCGGCGGGCGCTACGACGAGCTCCTCGCCCGTTTCGGGCGCCCGCTCGAGGCCGTCGGCTTTGCCATCGACGTCGACCGGCTGCACGCGGCGATCGCCGGCGAGGAGCTGGGGGAGACCGGACGATGAACCGCTTCGGCCTGACCATTGCCGTCCCCCGCGGCGCCCTGCTCGAGCCCAGCCTCGACCTGCTCGGGGCGATCGGGATCGACGCCTCCGAGGTGCGCAGCAATGACCGCAAGCTGCTGTTCGACGACATCGGCGTAGTGACCATGCGCCCGTCCGACGTCCCCACCTACGTCGAGGCCGGCGCCGCCGACGTCGGGATCACCGGCAAGGACGTGCTCCTCGAATCGCCGGACCGCCAGCTCTTCGAACTCCTCGACCTCGGTTTCGGGGAGTGCCGGATGGTGGTGGCCGGCGCGGAGGGCGAGGACCGCGGCGCCGAGGCCCTCAGCCGCCTGGGCGTGGTGCGGGTGGCGACCAAGTACCCCCGGATCGCCGCCGAGCACTTCTCCCGCAGCGGGCGCCAGGCCGAGATCGTCAAGGTGGCCGGCTCGGTCGAGCTCGCGCCGCTGACCGGCCTGGCCGACGCGATCGTCGACCTGACGGCGACCGGTTCGACCCTCAGGGAGAACGGCCTCGTCGTGCGCGAGGAGATCTTCACCGCCACGGCCAGGCTGATCGCCAACCGGGTGAGCCTCCGGGTCCGCTCGGGCGAGGTCGATGCCCTGGTGGAGGCCGTGCGCGAAGCGTCGGGCTGATGGCTGCACCACTGGTCGCCATCGCCGACTACGGCTCGGGTAACCGCCGGTCGGTCCAGACGGCCCTCGAGCGCGTCGGCGCCGAGGCGATCGTTACCCGTGACCCGGAGCTTCTGGCTCGGGCGGCCGGGCTGGTGATCCCCGGCGTGGGGGCCTTCCCCGCGGCGATGGAGGCCCTCCAGCGCCACGGGCTCGCCGACGCGATCATCGACTTCGGTGAGGGGGGCCGCCCGGTTCTGGGGGCCTGCCTGGGCATGCAGCTGCTCTTCGACGAGTCCGAGGAGCAGGGAGGTGCGCAGGGGCTGGGCCTCCTGCCCGGCGTGGTCCGCCGGCTGGACTGCGGCGCGCTGAAGCTGCCCCACATCGGCTGGTGCGAGGTGACGTGGGAGGGAGCCTCTCCCATCTCCGACGGCCTGCCCGACCCGGCGTTCTTCTACCACGTGCACAGCTACGCCCCGGTGCCCGCGGACGGCGACGAGGTCCTCGGCCGCAGCAACTACGGCGGCAGCTTCGTCAGCGTGGCCGGCCGGGATAACGTCTTCGGGGTGCAGTTCCACCCCGAGAAGTCATCGCGCAACGGGCTGGCCATGCTGGCCAACTTCGTCTCGCTCTGCCGGGGCGCGGCAGGGTGATCCTCTACCCGGCGGTAGACATCCTCGACGGCCGCGCCGTCCGGCTGCGGCAGGGCGACTTCGAGGATGCCACGGTCTACGACAGCTCGCCGCTCGAGGCGGCGCGGAGCTGGGTGGAGGCGGGGGCCGGCTTCCTGCACGTCGTCGATCTGGACGGCGCCCGCTCGGGGGAGCCGGCCAACCTGGAGCAGCTTCGACAGATCACGGCCGAGCTCAACGTGCCGGTCCAGGTCGGCGGCGGGCTGCGTTCGGTGGACTCGGTGCGGGCGGCGCTCGACTGTGGCGTCGAACGCGTGGTGCTGGGTACCGCCGCCCTGCGCGACCAGGAGTTCCTCGACGACTGCCTGGGGTTCTGTCGCGACCGGCTGATCGTCAGCGTCGACGTCTCCGGGGGGCGCGTGGCCGTGGACGGGTGGCAGGAGGTGACCGGCGGCGAGCCCGAGGCGGTAATCGAGTCGCTGATGGCCCGCGGGGTGCGCTCCTTCGTCTACTCCAACGTCGAACGGGACGGCATGCTCGAAGGGCCCGACCTAGACGAGGTGAGCCGTATCGCCGGCATCATCCGCGGGCGTTTCCTCTATGCCGGCGGGATCGGAAGCCTCGCCGACCTCGAGGCGCTCGCCGCCCTGCGGCAGGTCAACCTCGGGGGCGTGATCGTGGGCAAGGCGCTCTACGAGCGGCGGTTCACCGTCCGCGAGGGGCAGGAGGCGCTGCGCCGATGAACGCGCCGCCGGCGGGAGCCACGAAGCGGGTAATTGCCTGCCTGGACATCGACGCCGGCCGCGTCGTCAAGGGGACCAACTTCGTCGATATCCGCGACGCCGGCGACCCGGTGGAGCTGGCCGGCCGTTACGACGCCGAAGGAGCCGATGAGCTCGTCTTCCTCGACATAACCGCGACCCACGAGCAGCGCGAGACGGTCGCCGACCTGGCCCGCCGCACCGCCGACGACGTCTTTATCCCGTTCACCATCGGGGGCGGCATCCGCAGCGTGGACGATGCCCAGGCGGTGCTGGACGCCGGCGCCGACAAGGTGAGCGTCAACTCGGCGGCGATCGCCCGCCCGGAGCTGATCGACGAGATGGCCCGGCGTTTCGGTTCGCAGTGCGTGGTGGTCGCTATCGACGCCCGGCGCTCCGGCGAGGGTTGGGAGGTCTATACCGCCGGGGGGCGCAGGCCCGAGGGAATCGACGCCGTGGAGTGGGCCGTGGAGGCGGCCGGAAGGGGCGCCGGCGAGATCCTCCTCACGAGCATGGACAGCGACGGCACGGCCGCCGGGTACGACCTCGAACTCACCCGCACCGTGAGCGAGGCGGTGCCGGTGCCGGTGATCGCCTCGGGGGGCGCCGGCGAGCCGGAGCACCTCGTCGACGTGCTGCGGGCCGGCGCCGACGCGGTCCTGTGCGCCTCGATCTTCCACTACGGGCGTTTCACCGTGGCGCAGGTCAAGGAGCACCTGCTCGCCGCCGGGATACCGGTGCGCCCGCCGGGCTCCTGAGGGCTAGCGGCCCCGGCCGCCGACCGAGTAGGCCCACATGCCGGTCTGGTCGTTGAGGTAGAGAGTTTCGCCGTCGGTGATGGCCGGGTTGAATTCGCCGCGGTCGATACCCCACACCTTCGTCCCCTTCGCGGCGCTCAGCGCCCCGCTGCGGCCCTCGAGGGTGGAGTAGAAGAGCAGGTCCCCGAGGAGGTCGACCCCGCCGGAGATCCGGCCGCCGGCCTCCCGGCTCCAGCGCGTACGGCCGGTGCGCGCGTCGAGCGCGTAGACCGTGCCGTCATAGGAGCCGAAGTAGACCGTGGGACCAACCCCCCTGGGGTCGGCGACCGCGGCCGAGGAATAGACGTAGGCGCCGGTCGACTTGCGCCACGCCAGGCTCCCGTCCTTCGTCGAGAACGAGTACATGCTCCCGTTGGTGTTCCCGATGTAGACCCGCCCGAACGCCACCGAAGCCGTCGCGTAGAACTGCCCGTCGCCGATGCCCAGGCTGCCGCCGCTCCCGGAGGTCCACAGCGTCTTGCCGTCCCGCGCCCGCAGGGAGTGGACCTCGCCGGCGTAGTCGCCGAAGAAGAGCGCGCCGTTCGAGTAGGCCAGGCCGCCCTTGACCGCGCCGCCGAAGCGCTTGGACCAGCGGACCTTGCCGTCGCTGGCCCGCAGGGCGTACACCGTGCCGTTTTCGCTTCCGATGTAGACCGTCCCGTTCACCTCCACCGGGGAGGTCTCCGTGCGGCTGGGCAGGTCCTTTGCCCAGGCGATCTTCCGCGTGGAGGTATCGATCGCCACGACCCTCCCGTTCCCGGAGCCCTTGCGCACGAGGATGGTGCAGAAGACCTTGCCGTCACGAACGGCCGGGGCCGAGGCGGCCAGCTTGCCGAGCAGCTTCTTCCAGACCACCTTCCCGTCGGAGCGACGGATGATGTAGAGCGCCGCGTTGTTCTTGAGCAGGTAGAGGAAGCGGTCGTCGGCAACCGGCGTGAACTCGAGCAGGACGCTCCCGCGCACGGCCCACTTCGTCCTGAAGGGAGGGCGCAGGCCACGGGCCAGCGGGTAGTAGTGGGTGCGGGCGGCGCCGTAGCCGTAGAACGGCCAGGAGAACTTCTTCGGCTCGCGGGGCGCGGGCGCTGTGGTCGTCTCGAAGCCCACCTCGGTGTTGACCACGTCCGGAGGGGTGCGGGCGCTCAGGGCCCAGGCGAGCCCGGCCCCGACGGCGATGATCGCGCCGGCCAGCAGCCCCACGAGGATGCGCGCCGTCCGGGATCGCGGGATCATTACGGGTATGGAAGCAGCCGGGGTGGTCGCCAGCTTGAGCCGGGCGCGCGGCGGGGAGCAGCTGCTCGAGGCCGCTGCCGACCGCCCGGGCCTCTGGCTGGTCGGTGGCGCCGTCCGGGACCTGCTCCTCGGCATCGAGCCCATCGAGCTGGACGTCCTGGTCGAAGGCGACATGGAGGCACTGGCGCGGGAGCTGGGGGAGCCGACCTTCCACGAGCGCTTCGGTACCGCAACCGTGCGCGGCGACCGGTTCACCATTGACCTGGCCGAGCCCCGGGCCGAGAGCTATCCGGCCCCGGGCTCGCTTCCCGAGGTAGGCCCCGCCACGGTGGAGGAAGACCTCCGGCGCCGGGACTTCACCATCAACGCGATCGCCGTGTCGCTGCCCGGCGGCGAGGTCGCCTGCGACCCACGCGCCTTCGACGACCTGCGGGAGGGAACCCTGAGGGTCCTCCACGACGGCTCGTTCGCCGACGACCCAACGCGCGTCTGGCGCATGGCCCGGTACGCCGGGCGGCTGGGCTTCAGTCCGGATGCCCGCACCGCCGAGCTGGCCGCGCAGGCCACCCCGGGCGAGGCCAGCGGGGAACGGATCGGCAACGAGCTGCGCCTGGTGCTCGGTGAGGAGGACCCGTGCGCTGCCCTCGAGGCCCTGGCCCGTTACTGCCCGCAGGTCCTGCCACCGGGTTTCAGCCCCCGCCCCGAGGGGCTGGACGATGCGCTGGAGCTGCTGCCCGGGGACGGGCGCCGGGACCTGCTGGTTCTCGCTGCCTGCACCGCCGGAATGGACGTCGAGTCGCTGGCGCGCTGGCTCGACGAGCTCGCCTTCACCGCCGGTGACCGGGACCTCGTGCTCGCCTCCTCTCGCTGGGTCACCGGGGCGCCGCTGAGGACGGCCGAAGGCCCGGTGGCCGTCGCGCGGGCGGCCCGCGGCGCCCCGCTGGAAGCGGTCGCGCTGGCCGGCGGCGCGAACGCGCGGCTCTGGCTCGACGAGCTTCGCCATGTGGAGTTGGAGATCGACGGTGATGACCTGGTGGCCGCGGGCATGGAGCCCGGGCCGCAGCTGGGAGAGGCCCTGCAGCGCGCGCTCGACGCCAAGCTCGCCGGGCGGTGCGAGGGCCGCGAGGCCGAGCTCGCCGCCGCCCTTGACGCCGGTTCGAAGGACGCGTGAGCGGCCTGCCGGACGGTGAGCTCCCGGCGGTGGCCCTGACCTCCGGTGGCGCCGGGGCACAGCTTCCCGGGGGCGGGTGCTGGTTCACCGCCGCCGGGGCCGGTGACTTCACCGACCCCGATGCCGCGCAGCTCGCGTCCCTCGCCGCCGGGCTCGGGCTCGAAGGGCGCACGTTCTCGAGGTCGACGCAGGTGCACGGCTCCCGTGTGCGCCTCGTCGCCGGCCCGCAGGAGGCCCGGGACGGGGAGGAGTTCGACGGGCAGCTCACCACCTCGACCGGGGTGATCTGCGCCGTGCGGACCGCCGACTGCCTGCCGGTCGCGCTCTTCTCGCCCTCGGCCGCCGGTGTCCTCCATGCCGGCTGGCGTGGCCTGGCCTCCGGCGTGGTCGCCGGAGGGATGGCGGCGATGGCAGAGGCCGGCGAAGGGCCGGTCACGGCGGTCATCGGGCCCGGCGCACGCTCCTGCTGTTACGAGGCCGGTGACGAGGTGCACCGGGCCTTCGCCGAGCTGGGTCCCGGCGCGCGGAGAGGGCGGAACGCCGACCTGCCCTGGATCGCCGCCCAGCAGCTCCGCGCGCTCGGGGCCTCGGAGGTCGTCGACTGCGGGATCTGCACGATCTGTTCGGAGGAGCCCCGGTGGCACTCGCACCGCCGAGACGGGCACGAAGCGGGAAGATCACTGGCTCTGGCATGGCGGAGCTGATCGAGGAGATAGACCCGGAGCGGGTGCGCGCGGCCATGGCCGGCGTCCGTGAGGAGATCGCCCGGGCCTGCGAGCGTGCCGGACGCGACCCGGACGGCGTGCAGGTGGTCACCGCCTCCAAGTACGTCGGCGTGGAGGACATGGAACTCCTCGCCGAGGCCGGGGTCGGGCTCGTCGGCGAGAACCGGGCCCAGGACCTGGTGGCCAAGGCCGAAGCCTGGCCCGGGCAGTTCGAGTTCGACTTCATCGGCCACCTCCAGAGCCGGAAGGTCAAGCAGGTGGTTCCGCTCGTGCGCCTGATCCACTCGGTGGCCAGCGACTCGGTGCTCGCCCAGCTGGAGCGCCACGGGACCCCCGAGACCCGGATCCTCGTCCAGGTGAACGTGGCCGGGGAGGAGGCCAAGGACGGGGTCGCCCCGGACGAGCTCGGGGCGTTCATCGAGCGCTCCCCGGTGCCGGTGGTCGGCCTGGCGACGATGCCCCCGTTCGCCGAGGACCCGGAGGAGAGCCGCCCGTGGTTTGCCCGGCTGGCCGAGCTGGGGCGCGAGCACGGGCTTTCCGAGCTGTCGATGGGCACCACGCAGGATTTTCCCGTGGCGGTCGAGGAGGGGGCGACGCTCGTTCGCGTGGGAAGCCGGATTCTGAGGCCCTGAGGCGATTTGCCCCGTGCAGGCAGGAAAACGCCGGTCGGTGGATAAAATCAAGGGTGTATGGCGTTGAGTGACACCTGGCACCGGACGCTCGTCTACTTCGGCCTGGCCGAGGACCGCGACCCCTACGCCGGCGAACCGATCGACTCGGAGGCCGAGCTCGAGGGGCGCTACCGCGAGCGGGGGAGCGTCCGGCGGCTCTCGAAGCGTCGCGGCGGCGACGTGGAGGAGATCTTCGCCGAGGAGGAGTTCGACGTGCGCGGTTCCCCCCGGGGCCGCAACGGCGGTTCGGGTGCCGGCAGCGTGCACCTGGTGATTCCCAAGAGCTTCAACGACGCCCAGCAGGTGGCCGACAAGTTCCGCGACGGCGTGCCGGTGGTCCTCAACCTCCAGTCGACCGACACCGAGCTGAGCAAGCGGCTGATCGACTTCACCAGCGGCCTCACCTACGGCCTCGACGGCGGTATGCAGAAGATCGCCGACAAGGTGTTCATGCTCACCCCGCGCAACGTTGAGATCTCCGCCGAGGCCCGCGCCGAGCTGATCGAGAAGGGCTTCTTCAACCAGAGCTGATCCCGGGTGCCGCGCCCGGCTCCTGGCCGCTAGCGTTCCCCGGCGATGCAGATAGGTCTTATCGGCAGCGGCAACATCGCCACGGCGTTCGCGCTGGGGTGGGGGCAGCCGGTGCTTTGCACCGATATCGACTCCTCGCGTGCCGAAGCCCTCGCCACGGCGACGGGAGGCGAGGCGGTTGGCGGCAATGCCGAGCTGGCGGCCCGCAGCGACCTGGTGATCCTCTGCCACAAGCCGGCGCAGCTGGGCGAGGTGGCCGCCGAGGCCGCGGGAGGAGCCGACGTGATCCTGTCGCCCCTGGCCGGCGTCCCGCTGGCCGAGCTTCGCGCCGCCTACCCCGGGAGCCTCGTATTCCGGGTCATGCCCAATATTGCCATGAGGCTCGGGCACGGGGTGACCGTGCTGGCCGACGACGACGGCGGCGATCCCGTGGCGTTCGAGACCATTCGCAGCCTGCTCGAAGAGCTCGGTCCCGTATTCGTGCTCCCGGAGGCTGAGTTCGCCGCCGCGACGGCGGTCATGAGCTCCGGCGTGGCGTTCCTGGCCCTGGTCGCCGAGGCCAAGATCGAGGCGGCGGTGGAGTCGGGAATGGACCCGGTGGTTGCCGCCTCGCTGGTCGGGGCGACGTTCGGCAGCGCGATGGCCCTGCTCTCCGAGGACGGCGCCGACGCCGCCATCGTGCGCGAGGCGGTTACCTCGCCGGGGGGAGTGACCGAGAAGGGCCTTGCCGAGCTCGAACAGGCGAAGGTCCGCGAGGCCTTTGCCGGGGCGGTCCGGGCCGTGATCGAGGGCGGGGCATGAGCACGCCGGTGCCGATGGCCAACGTGCGCGGCACGATCGCCGACTACCTGTCGGCGCTGATCAACGTCTACGTGGTCCTGATCATCATCTGGATCCTCCTGGGCCTCTACCTCGCCTTCGGCGGCCGGCTGCCCTACAACCGCGTCAGCGACGCGATCGTCTCCTTCCTGCGGTCGGTCTGTGACCCGTACCTCGCGCTCTTCCGCAGGTTCATCCCGCCGATCGGTTCCTTCGACTTCAGCCCGATCGTGGCGATCCTCGTCCTCGCGATCGGCGGCGGGATCATCATCGGGCTGATCCGGGGATGAGCGACTCTCCGCGCTCGACGCTCGCGTTCGCCGGGCTGACGGCGGTCGCGGTCCTCGTCGTGGACCAGGCGGTGAAGGTGGCGGTCCGTGGCTCCCTCCAGCCCGGCGAGGAGCGGGAGGTGCTCGGTTCGGTAGTCCAGCTCACCTACGTGCGCAACACCGGTATCGCCTTCGGCCAGCTCTCCGAGAGCGGCGTGCTGGTGGCCCTGCTCGTCGCCGGGGCGGTTGGGCTACTGCTCTGGTATTTCCTGACCCACCTGGAGACGCCGTGGATCTGGCTCCCGGCAGGGATGGTGGTCGGGGGCGCCCTCGGGAACGTGATCGACCGCGTGGGCCAGGGAGCGGTCACCGACTACGTCAAGCTCCCGGGCTGGCCGGCGTTCAACGTCGCCGATGCCTGCATCACCGGCGGGGTCATTCTGATGGTCGTCCTCGCCGAGCTCCAGGCCCGGCGGCTGCGCAAGGCCGGTGCGGCTTGAAGGCCCAGGTCGGTGCCGGCCAGGGCGGAGAGCGGCTCGACCAGTTCCTCTCGGGCTTCCTGGGCTCACGCTCGCGCGCGCAGGCGCAGGTGGCCGCCGGTGCGGTGACGGTCAACGGCGAGGCGGCGGCCAAGAGCCGGCGGCTGGAGGAGGGGGACCTGGTCGAGTGGAGCGAGCCGCCGCGGGAGCCGCCCGCGGCGCCGCCGGACGCCCCCGAGGTGCCCTACCGGATCGCCTGGGAGGACGACCGCCTCCTGGTGGTCGACAAGCCGGCCGGGGTGGCCACGCACCCTTCGCGCGGCCACGAGAGCGGAACGCTCTCCCAGGCACTGGCGGGCCGTGCCGCCGGCGGGGAGGATCCCGAGCGGCCCGGGATCGTCCACCGGCTCGACCTCGGTACCTCGGGGCTGCTGGTGGTCGCGCGTGACGACGAGACCCATCGCGCCCTCCAGGAGGCGATCGGCGCCCGGGAGGTGAAGCGCGAGTACCTGGCGCTGGTGGGCGGGCGCCCGCGTTCGCGCACCGGAACCGTGGATGCCCCGATCGGCCGGGACCGGCGCCGGCGCACCGTCCAGTCGGTGGACACCGACAAGCCCCGCGAGGCGGTGACCCGCTTCGAGGTCGAGGAGGAGCTCCCGCACGCGACCCTGCTGAGGGTCACGCTCGAGACGGGAAGGACGCACCAGATCCGCGCCCACCTGGCGGCGATCGGCCTCCCGGTGGCCGGCGACCCCGAGTACGGGACGCCCGGAGCCCTCGGGCTCGACCGCCAGTTCCTCCACGCCGCCCGCCTGGCCTTTGCCCATCCCTCGGGCGGGGAGGTCGACGTGGCCTCTCCGCTGCCGGCCGACCTCGAGGAGGCGCTGGCCCGCGCCCGCGCGGGCGAGGAGCCGGTTGCGGCGCCGCCGGGCTAGAATGGCCGGGTAAACAGACCACGACCCTTCCGGGCTTGTGGCGGGCGCTCCCTGATCGGCCACGGGCCGTAAGCGCCGGTCTCCGGAAGGAATGCAAAACGCGAAAAAAGGGAGCAGCAACCGTGACCACCGCCCAGAGCGAGGTCGGACTCAGAGAACTGCTGGAGGCGGGTGTCCACTTCGGGCACCAGACGCGCCGCTGGAACCCGAAGATGCGCCGCTACATCTTCGGCGAGCGGGACGGCATCTACGTCGTCGACCTCCTCCAGACCGAGGCCGCGCTTTCCGCCGCCACCGACTTCGTGGCCGGCCTGGCCCGGCGCGGGGGGATCGTCCTCTTCGTCGGGACCAAGAAGCAGGCGCGTGATGCCGTCAAGGAGGCCGCCGAGCGCGCCGGCATGCCGTACGTGAACCATCGCTGGCTCGGCGGGCTGCTGACCAACTACCAGACGATCAGCCAGCGGATCCGGCGCCTGCACGACCTCGAGGGCTACGAGGAGGACGGCCAGCTCGAGCTGCTGCCCACCCGCGAGCGCCTGGCCGCCGAAGCCGACCTCGAGAAGCTGCGGGCCAACCTCGGGGGCGTGAAGCACATGCAGCGCGCGCCCGACGCGATCTTCGTGGTCGACCTAAACGTCGAGGAGATCGCCGTACGCGAGGCCCAGCGGCTGAGGATCCCGATCATCGGCCTGGTCGACACCAACTGCGATCCCGACGGGATCGATTTCGTGATCCCCGGCAACGACGATGCAATCCGCTCCTGCAAGGTGATCGCCGACGGCCTGGCCGACGTGATCGCCGAGAACCGGCTCGCCTACCTCGCCGAGGAGGAGAAGGCCCGGGCCGAGGCCGAGGCCCAGGCCGCGCGCGAGGCCGAGGAGCAGGCGCGTCGTGAGGCCGAGGAGGAGGCACGTCGCGCCGCCGAGGAGGCTGAGGCCAAGGTGGCCGCCGCCAACGCCGAGGCTGCCGGCGAGGCGCCGCCGGCCTCCGCTCCGGAGGCCGCTGCGCCGCCGGCCGGGGAGCAGTCATGAGCGCCGAGATCAAGGCATCGGACGTCGCCGAGCTGCGCCGCCAGACCGGCGCCGGAATGATGGACTGCAAGGAGGCCCTCGCCGAGGCCGGGGGCGACATGGAGAAGGCCGCCGAGATCATCCGCGTGAAGATGGGCAACAAGATCGGCAAGCTCGCCGACCGCGAGGCCGCCGAGGGCACGATCCAGTCCTACATCCACGCCGGCGGGAAGGTCGGCGTCATGGTGCAGGTGGACTGCAACACCGACTTCGTGGCCAAGAACGAGGACTTCACAGAGTTCGCCCGCGAGGTGGCGATGCACATCGCGGCCAGCCCCGCCGTGCAGTACGTGACCGACGAGGACGTCCCGGAGGAGGCCCGCGAGGCCGAGTCCCGGATCTTCACCGAACAGGTGGCCGACAAGCCGGAGGACATCCGGCCGAAGATCGTCGACGGCATGATCGACAAGTGGATGGGCGAGGTGGTGCTCCTGCGCCAGCCCCACGTCAACGCCGACCGTCACGAGGGCCAGACCATCGAGGAGATGCGCGCTGCGCTCTCGGCCAAGACCGGCGAGAACATCGTCATCCGGCGCTTCGTGCGCTACGCAGTGGGGGAGTAGGCGATGGCGTCCGAAGCGGTCTTCCGGAGGGTGCTGCTCAAGCTCTCTGGGGAGGCGCTTCTCGGAGGCCTCGACTACGGAACCGACCCGGAGCGCCTGGAGGACGTTGCCGGGCAGATCCGGACCGTTCGCGACCGCGGGGTGGAGGTGGCGATCGTCGTCGGCGCCGGCAACATCTACCGGGGTATGACCGGCGCCGCCGAGGGCATGGACCGGGCCACCGCCGACTACATGGGAATGCTCGCCACCCTCCTGAACGCGCTGCCGCTGCAGGACGCACTGGAGAAGATGGGCGTCCAGACCCGCGTCCAGTCGGCGATCCACGTCGAGGAGGTTGCCGAGCCCTACATCCGCCGGCGGGCCGACCGGCACCTGGAGAAGGGACGCGTAGTGATCTTCGCGGCCGGCACCGGCAACCCGTTCTTCACCACCGACACCGCGGCAGCCCTGCGGGCCACCGAGATCCGGGCCGAAGCGATCCTCATGGCCAAGAACGGCGTCGACGGCGTCTACTCGGCCGACCCCCGCACCGACCCCTCGGCCGAGCTCATCCCGGAGATCACCCACATGGAGGCGATCCGGCGCGAGCTCAAGGTGATGGACGCCACCGCCCTGGCCCTCTGCATGGAGAACTCGATGCCGATCCACGTCTTCGACATGAACACCGACGGCAATATCGACCGGATAGTCTGCGGCGAGCAGGTTGGGACGGTGGTAAGCCCGTGAGCGAACTCATCGACGAACTTCTCGGCGACGCCTCGGAGCGCATGAGCCGCACCGTGGAGGCCACCAACCTCGAGTTTGCCAGCGTCCGTACCGGCAGGGCCAGCCCGTCGATCCTCGACCGGGTGACCGTCGACTACTACGGAGCCGACACGCCGCTCAACCAGCTGGCCACCATCAACGCGCCCGAGGCCCGCCTCATCACCGTCCAGCCGTTCGACGTCTCGACGCTGCCGGCGATCGAGAAGGCGATCATGGAGGCCGACCTGGGGCTGACGCCGGGCAACGACGGCAAGATCATCCGGCTGGCCATCCCCGAGCTCAGCGAGGAGCGGCGCAAGGAGCTCGTGAAGGTCGTGCGCAACATCGCCGAGGAGGGTCGCGTGGCGATCCGCAACGTGCGGCGCGACGTGATGCAGGACCTGCGCGAACTGCGCGAGGCGGGCGAGGCCGGCGCCGACGACGAGCACCGCGCCGAGGGTGAGCTCCAGAAGCTCACCGACGAGCGTGTTGCCGACCTCGATTCCCACCTGAAGGGCAAAGAAGCCGAAATCCTGGAGGTCTGATGGCCACGGGTGAGGCGCAGGCCCGCTACGTCGCGATCATCACCGACGGCAACGGCCGCTGGGCCTCCTCGCGCGACCTTCCGGTCGTCGATGGCCACCGTGCCGGCGCCGACACGGTCAAGGCGCGCCTGCGCGACGCGGTCGACCTGGGGATCCGCGAGCTGACCGTCTACTCGTTCTCTACCGAGAACTGGTCGCGCTCCCCGGAGGAGGTGGCGGCGCTGATGGAGATGTTCGCCGAAAGGATCCGCAGCGAGACCCCGGAGCTGAAGGAGGAAGGGGTGCGCGTGCGCTTCATCGGGCGCCGGGACCGCGTGGCGCCGGATCTCGTGGCCGCGATGGAGTGGGCCGAGGCCGAGACGGCGCAAGGAGAGCGGCTCACCCTGTTCATCGCCTTCGACTACGGGGGCCGCAACGAGATCGTGGACGCTGCCCGGCGCTACGAGGGGGGCGGCGAGGACGCCTTCCGGGAGCTCCTCTACGCGCCGGAGATGCACGACCCCGACCTGCTGATCCGGACCAGCGGCGAGATGCGCCTCTCCAACTACCTGCTCTGGCAGTGCGCCTACTCCGAGCTGGTCTTCCGCGACGAGTACTGGCCCGACTTCGACCGCACCGCCCTCGAGGAGTGCCTCGAGGAGTTCGCCTCCCGCCAGCGCCGGTACGGGGGCCGCTGATGGAGGAGACGAGGGTCGTCCGCGTGGTCGAGGAGACCGAGAAGGCCCCCCGGGGGCCGAGGTTCGGCCGGCGGCCGAAGGGGCGCGAGATCAGGAGCCGCAGCTCCGACCTGCTGGCCCGCGTGCTGGTGGCGCTGCCGCTGATCGTCCTGGCCGTCGTCCTGGTGGCTGCCGGAGGCTGGGTGTTCGCCGCCGGGATGCTCGTCCTCGGGATAATGGCCCTGCGCGAGCTGTTCTCGATGTTTCCCCGCTGGGCGGTGCCGGTGGCCGCCGTCTTCCTCGCCTTCGCGGTGATGATCGTCCTCGCCCGTACCGGAGGCCCGCCGCGGCTGCTGCTGGCCACGGTCATCGCCCTGCCGGTCGTCTTTCTCGGCGGCCTGATCGCCCCCCGCCGTGGAGACGTGCGCGGCCTGGCGCTGGCCATGCTCGGCCTGGCCTGGATCGGCCTGGCGCTCTCCCACGCGGTGATGCTGCGCGACCTCGAGCACGGGGCGGCGATCCTCGTCCTGGTGCTCGTGGCCACCTTCGTGGGAGACACCGGGGCCTACTTCGGCGGCCGGGCGTTCGGGCGCCGCAAGCTCGCCCCCTCGCTCTCTCCCGGCAAGACCTGGGAGGGGCTGCTGATCGGGATCCTGGCCGGGACGATCGCCGGCTGGTTCGTCGGCCTCTACCTCGACTGGCTCACCGGGCTGCAGGCGCTGCTGCTGGGCTTCTGCGCCGCCCTGATCGCCCCGCTGGGCGACCTCTTCGAGAGCGCGCTCAAGCGCGAGGCCCACACCAAGGACTCGGGCACCGTCTTCGGCGCCCACGGCGGAGTCCTCGACCGCCTCGACGCCGCGCTCTTCGCCGTTGTCGTGGGCTTCTACGTCTGGCAGGCGATGCTGTGAGCCGGGCCGGAGGCCGCTGAGGTGGCCAGGCGGATAGTCGTCCTGGGGTCGACTGGGTCGATCGGGGTCCAGGCCCTGGAGGTTGCCGCCGAGGCCCCCGGAGTGGAGGTCGTGGGACTCTCGGCGGCCTCCAGCTGGGAACCGCTGGTCGCCCAGGCGCGCGCCACCGGCGCCCGGCGGATCGCCCTGGCCGACCCCGCGGCGGCCCAGCGCGCCCGCAGCGAGTGGGACGGGGAAGTCCTGGAGGGTCCAGAGGGCCTCGTTGAGCTGATCGCCTCCTCGGGCGCCGACATGGTACTCAACGCGCTCGTCGGCTCGGCCGGCCTCGCGCCCACCGTCACCACGCTCGCGGAGGGCATCGACCTCGCCCTGGCCAACAAGGAGTCGCTGGTCGTCGGCGGGGAGCTGGTCATGAGCCTGGCCGAGGGCTCCGGGGCGCGGCTGGTCCCGGTCGATTCCGAACACTCGGCGATCGCCCAGCTGGTCGAGGCCGAGCAGGGCCAGAGGCCGGGAAGCATCGAGCGGATCGTGCTCACGGCCTCCGGTGGCCCGTTCCGGGGCCGCAGCCGGGACGAACTGGAGCAGGTGACCGTCGAAGAGGCCCTCCGACATCCCACGTGGGAGATGGGCGGCAAGATCACGATCGACTCGGCCACTCTCTTCAACAAGGGCCTCGAGCTGATCGAAGCCCACCACCTGTTCACGATGCCCTACGAGCGGATCGACGTGGTCGTCCATCCGCAGTCGATCGTCCACTCCTGCGTGACGCTGAGCGACGGTGCGCTTCTGGCCCACCTGGGCCATCCCGACATGAAGGTGCCGATCGCCTACGCCCTGCTGAGCCCCGACCGTTCGCTGCCCGGCCACCGGCCGCTCGACCTCGCCGAGGTGCGCCGGCTCGACTTCGAACCGGTCGACGAAGAAGCCTTCCCGGCGCTGTCGATCGCCCGGGAGGCGGGGATGGCCGGGGGAACCGCCCCCGCCGTCATGAACGCCGCCAACGAGATCGCGGTGGCCGCTTTCCTCGACGGCCGGCTCCCGTTCAGCGGGATCACTTCCCTTGTCGCGTCGGTGCTCGACGAGGTCGAGAGCGGCCCGGCGAGCTCGTTCGACGCATTGGTCGACGCCGACCGCCAGGCCCGCACCGCGGCCGAGCGGCTGGTGGCGTGAGCGCCACCCGCGGCTCCTAGACTGGAGAGCGATGAGCTACCTGCTCGCCTTCCTGGGCTTCTCGGCTCTCATCTGGCTCCACGAGCTGGGCCACTACTGGGCCGCCCGGAGAGTAGGGATGAAGGTCGAGCGCTTCTCGCTCTTCTTCCCGCCGCACATCTGGAAGAAGAAGAAGGGGGAGACCGAGTACGCGATCGGGCTGATTCCCCTCGGCGGCTACGTGAAGATCATGGGCATGAGCCCGCGGGAGGAGATCCCCCCGGGCGAGGAGAGCCGCTCGTACTCGAACATGCCGGTGAGCAAGCGGATCTTCGTGATCGCCGCCGGCCCGGCGATGAACGTGCTCGTGGCCTTCGTAATCCTCTTCGGCCTCTACGTGGTACTCGGGACGACCACCTCCACCACGAAGGTGGACCGCCTCGAGAGCGGCTCCCCGGCCGCGACGGTCCTCAGGCCCGGCGACCGGCTGGTCGCCGTGGACGGGGTCCGCGGCGACGCCCGCGCCCTGGGCACGCAGATCGCCACCCACCGCTGCGCCGGCTCCCAGCAGGACGGATGCAGGGCGGCCGAGCCGGCACGGCTCACCGTCGTGCGGGACGGCCGCGAGCAGGTGATCGTCGCCCGGCCCCAGTACGACGCCGAGGTCGGACGAGCCCGGCTGGGCTTCAGCTTCGCCACCGAGAACAACCCGGTCGGGCCGGTCGACGCCGTCGGCCGCAGCGGCGCGGCGATGTGGAGGGTCTCCACCGCCACCGCGCACGCCCTCACCAGCCTGGTATACGACCCCGAGGCCCGCAAGGAGATCTCCGGGGTGGTCGGCTCGTATGAGGTCACGCGCCAGTCGTTCGAGTTCGACTGGGCGCAGGCGCTGAACGTCCTGGCCATCATCTCGCTGTCCCTGGCCCTGGTGAACCTCTTCCCGTTCCTTCCCCTCGACGGCGGCCACATCTTCTGGGCCCTGGTGGAGAAGGTGCGAGGGCGCCCGGTGGCCTATTCGGTGATGGAACGGGCCAGCGTCGTCGGGTTCGTGCTGGTCCTGATGCTCTTTGCCGTCGGGCTCTCCAACGACCTGGGCCGATTGCAGGGCGAGGGCTTCGGAATCCGTTAGGCGCGGAGGGCGAGGGCTTCGGGATTCGTTAAGTGCGGCTTTATCAGTCGCCCGGTAGGTTTACCGCCCAGTCAACCAACCGGGAGCACTACCGATGAGCACCGACGCCAAGCAGGCCAAGACCGTTGCCGAAGCCGTACGCACCACCGCGGCCGGCCACCCCGACGAAGTCTGGGTGAAGACCCGCGACGGATCGGTCTCCTACACGTGGTCCGAAGGGGTCGAACAGATCGACCGCATCGCCGGCGGCATGCGCAAGCTCGGCGTCGGCCGCGGGGACACCGTGGGCATCATGCTGGTCAACCGGCCCGAGTTTCACCCCGTCGACCTCGGCGTGGTGACCGCGGGCGGAACCCCGTTCTCGATCTACCAGACCTACACCGCCGAGCAGATCGAGTACCTGCTCAATGATGCCGCGACCAAGGTGATCGTCACCGAGCAGGCCTTCCTCCCGGTCGTCCAGGAGGCCTGCGCCGACGTCGAGAACTCGCCGCAGGTCGTGCTGATCGACCCGCCGGAGGGAGGCGCGCCCGACGGCATCGTCACCCTGGAGGAGCTCGAGGCCATGGAACCGGGCTTCGACGGCGCCGCCGCCGCCGCAGAGGTCACTCCCGAGGACGTGCTGACCCTGATCTACACCAGTGGCACCACGGGTCCCCCCAAGGGCGTCCAGCTCTCGCACGAGAACCTCCTGACGATGGTCGCCTCCACCGACGACATCGTCAATTTCCCGCCCCGCTCACGGGTCATCAGCTGGCTGCCGGCGGCCCACATCGCCGAGCGTGGCGCCCATCACTACCTGCCGGTGATCTTCGGCTTCGAGGTCACCACGGTCAGCGACCCCCGCTCGGTCATCGAGGTGCTGCCGGAGGTCCATCCCCAGTGGTTCTTCGCCGTGCCCCGCATCTGGGAGAAGCTCAAGAGCGGCCTGGAGGGGATGCTCGCCAGCCAGGAGGGAGAGGCACGCGAGGCCCTGGAGACGGCGATCGCCGACGCCACCGAGAAGGTGCGCCTCGAGCAGGCCGGCAAGGAGGTCCCGGCCGACCTCGCCGAGCGCGTCGCCGAGGCCGACGAGAAGTACTTCGCCGGGCTGCGCGCGACCCTCGGGCTCGACCAGGTGGTGACGATCAACGTCGGGGCGGCGCCGACCCCGCTCGAGGTGCTCGAGTTCTTCCACGCCATCGGCCTGCCGCTCGCCGAGCTGTGGGGGATGTCGGAGACCAGCGGCGTCGGCACGGTCAACCCTCCTGAGAAGGTGAAGCTCGGAACCGTAGGACCGCCTCTCCCGGGCGTCGAGATCAAGCTGGCCGACGACGGCGAGCTGCTGATCAGGGGCGGCCTGATCATGCTCGGCTACCGGAACATGCCGGAGGCTACGGCCGAGGCGATCGACGCCGAAGGGTGGCTGCATACCGGCGATATCGCCGAGATCGACGATGACGGATACGTCAAGATCGTCGACCGCAAGAAGGAGCTGATCATCAACGCGGCCGGCAAGAACATGTCGCCGGCGAACATCGAGGCCGAGATCAAGAGCGCCTCGCCGCTGATCGACCAGGTCTGCTGCATCGGCGATGCCCGCCCCTACAACACGGCGCTGATCAGCCTCGACGCCGACTTCGCGCCGATCTGGGCCGGCCAGCAGGGGATCGAGGACGCTTCGATCGCGGCCCTGTCGGAGAACGAGCAGCTACTCGAGGCCATCCAGGCCGCGGTCGACGAGGGCAACACCAAGCTCGCCCGCGTGGAGCAGATCAAGAAGTTCAAGGTGCTTCCCGCCGAGTGGGGCCCGGGCGGCGACGAGCTGACCCCGACCTCCAAGCTGCGGCGCAAGCCGATCGCCGAGAAGTACTCGGCCGAAATCGAAGAGCTCTACGCCTGAGCGGGGAGGCCGGCCGGGCCGACGTGCCCGGCCGTCACCTCCGAGGGGTTTCGGCAGCCGAGCAGCGCCAGGTCGGTCGCGAACTCGGAGGCAAGGCGCTCCAGCACGGCGAGGGCGCCGTCGCGCCCGCCGACGGCGAGCCCCCAGAGAACCGGCCGGCCCACCAGCACGGCGCGGGCGCCCAGCGCGAGGGCCACGAGGATGTCGCGGCCGCGGCGCACGCCCCCGTCGACGAAAACCTCCACGCGGCCATCGACGGCGGCGACGACCTCGGGCAGAGCGTGCGCGGTGGCCTGGACGCCATCGAGCTGGCGCCCGCCGTGGTTGGAGACGATGATCCCCGCCGCCCCGTTCTCGCAGGCCAGGGCGGCGTCCTCGGCGGTGAGGATCCCCTTGAGGATGATCGGCAGGGGGGAGGCCTGCGCCATGGCGGCAAAGGCCTCCCAGGTCAGTGACGGGTCGACGATCGAGAAGAACTCCTCCACCGTCACCCCCTCCGATCGTCCGAGGGCGGCGCTGACGGCGGGCATGTCGACGCCGGGGGGCACGGTGAACCCGGTGTGGAGGTCGCGCTCACGCAGGCCGGGCCGGGGCGCGTCGACGGTCAGGACTATCGCCTCGAAACCACCCTCGACGGCGCTCGCGACGAGCGTCTCATTCACCTCCGGCATGCGCGTGCGGTAGAGCTGGAACCAGCGCGGCGCCGGCGGCGCCGCCTCGGAGAGCTCGCGCGGACCGATGGTGGCCAGGGTGGAGAGGGTCATCAGCGTCCCCGCATCGGCGGCGGCCTCGGCGGTGGCGATCTCTCCGCGACCGGTGGCCAGGCGGTGCAGCGCCGTGGGCGCGACCATGGCCGGAAACGAGATAGGGGTGCCCAGCGCCGTGGTCGAAGGGTCGACCCCGGCAACGTCCACCAGGTAGCGGGGGCGCAGGGCCCACGAGGCCCACGCCCCGACGTTGGCCGCGAGGGTCAGCTCGCTGCCGGCGCCGCCGGCGTAGTAGCCGAGGGTGCCTTCGGGCAGCCGCTCGGCCGCAGCGGCCTCGTAGTCGCCGATGCTCACCGGGCCCAGGTCGGTCACCGGGCGATCGTATAGGTGCAGGCTCCGGTGGCCCGGTCGGGAGGTGGCGGCCGTAGAATGGCTACATGGCTTCAGAGCGCCAGATAAGCGTCGGCGGGGTCCTCGTCGGAGGAGGAGCGCCGGTCGTCGTCCAGACGATGACCAAGACCGAGACGGCGAACATCGACGAGACGCTGGCCCAGATAGCCCGCTGCGCCGACGCCGGGGCCGACCTGGTGAGGGTGGCCGTTCCGCGCGAGGAGGATGCCATCGCCCTGCGGACCATCGTCGAGAAGGCGCCGGTCCCGATCATCGCCGACATCCACTTCAACCACACGCTGGCCCTCAAGGCGATCGACGCGGGGGCGGCCTGCGTGCGCCTGAACCCGGGGAACATCGGGGGCCCCGAGAAGGTCGCCGAGGTCGCCGCGGCGGCCACCGC
This sequence comes from Solirubrobacterales bacterium, assembly GCA_046091165.1. Lineage (GTDB taxonomy): Bacteria > Actinomycetota > Thermoleophilia > Solirubrobacterales > Solirubrobacteraceae > F1-60-MAGs163. The sequence goes on along the minus strand of JBJTBE010000086.1, from coordinate 2,829 downwards.
CAGGGGCACCCCGCTGCGGATCGGGGTCAACTCTGGCTCCCTTCCCAAGCACCTGCGCGAGCTCGAGTACACCAACCCGGTCGAGGCACTGGTCACCGCCGCGACCGAGTTCGTCGAGCTGATGGAGCGGCTGGACTTCACGAACTTCAAGGTCTCGATGAAGTCGACCAGCGTCCCCAACACGATCGCCTCCAACCGCCTGCTCTCCGAGCGGATCCCGTACCCCCTTCACCTCGGGGTGACCGAGGCGGGAACGCGCTGGACGGGATCGATCAAGTCGGCCGTCGGGCTGGGCACGCTCCTGGCCGACAACATCGGCGACACGATCCGCATCTCGCTCTCGACCTTCCACGCCGAGGAAGAGGTCAAGGTGGCGTGGGAGATCCTCAAGGCCCTCAAGCTCCGCGAGAGAGGGCCGGAGCTGATCGCCTGCCCGACCTGCGGGCGGCTCCAGTTCGACATGGACTCGGTCGTGGCCGAGGTCGAGCAGCGCCTCGAGGCTTACCCGGACCCGATCGAGGTGGCCGTGCTCGGCTGCGCGGTCAACGGAATCGGCGAGGCCCGCCACGCCGACTTCGGGATTACCGGGGCCAAGGACGCGGGGATGATCTTCTCCAAGGGCGAGCCGCTCAAGAAGGTCCCGACCGATCGCCTGGTCGACGAGCTCTTCGCCGAGATCGACCGCTATTACGAGTCCGACAGGCAGGTCGTGCGCGACGAGACGGCGGCGGCCGAGGCGGCCCGGTGGCTCTCCGAGAACGAGGACATGTCGGCGCTTACTCCCGAGCGGATGGCCCAGCTCGAGCAGGAGGCCAGCGACGCAGCCGGGGGCGGGCAGGACCTGCTCGACGCGGCCGGCATCAGCCAGAAGCCGGTGGTTGACGAGGAGCGCTCGCCGACCGCCGGCCGGCGCTTCACGCGTACCTAGCGGCGCCGGGCTACCGCGACCGACGAGGAGACCATGCGGCGGTCCGGGCCGCCGGTGTCCGAGCCGGTCCAGGTGAAGCGGAAGGAAGCCTTGCTCGATACCGGGGTGCGCAGGGTGAAGTAGCCGCTGGCGTCGGTCGTCAGCTTCGTGAGGGCCCGGTACCCGCCGGAGCCCAGCTTGCGCTCGATCGTCACCTCATGGGCGCCGCCGGGCTTCACCTGTCCCCACAGGAAGGCCTCCCGCGATCCCTTGGGAAGGGAGGCCCAAAAAGGCTGCGGCCAGGTCTCGCGTGACGGCTTGCGGCGGCCGTCGTAGAGGTAGAGGCCCGACTGCCAGCCGGAGTAGGCGCTGGGGCCCTGCCCCTTGTCGCGAACCGGGTCGTCGCGCCAGAGGTACTGGACGAGCAGCTTCACGCGGGGCTGGCGCCAGGCCATGTAGGCGCCCTGCTGCAGCCAGCGGGACTGCTCGGCGAAGGTCACGCCGCTGAACGGGTCGGGCGGATTGGTCTGGTAGCCCCACTCGGTGTAGTAGAGGTTGAAGCGCTGGCCCGGCGCGGCGTGGTTCTCCACCGTCCCGGCCCTCTGCATCGCGTCAACGGTCCTGAGCAGCCGCCCTGTGTCGGCGATTCCCGCCTCGTCGGGATTCTTGAACCTCACCGACGGCGGGGCGACCCTCGTGTGGGGGTGGTAGGAGATGCCGTCCGCGCTGATCGTGCCGGCGGTGCGGCAGCCCGCGGTCGAGTTGTCGCGGCGCAGGCTCTTGTTGATGCACCCCAGCGAGCGCAGCCAGAGCAGGGGCCGCATCGACGAGTTGGCCGAGGTTGCGTTGTCGCCGCGCGAAGCGGTCGACCCAAGATAGATCGACGCCCCCGGGATGGCCTCGCGCACATTGGGCACCGCGGCCTTCCAAAGCTCGCGGTAGATGGCGGGGGAGGCCGGCTTGCAGCGCTTGCCGCTGCAGGAGAACTGGGGCTGGAGCCAGTTGGGCAGGTTGGGCTCGTTCCAGATGATGAAGCGGTTGACCCGGCCGGCGTAGCGCCTGGCCACTGCGGTGGCGAACTGCCCGAACTTCGCCGGGTCGGGCTTGTACCTGCCGTTACGGCGGGCCGGGAACTGTGAGCCCCAGACCGGCGCCGGCCCGGTGATGCTCACGATCGGCTCGATCCCCCGCCGGAGCAGGAGGTCGACGGTCTGGTCCAGAGGGGCCCAGTCATAGGCCGGGTCGTTGGGGTTGGCGGGGTCGAAGCCCTCAGGGGCGGTGGCGCTCTCCTTGGTGGGCGCGATGTACTCCCAGATGGCCATCACGCGGGTCACCTCGACGCCGACGTCCTTCCAGTCGCGGATGGTGTCGGGGGCCAGCTGGGGAAGGCGCTGGGTCACGCCGTCGTCGGCGATCCCCACCTGCATGTCGGTGCTGGCGGAAGCGGCAGGGGCCAGCGCGGCGAGCGCGAGCGCGCACAGCGATACGGCGAGTGGCAGGCGGGCCATCGGTGAAGAAAACCCCGCCCCGCGGCGGAAGTTGCGCGCGGAGCGGGAATTGCGCAGGCGTCCTGCGGGCTAGCCCCGCGCTGCCGCGTAGCGCTCGGCCACGACCGGCCAGCTGACGGTGTTCCACCAGGCCTTGAGGTAGTCGGGGCGCCGGTTCTGGTAGTTGAGGTAGTAGGCGTGCTCCCAGACGTCGTTGCCCAGCAGCGGCGTCTGCCCGGCGGTGAGGGGCGAGTCCTGGTTGGGCGTGGAGACGATCGCGAGCGAGTCCCCGTCGAGGACCAGCCAGGCCCAGCCCGAGCCGAACTGGCCGACGCCGGCCGCCTCGAAGGCCTCCTTGAAGTCGTCGAAGGAGCCGAACGCGGCGACAATGGCCTCGCCGAGCTCGCCGTCGGGCTCGCCGCCCCCGTCGGGGCT
>JBJTBE010000085.1:0-2517 GCA_046091165.1 Solirubrobacterales bacterium | reverse complement strand
CCGACGTGGTGCCCGAGCGCTCGGTCGCCGAGGCGCTGGTGGAGGAGCTGGAGAGCGTGCCGGTCACCCGCGCCCTGATCGCCCGCGCCGAGAGCGCCCGCGACGTGCTGCCCGACGCCCTGGCCGCGCGCGGCGCCGAGGTGGAGATCCTCCCGCTCTACCGCACCGTCGCCGAGCCGCTCTCCCCCGAGGCGCGCGAGGCCGCGCTGGGTGCCGATTACGCCACCTTCACCAGCGCCTCCTCGGCGCGCTTCTTCTGCGAGGCGGCCGGGACGCTCGCCGGGCCGCGGCTGGTCTCGATCGGCCCGGTGACCAGCGAGGCGATCCGCGAGCTGGGCTTCGAGCCCGACGTGGAGGCCGCCGTTCACACGCCCGAGGGCCTCGTCGAGGCGCTCGTCGCGGACGCCGGCGCCCGGTAGTCTCCGGCGCCATGCGAATCCTGATCGTCGGAGCGGGGGGCGTCGGCAGCGCTGCGGCCGCAATCGCCCGCCACCGCGACTTCTTCGACAAGCTGCTCATCACCGACCTCGACGAGGGCCGCGCCCGGGCGGCGGTCGAGGATCTCGGCGATGCGCGGATGAGCGCCGCCGCCCTGGACGCCTCCGACGCGCAGGCGATCGCCGCGCTCGCCAAGGCCGAGGAGATCGACGTGATCCTCAACGCCTGCGACCCGCGCCTGAACCCCCCGATCTTCGAGGCCGCCCTGGAGGCCGGCTGCACCTACCTGGACATGGCCTGCACCCTCTCCGAGCCCCACCCGGACAACCCCTACGAGGAGACCGGCGTCAAGCTCGGCGACGCCCAGTTCGAGGCCGCGCCGGCCTGGGAGCGCGCCGGCCAGCTGGCCCTGGTGGGGATCGGCGTCGAGCCGGGCTTCTCCGACGTCGCCGCCCGCTACGCCGCCGACCACCTGTTCAGCGAGATCGACGAGGCCGGCGTGCGCGACGGGGCCAACCTGGTGATCGAGGGCTACGACTTCGCCCCCACCTTCTCCATCTGGACCACGATCGAGGAGTGCCTCAACCCGCCGGTGATCTGGGAGAAAGACCGCGGCTGGTTTACCACCGAGCCCTTCTCCGAGCCGGAGCTCTTCGACTTCCCCGAGGGGATCGGGCCGGTGGAGTGCGTAAACGTCGAGCACGAGGAGGTGCTGCTGATCCCGCGCTGGGTCGACTGCCGGCGGTGCACCTTCAAGTACGGGCTCGGCGACGAGTTCATCGAGGTGCTGCGCACGCTCAACAAGCTCGGCCTGGACGGCACCGACCCGATCGACGTGCGCGGCCAGATGGTCAGCCCGCGCGACGTGGTCGCCGCCGCACTGCCCAACCCGGCGCTGCTCGGCGAAAAGATGAGCGGCAAGACCTGCGCCGGCACCCTGGTCACCGGCACCGGCCAGGACGGCGAGCCGCGCGCGACCTACATCTACCACGCGGTCGACAACGCCGAGACGATGGCCCTCGATAACAGCCAGGCGGTGGTCTGGCAGACGGCGATCAACCCGGTGATCGCCATGGAGCTGCTGGCCGCCGGCACCTGGCAGGGCGTCGGCGTGCTCGGGCCCGAGGCCTTCGACGCCGTCCCCTTCCTGGAGAAGCTCGAGGAGTACGGCTCGCCGTGGGGCATCAGCGAGCGCGACCCGGCCAACCCGGGCCGGCCCCTCGACGCCTGAGCGATGGCCGAGCCGATCACCTTCCTATCCGACTACGGCACCTCCGACGAGTTCGTCGGGGTCTGCCACGGCGTGATCGCCGGCATCTCGCCGGATAGCCGCGTCTTCGACATCACCCACGGCCTGCCGCGCCACGACGTGCGCGGCGGCGCCCTGATGCTGCGCCGCACTCTCGAGTACTTCCCGGCCCGCATCCACCTGGCCGTCGTCGACCCGCAGGTCGGGGCGCGGCGCCGGGCGATCGCCGTGCGCACCGTCGACGAGGACCGGATCTTCATCGGCCCCGACAACGGCCTGCTCTCGATCGCCGTGCGCAGCTGCGGCGGCGGCGCCGAGGCCTACGACATCAGCACCTCGCCGTTTCGCCTCCAGCCCACCTCCTCCACCTTCCACGGGCGCGACATCTTCGCCCCGGTCGCCGCGCGGCTGGCTGCCGGTGCCCCGCTCAGCGAGGCCGGCACCCCGCTCGATCCCGACGAGCTGGTGGAGCTGGAGATGCCGATGGCCCGCGCCGAGGGCGACGAGATCGTCGCCCACGCGCTCGGCTTCGACGCCTACGGCAACGTCTCGCTCGACCTCGAGCACGAGGAGCTCGCGAGCTTCGGGCTGCGGCTCGGCGTGCCGGTGCGGATCAACGGCACCGAGGGGATCTACACCACCACCTTCGCCGACGCCCCCGAGGGCGGGCTGCTCATCTACGAGGACCCGTACCGCTCGCTGGCCCTGGCGGTGAACCGCGGCTCGGCGGTAGAGCGGCTCGGGCTGGACCGCGACGACGAGGTCCGGATCCAGCCGGCATGAGCGCCCTGGGGCGCCCGCACCTGCACCTGCGGCAGGCCGGCTCCACC
>JBJTBE010000084.1:0-8624 GCA_046091165.1 Solirubrobacterales bacterium | reverse complement strand
CGAGGCGCACGGCCTCTGCGCGGCGGCGGCCGCCGACCGCACCGGCCGCGTCGCCCTCGGCGAGGCGGGCGTGGTGGTGGCCGCCAGCGCGCCGCACCGCGCGGAGGCCTTCGCCGGCGCGCGGGAGATCATCGATCGCGTAAAGGAGCGGGCGACGATCTGGAAGGCCGAGGTCGAGGGCGACGAGCGCCGGTGGGTCGAGGGAGAGCTGCCCCCGGGCTGATCAGGCGACGGGGCCGCCGGCGGGACTGGGCGCCGTCGGGTCGGCGCCCTCGCCGGCCGGCTGGCGGGCCAGGTACTCCTCGATCTCCAGCGGGGTGTCGATCGAGCGCTCGACCGTCGTGAGCAGGTCGCCCATCGAGGAGACCTCCTCGACCTGCTCCTTGACGAACCACTGGACGAACTGCTCGCCGGCGTAGTCGCCCTCCTCACGGGCGACCGCGGCCATGTGGTTGATCTGCTCGGTCACGCGCTTCTCCTGGTCGAGGGCCAGGCGAACCGGCTCGGCGATGTCGGAGAAGTCGTTCTTCGGCGCCTCGACCCCGGGGATGACCGGGCCGGCGTCCTGGTCGAGCAGGTACTGGACCATCATCATCGCGTGGCCGCGCTCCTCGAGCGCCTGGCGGTAGAAGAAGGCGGCGAGCTCGGGGAGGGTCTGGCCGTCGTACCAGACGGCGATCGCCACGTACTGCTGGTGGGCACCGAACTCGTGGCCGATCTGCTGGTTTACGACTTCGCGGAAGGCTTCTGAGGTCATGGGGCGAGTCTAGATGGCCCGCACGGAAAGGCCCGGGGAACGCCCCCTTCGTGGCGTACGATTGGGCCATGCCCACCTCACTGGTCACCGGTGGCGCCGGCTTCCTGGGCTCCCACCTCTGTGACGAGCTCCTCTCGCGCGGCCACCGCGTCATCTGCGTGGACAACCTCGAGACCGGCACCCTCGCCAACATCGAGCACATCCGCGGTCCGGAGTTCACCGCGCTCAACGTCGATATCACCGAGCCGTACTTCGTCGAGGAGGAAATCGACTTCGTCTACCACCTGGCCTCGCCGGCCTCGCCGATCGACTACCTGCGCCTGCCGCTCCACACGCTCAAGGTCGGCTCTCACGGGACCCACCACTCGCTCGGCCTGGCCAAGGCCCACCGGGCCCGCTTCCTGCTCGCCTCCACCAGCGAGGTCTACGGCGACCCGCAGGTCCACCCGCAGTCCGAGGAGTACTGGGGCCACGTCAACCCGATCGGGCCGCGCGGGGTCTACGACGAGGCCAAGCGGTACGCCGAGGCCCTGACCATGGCCTACCACCGCCAGCAGGGCGTCGACACGGCGATCATCCGGATCTTCAACACCTACGGCCCGCGGATGCGCGCCCACGACGGGCGTGCCATCCCCACCTTCCTGCGCCAGGCGCTGGCCGACCGGCCGATCACCGTCTTCGGCGACGGCAGCCAGACCCGCTCCTTCTGTTACGTCAGCGACCTGATCGCCGGCATGATCGCCCTCCAGGAGTCCGGCGAGCACGAGCCGGTGAACGTCGGCAACCCCGACGAGTTCACCCTCCTGCAGCTCGCCGAGAACGTGATCGAGGTAACCGGTTCGCGCTCGGAGATCGTCTACGAGTCCCTGCCGGTCGACGACCCGCAGCAGCGCCGGCCCGATATCGCCCGCGCGCAGGAGATCCTGGGCTGGGCGCCGAAGGTTGAGCTTCGCCAGGGGCTCGAGATGACGATCGAGCAGGCCGGCGCCGAGGCGCTCCTCGGGCTTCCGCGCTGACCCTTGAGGGCCCGCGGCTGTAGTTTGTAGCCCGATACTTCCGGCCCGCACCGCTGTTGTTGCTCCCGATGGCCCGAATGACCGAGACACCAAGTACCGCCGAGCCCGAGCTTGACGTCCCGGTGCCCGAGCCGGGCCTCGAGGTCGTCGAGGACGGCCTTGACCTGCGCCGTACCCGGCGTCCCCTGGGCTTCCTGCTGACCATGGACTCCGTCCGGACCTTCGGGCGGATCGTCTCCCTGATCGCCACCGACGCCGTCGCGGTCTACCTGGCGATCTTCGGCGCCCTGGAGCTCAAGTCGCTGGTCCTCGGCGGCGCCTCGGTCACCCAGAACCTCGACCAGGCCTACACCTACGCGACCTTCGCCGTGCTGCTCACCGTGCTGCTCTTCGCCCAGGCCGGCCTCTACGTCGACCGCGGCTCGCGGCCCGGGCTGCGAGCCATCGTCTCCTCGCTCTTTGCCGTGGTGGTGGTGGCCTTCATCTACGCCAAGCTCTCGGGCCAGGACTTCCGCAGCTACTACATCTTCTGGGCCACCTTTCTCTTCTCGGTGGTCTTCGTCGGCTCGGCCCGCTGGGCCTACGACCGCATCACCGGGGAGCTGCTCAAGGCGGCCGGCTACCGGCGCCGCGCGCTCCTGGTGGGCACCGGCCAGCACGCCGCCGACGTGGCAGCGGCGCTGGCGGCGCCGGGGCGCTCCTCGATGGAGGTCGTCGGCATCGTCGATCCCGAGTTCCTGAGCATGCGCCTCGACGACTCGCAGATCGACGAGCTGATCATCGCCGAGCCCGACTACTCCGAGGAGCGGGTGCTGGCCATCGTCGACGAGTGCCACGAGCGTGGGGTGAGGGTTCGGGTGGCTCCCTCGACGATGGAGATCCTCGTCCACCGGGCCGAGTTCGTGGCCGGCCAGGCGGTTCCGCTCTTCGAGCTCAAGGCGCCGGTCTTCGACGGCTTCGACTACGCGGTCAAGCGGGCCTTCGACATCGCCGGCGCGATCCTGGGCCTGGTGCTCCTGAGCCCGCTGATGCTCCTGATCGCGGCGCTGGTGAAGTTCACCTCACGTGGGCCGGTCTTCTACCGCTCGATGCGCCCGGGGATCGGCGGCGTTCCGTTTGCCTGCCTGAAGTTCCGCACGATGTACCAGGGGGCCGACCGGGTCCAGCACGAGCTCGAGGCGGTCAACGAGGCCGACGGGGCGCTCTTCAAGATCCGCCGCGACCCGCGCGTCACGCCGGTCGGGCGGGTGCTGCGCCGCTTCTCGCTCGACGAGCTGCCCCAGCTGTGGAACGTCCTGCGCGGGGAGATGTCGATCGTCGGCCCGCGGCCTCTGCCCCAGCGCGACTACGACCAGCTCGAGGACTGGCACCGCAAGCGTTACCTGGTGCTCCCCGGCATGACCGGGCTCTGGCAGGTCTCCGGGCGCTCCAACCTGGACTTCGACGACCTCGTCCGGCTCGACTTCGTCTACATCGAGCGCTGGTCGCTCTCCCTGGACCTCTCGATCATCCTCCAGACCTTCCCTGCCGTGATCCGGCGCCGCGGCGCCTTCTAGCGCGTGTCGGAGTGGCGCGAGGCGGTCTGGGCCGCCGTGCCCGAGGGGGCGGTGCCCGAGCGGCTCCCCGAGCGCCGCGACTGGCTGCTCGGCTTCGTCTCGGCCGGGGACCGGGTCCTCGACCTGGGCTGCGGCGACGGCTCGTTCGCGGCGGCGCTGTCCGGCGCCGGGGCGCAGGTGACGATGGCCGACGTCACCGAGGGGGCCCTGGCCCGCGCCCGGCAGGCAGCGCCGGGGGCCGTTCCCGTGCTCCTCGAAGAGGACGCCCCGCTGCCCTTCGGGGACGGAGCGTTCGAGCTGTGCTGGTGCGGGGAGACGCTCGAACACGTGGCCGACGCGGCCGGCCTGGCCTCCGAGATCAGGCGCGTCCTGGCGCCCGGGGGCACTCTGCTGGTGACCGTCCCTAACCAGCCGCGCCTGGCGGTGGCGCTCGAGGCCCTGGGCGGCCGCGGGCTGGAGGAGCGCCTCGATCCCCGCTCCGATCACCTGAGGTTCTTCACCGCCCGCACGCTCGCCGCCCTGATTGGCGGCGCAGGCTTCCCCGACGTGACGGTGGAGGCGTGGGACGGGTTGCCCGGGTTCCGTCGCCGGCTTCGCGCGGTCGCCCGCTGAGGCCCGGCCGGCCTCAGTCCTTCTTCTTTTTCTTCTTCTCCTTTGCCTTCGCTTCGGCGCGGAGGGCGAGCAGGAAGGTGGCGCGGGCCTCGGACGACCTCGAGTCGAGGAAGAGTGCCGGCTGCAGGGCGGCGGTGGCCGCCGCGGGATCGTCTGCGGTATTCAGCTCGAACTGGGCCAGGCGGATCCAGGCCGTCGCGACGGCAGGCTGGAGCCTGACCGCCTCCTGGAGCGTCGCCCGGGCGGCCGGCGGGTTCCCGCTGGCGACCTGGATGGTGGCGAGGGTGAAGAGCGGCTCGAGGGCCAGCGGGTTTGTATCCACCGCCGACTGGGCCTTCTCCTGGGCCTTGACCAGCTGCTTCTCGGAGAGGTACTCGATTGCCGCCTCGTCCTTGCTCACGGCACGCTGGGGCTGCAGAGAAGACCAGGCGACGCTCAGGGCGACGGCCAGGACGAGGACGGCGGCGGCCACCCGCCAGGGCGAACGGAGCCCGGCGCGGAAGCGGTCACGCCAGCGCCCGTCGGCGGGGAGCAGGCCGGCGACCGGCCCGCGGGAGGCCAGCCAGCCGGCGGCGAGCAGCGCGGGGACGGCGGTCCCGGGGATGAACCAGGTCCAGTCGATGAACGAATGGACGCCGAAGACGACGACGACGCTCAGCAGGGCCATCAGGCCGATCCGCTCGTCGCCCCACTCGCGTGGTTTGGGGCCGCGCCAGCGGCCGGTGGTGCGTATCGCGGCAGCGAGCCAGGCGGCCAGGAGGGCGAGGGTCACGGCGAGCCCAACCGCCCCCAGGTCGGCGGCGGTCTGGACGATGAAGCCGTGGGCGTGCAGGACGTCGAGATCATCCTTGCGGACCCGCAGCCGGGCCTGGACGTAGCCTCCGGCCCCGACGCCGACGGCGGGCCGCGCCCTGAAGATGGCGATCGCGTCGCGCCAGTAGCGCGAGCGCACGCTGCCCGCCGAGGTGAGCCGGCCCGGGTCGTTCTTCGGGGCCTTGGCGTTGGGGTCGGTCAGGTCCTTCCAGGCCTTGGAGACCGAGCCGCCGAAGCCCCGCTCGGAGGTGGCCAGGACGGCGGCGGCGGCGATCGGCACCAGGGCGAGGCAGACCAGCAGGACGATGCCCCAGCCCCGGCGCGTGGACCCCTTCCACGGCTTGCGGTCCCGCAGCCACGCCACCAGGACGCCGGTCAGGAGCAGGACGACCACGAGCACCAGCAGCGCCACCCCAAGCTCGGTGCCGGCGTTGCCGCGCAGGTTCAGCGGTACGCGGTCATCGGTGAGGCCGTTCTGGCTGAAGGCCCAGATGCCCACCACCGCGCCCAGCCCGACGCTCGGGATCAGCACCGTCGCCGAGCGCAGGCGCAGCGGGACGAAGGCAAACCACACGACCAGGCCCAGCAGCGCCGCGAGCAGCGAGCCCCGGGAGAAGGCGAGCATCGCGGCCACGGTCAGGACGCCGGCGGCCGGGTAGGCCAGCGCGGCCAGTGCGCCGTGGCCGTCGCGGCGGGCGCCGAGCCAGGTGGCGACGGGGAGGCCGAGCGCCGCGGTCAGCCCGACGGCGTTCCAGTAGCCGTAGGGCTCGCGCAGGCGCCCGTAGATCTCGTCCTCGGCGAACGAGCCGGGGAAGACCTTGGTCAGCAGCGCGTAGAGGCTAACCACCAGGCTCGAGATGAGGATCGCCCCCAGCAGGCAGCGCCAGCGGTCGGGGGCGAGCCGCACGAGTGAGAAGCCGATGGCGAAGGCGCCGAGCAGGGCGAAGGTGCGGTTGGCCTCGATCCACGCCGCACTCGGGTCGATCGCCCACAGGATCGACAGGCCGGGCAGCACGGCGAGGGCTGCGAAGAGCCCGAGCGAGACGACGCCCCAGGGCTTCTGTCCCCGCCGGCCGGTGAGCAGGGCGAGGATCCCGAGGATGCCGGCGATGGCGTCCAGCGCGACCTCCACCCGGGTCAGCGTCTGGAGCTGGAGCCCGCCGGATGCGTGAAGCGCCGTGGCCAGGAAGAGGGCGGCCAGCGACAGGGCCAGCAGCACGCCGCGGGCGCGGAGCATCCGCGGGCCTGCGCCGCGGGCTGCGGGAGCGGCGCCGGCCGGCTCAGCGGCTGAGGCGATCGCGGACACGCGGGACGATTGCGGTCAGCAGGGCGGCGAGCGCCCCCACGGCCAGCAGGCCCAGGGCGGCCTTGAGCGGGGCCGGAAGGTCGGAGATTCCGGCCGCGACCTCGCGGCCGGCTCCGTAGGAGGCCGGGCTCACTACGTCGCCCCCCACATTCACGGGGTTTCCGTCCGAGCTCTGGACCGCCTCCTCGATCGCCGCCAGCTCTTCCGGCGTGGCGGTGGCCAGGATGTCCTCGGCTCCGGCGGGGGTAAGGGTGTCCTGCCCGGAGGCGGCGGCGAGCTGAGCGGCCCGGATGATCGCCCGGCAGTCGGAGTACTGGTCGGCGTCGGCGGGGATGTTGGCCAGCGCCTTGCGGTAGTCCTCCTGGGAGTAGGTGCCGTTCACCTTGCCGTCGCGGCCGCACGCGTCCAGGAGAAGGTCCTGGTAGTTGGCCCCGGCCGTCGCGGGAAGGCTGAGGGCGAGGCACGCGGCCGCGGCGACGAGCAGGGCGGCGGACTTGGCTGGACGCGTCGGGAAGGCCATTGGCGGGCGGGCGCTGTGGCCCCGGGGAGCCCCTTCGACCCGCCTGAAAGCTAGCAGGAGGCCGCGGCGGCGCCCGCCGGTTCGAGGGCGCGGGAAAAGGCCTGCGCCCAGGCCTCGAAGTCGTGCGTCAGGGCCTCCGCGCGGCCCCGCCGCGAGAGCCGGGCCCGCAGCTCAGGGTCGGTCGCCAGGCGCCCGATCGCCGCGGCCACCGCCCCAGGGTCGCCGGCGGGCACCACCAGCCCCGTGTCGCCGTCGCGCACCATCGCTCCGGCGGCCGCCCCAACCGCGCCGGTGGCGATCACCGGCGTGCCCTGCAGCATCGCCTCGTTGGCCACGAGCCCCCAGGGCTCGCGGAACCCGGGGGTCGGCTCGGATGGGATCACCACCGCGTCGGCGGCGGCGAAGAGCTCGCGCAGCGCCTCGGGGGCGAGCATGCCGAGCGCCTCGACCCGGGGGCCGTCTGGGCCCGAGCCCGGCCGACCGGCCACCGACGGATCGGAGGCGTCGACCCCGGCGAGGGCAAAAAGTCCATCGACCCCAGCGAGCCCCCACGCCTCGATCGCCGTGGCCAGGCCCTTGCCCGGGCGGTCGCGGCCGGCGAAGGCGAGCAGGAAGCCCGGCGAGCCGAGCCGCTTGCGGAGCCCCGAGCCGTCCACCGGCTCGGCCCAGAAGCCCACGTCCACGGCCTGCGGGGCCACGTGGACGTTGCGGGCGCCGTGGCTGCGCACGTAGTCGGCGACGTGCGGGCCGTAGGCCACGACGGCGTCGGCGTGGCCCTCGATCCACCGCACCAGCGGGGCGCCGGCGAGGTGGGCCGGGGTGGCAACCTGGTGCCAGATCCCGGTCCAGTAGACGAACGGCACCCCGGCCCGGCGGGCCCCGAGGTAGGCCGCCGGAAGGGCAATGCGGCCGGCGCTGGTGGCGATCACGGCGCGGTAGCGGCCGCTGGCGGCGAGGGAGAAGGCCTGGCGCTGGGTGATGCGCCGGAACGGCACGCCGGGGTCCTCGACGCCGCCGGTTGCGTGGTGCAGGCGCCCGTCGTAGATCGCCACCTCGAGTCCCTCGAGCCGGTTGAGCGCCTGCAGGGCGCCGACGCGGTCCGGTGGCACGTGGTTGGTGACCAGCAGCAGCGGCCGGCTCACGGGCGCTGCACCTCGCGGTAGGCGGCGACGGTCGCCTCCCCGCAGCGCTTCCAGCTGAACGACTCCTCGACGGTCCGCCGCGCATCGGCGCCCAGCTCGCTGAGCACCGCCAGGTCGCCGGTGAGGGCGGAGACCTCCCCGGCCAGCCGCCCGACGTCGCCCGGGGGCACGAGCCGTATGCCCTTGCCGCAGCGGGCGATCTCGGTTGGCCCGGGCTCGCCGGCGGTGCCGACGGCGGGGAGCCAGCCGGCCATCGCCTCGACGTAGGCCACGCCGAAGGCCTCGTCGACGCTGGGCATCACGAAGAGCGAGCAGCGTCGCATCCGCTCCAGCGCCTCGTCGTGGGGCAGCTGCCCGGCGAACTCGACCCGGCTTGAGACGCCGAGCTGCGCGGCGAGCGCCTCGAGCGCGGCGCGCTCGGGGCCATCCCCGATCACCAGGTAGCGAAGGTCGGGACGCTCGTCGCGCAGCACCCAGAGCGCGCGGATCACGTCGGCGTGGCGCTTGCGGGCGGCCAGGTGGGCGACGGTGACGATCGTCGGCTGCTGCTCGCGGGCCTCCTCCCGCTCCGGCAGGTCGGTGCCCAGGTGCAGCACCCGTACCCGTTGGGCGCCGAGGTCCTCGCAGGAGTTGGCGATCCCCGCGCTGTTGGCCAGCACCAGGCGGGCGGTGGAGAAGGCACGGCGGATCGCCTCGCGCCCCTCGGCGTGGCGCTCGGCGGTGTGGAAGACGTCGGCCCCGTGCTCGCTGACGATCAGCGGCTGCGAGATCCCGGCGGTCAGCAGCGCGTCGGCGGCCGGAACGGCGTTGTGGGCGTGGAGCACGTCGAACGGGAACTCCTCGCCGATCCGGCGCAGGGCCTTGGCCAGCGGCTTGGCCGCCCAGCTGCCCCACGAGCCGTA
>JBJTBE010000083.1:0-23651 GCA_046091165.1 Solirubrobacterales bacterium | reverse complement strand
GACCCTGCGCACCCGGCTCGGGCAGCGCGCCGACGACGGCCCGGCCACCGCCGAGCTCTACGGCGGCGACGGGCAGTTCAAGGTGGCGATGGGCGAGTACCCCGACGGCGCCGGGCGGATCAACCTCTGGAACGCCGAGGGCGAGCCGATCACCGGTGAGATCTAGGCCGCTGGTAGCTTCGCGGCCGTGAGCGAGGAGCCCGCGATCGAGACCGTCGCCTCCGTCGGCGTGCTGGACCCCGCGGTGGTCACGCTGCGCGAGTTCCTCCACCGCTCCACCGCCGCCCGGGCGATCGCGGTCGTCGAACGCGAGCCCGGCCTCGGGCCGGCCGTGATCGACTGCGGGCGCTTCGAGGCGATCGAGGTGGAGCTGGGCGACCGCACCGTCCGCCTTCCCCACGACGCGCCGCGCGACGCAGTAGCCCCGCCCTTGCCCGAGGTCAAGCCCATCCCCCCGTTCGAGGTCGACCCGCAGACCGGCGAGGTGGCAGGCACGATCGGCGGCCTCGAGCACCTGGTCGACGCCGTCGGCTCCCTGGCCGACGCCCTCGGGGCCGGGAGCGTCGCGATGGCCGTCTTCGCGACCACCGACCCGGCCAACCCGCTCTCGGTCAGCTGCCGGGCCGGCGGAAGCGAGCCTCCCGTCGTCGCCATCGGAGACGAGCCCTTCGAGCTCCCACCGCCGCCCGCCGCCGCGGCGTAGTCTCCGGGCATGCGCCTGATCCGTGCCCTCTGCGGCCCGCTCTTCGTATTCGCCGGGGTGATGCACTTCCTGCGCCCCGACCTCTACCGGCCGATGATGCCCGCCTGGCTCCCGGCCCACGACGAGCTGATCTACGCCAGCGGGGTGACCGAGATCGCCGGCGGCCTGGCCATCGCCTGCCCGCAGCCGCGGGTGCGGCGAATCGGCGGGATCATCCTCCTGCTCACGCTCGCCGGGGTCTTCCCGGCCAACGTCCAGATGGCGATCGACCACGAGCGCTTCCGCCAGATCCCCCGCGAGGCGCTCTACGCGCGACTGCCCTTCCAGCTCGTCTTCGTCGCCTGGGTGCTGGCGGCGATGAAGCCGCCGGCCGCTCGCTGATCAGCCGAGCTCGATCCGCGAGCCCGGGTCGAGGATCTCGACACGGGTCCCGGGTGCGATGCGGCTGGCGCAGCGGGCGAAGATCCGTGGCGGGTCGTGGAGGGCGTCGGGCCGCACCCGGTGCATCACGAGGGGGAAGAGCGTGCCCCAGTGGATCGGCACGGCGACCTTCGGGCGCAGGAGGGTCAGGGCCTCGGCGGCGCTCTCGGGATCCAGGTGGCCGCTTCCGACCTTCGGCCCCCACCCCCAGACGGGAATCAGCCCGAGGTCGATCCCCATCTCCCCTATGCCGGCCATGCCGGAGAAGCGGTCGGTGTCGCCGGCGAAGTAGACCGAGCGCTCCCCCGTGACGACGTAGCCGACCGGCTCGGCGCGGTGGCGGCTGCGCGGGCCCCGGCCGGCGTCGTGGTCGGCCTCGACCACCGCCACACGGCTGGCGCCGAAGGCCAGCTCGTCCCCGGCCCGCACCTCCCGCACGTCGGCGAAGCCGGCCTCCCGGGCGAGCGCGCCGCCGCCGGCCGGAACGACCAGCGGCGTCGAGCGGTCCAGGAGCTTCAGCGATCGCTTGTCCAGGTGGTCGTGGTGGAGGTGGGAGATGAGGATCGCGTCGAGGTCGCGGGTCGCCTCCTGGGCCACCGGCGGCGCGTGGCGGCGCAGGTGGGCCAGCCGCTCGCGAAGCACCGGGTCGGTCAGGAAGCGACTCCCGGCCGACTCGAGCAGGACGGTCGAGTGGCCCAGGAAGGTCGCGGCGTCGCCGCTCAGCACGACAGGCTTCGCAGCGCCGCGCGGTAGGGGCGCATCTTCGCCGCCGGCCAGTCGCCGTGGGTCTGGGTGCGCAGGCGGGCGACGCGCTCGCGGTGGTACGGGGAGCGGAGGCTCTCGTTGTGGCCGATCACGTTGGAGAGGTCGATGTCGTAGCGGCAGCGCAGCCAGTTGGTGAGGCGCAGCGACGCCTGGCGCATCCTGCGGTTGCCCATCACCCCGGACTCCTCGAAGCCGACGTGCTCGATCCCGATCGAGGTGTAGTTGAGGCCGACCGTATGACGGCACATCAGCGAGAGCGGGACGAGCTGGCTGATCCGCCCGTTCTTCTCGACGATGAAGTGGGCGCAGACGCCGGGCAGCTCGCCGAGTTCGCTGTCGCGGACGTTGCGGGAGAAGATGTTCCACGCCGACGAGTAGCTGGAGCCCTCGGTCATGTGCTGGACGATCACCCGGGGGCGGGAGAGCCGGTTGCTGTCGATCCCGTAGTGGCGGCGCGAGTAGGCCTTCATGTCGCTGCGCCGCTGGACGCCGTAGGGGATCGCGTCCCAGCGGACGGGAGGCCTCTCGGCGGTGGTCGGCGCGGCCACCGCGGCGGCGGCGAGGGCAGCCGTGAACAGGTCGCTCAGGGCGGGGACAATCACCTTCCAGAGGGTACGCAGGGCGCAGGCGCCCGGCGCCGGGCCGCCGCCCAGCGCCCCGGGTAGGATCGGCCGCCATGCGCGTCCTGTGCGCCACCGACTCCCCCACCTGGCGGCTCCTGCTCGAACGCTCCGTCGAGGCCCTCGGGCACGAGCCGGTCACTGCCGAGGACGGCCTGGAGGCGTGGAAGCTCGTCCAGGACGACACGGCGATCGACGTCTGCATAACCGACCGCCAGATGCCGGGAATGGACGGGGATGAGCTCTGCCGCAACATCCGCGGGCTCGACGGGCGCTACGTCTACGTCGTCCTGCTGACCGCGCAGGACACCTCGGAGGAGGTGATCGACGGCATGGAGATCGGCGCCGACGACTACCTGGTCAAGCCGCTCGACCAGGTCGCACTCTCCACCCGCCTGATCGCCGCCGAGCGCGTGACGGAGCTGCACCGCAAGATCGCCGAGCAGCAGGCCGAGATCGAGCGCCTCTACGGGAAGCTGAAGGACGCCTTCAAGCGCTTCGTGCCCGAGTCGGTCGCCGACCAGATCATCACCCGCAGCGACGAGGGCGTAAAGCTCGGCGGCATCTCGCGCACCGCGACGGTGATGTTCACCGACCTGCGCGGCTTCACCCAGTTCTCCGAGCACATGGAGCCCGAGCAGGTGATCGACGTCGTCAACCGGTACCTGGGCGAGATGTCGGAGGCGATCCTCGCCGAGGAAGGGACGATCGTCGCCTACATGGGCGACGGCATTATGGCCGTCTTCGGGGCCCCGCTCGAGCAGCCCGACCACGCCGACCGCGCCCTGCGCTCCGCCCGCGCGATGCTCGACACCCACCTGCCGCGCTTCAGCGCGTGGATGAAGGAGAACGGGCTCGGGGAGGGATTCCGCATGGGGATCGGCCTCAACAGCGGCAGCGTGGTCTCCGGCAACGTCGGCTCGGAGAAGCGCCTGGAATACACCGCCCTGGGCGACACCACCAACACCGCGGCCCGCCTGGAGGGGATGACCAAGGGCACCCCCCACCAGCTCTACTGCTCGCAGACCACCCACGACATGCTGGTCAAGGATCCCGGGGACCTCGTCTTCGTCGACGAGGTCGACATCCGCGGCCGCGACCAGCCCCTGGGCGTGTGGTCCTTCGCCGAAGAGGAGTGATGCCGCAGCCCCCGCGCTGGTAGCGTCTGCGCCGTGCTCGAGGAGGCTGGAGAAGCGCCCGACCGCGCCGCCGGCTCGGCGGGCACCAAGCCGCCGGGTAGCCCCCCGGCCGCCACGGGGAAGGCGACCCGCTGGATAACCAGCCCCCGGCGCCTGCCCTGGCTGCTGGTGGCGCTCTCCCTGGTTCCGGTGATCGCCGTCGCCCTGATCGCCGAGTTCCAGACCCGCTCGCTCCTGGTCGACGCCGCCGGCCGCGAGGTGCGCAACGCCGCCGTCAGCTCGATGGTGGACGTGGAGGGGAGCATCAGGCGTTCGGAGCTCGACGCCAAGTCGGTATCGATGAGCGACCGGATCAAGTCGATGACCCCTGCCGGGGCCACCGGCAAGCTGACCGAGACGACCAAGGCGCTCGACCCCCTCTACCGGCAGATGGTCCTGGTAGACACGAAGGGCCGGGTGACCGGGATCGCCACCGACCCCCCGGGAAACACGCGGAACGTCCCGCCCTCGCGGTTCGTGGGCAAGTCGATCGGCAGGCCGAGCTGGTTCACCCTGGCGCTCAAGGCAGCCCGCGGAGGCCGGGCCAACGCGGTGATCCAGACCGTCGAGCCCCGCCCCCTGATCGGCGAGCTCGAGGGCAACGGCACCGCCCCGCTGGCCCCGGTCACCGCGATCGGGGTCGACCGGGGCGGCAAGGCGGTCGGCGTGGTTGCCATGTTCACCAACTGGGCGGCATTCGTGAGCACCTCGGAGGAGAGCACCGGGGCCTACGCAAACCGGGCCGCCGCGGGCGGCCTGGGGATCTACCTCGCCGACAACCGCGGCCGGATCCTGCTCTCGCCGACCGGGGGTACCGACCTGGGGGCAGACGTCTCCGGCGACCCCGTCTACCAGCAGGCCCAGCGCAGCAAGGTGCCCGGCTTCACGGTCGTAAAGAAGCGCGGCCCCCTGGTCCCGGGCAAAACGGTCACCGGCTACGCCCCGATGGACCAGCAGCTCGGCCAGCCTGCTCTCGACTGGGTGACCTTCGCCGTTGAGGAGGAGGCGGCTGCGCTCAGTGACGCCAACCGCCTTACCCGCTTCCTCGTCCTCACCACGCTGCTCGTCGGCATCATCGCCGTGCTCGTCGCCCTGGCCGTGAGCCGCAGCCTCACCCGCCGCGCCGGACAGCTGCGCCAGTCATCGATCGAGGTCGACGCCGGATCCGAGCGGCTCCAGAAGAGCGCCGAAAACAGCCGAGCCCGCGCCCAGCTGACCGAGGAGCGCGCCGGCCAGCAGATCGCCAGTATCGAGGAGATCCGCGCGCTGGTGGCCGACATGCAGAAGACCGGCGCCCAGATCGCCCGGAGCGCCGACCTGGTCTCCCAGCAGGCCGGCAAGGCGGCGATGGCCGGCGAGGAGGGCAAGGCGGCGGCGGCCGAGGTGGACCAGGCGATGGGCGACATCGACCAGCGGGTCCGGGGGATCTCCGCGGAGATCTCGGCCCTGGCCGGCCAGACGGCCCAGATCAGCGAGATCATCGCCACCGTCTCCAGCATCGCCGACCAGTCCAACCTGCTCGCCTTCAACGCCACGATCGAGGCGGCCAAGGCCGGCGAGCACGGCGCCGGCTTCACCGTGGTCGCCGAGGAGGTCCGGGTTCTGGCCGAGCGCTCCAAGCGCGCGACGGCCCAGATTCGCTCGATCCTCGGGGAGATCGACAAGGCCACGCGGGACGCAGAGCGCTCGGCCGAGCAGGGAATCCAGGCCGTCGGCGAGGGCCGCCGGCGCGCCGAGAGCGCGGCGGCCACGATCGAGCAGCTGGCCGCGGCCAACGAGGAGGCCGAGCGCACCACGCGGGAGATCGTCGACGCCACCCCCGAGCAGCAGGCTGCAGGTGCACGCGTCGCGGCGGCTACCGACGAGGTGAGCGCCCAGGGCAAGGCCGTCCAGGCTGCCGCCCACGAGTCGTCCACCGCGGCCGCCGAGCTCGACTCCCTCGCCGAGCACCTGCGGAACCTGGCCAAGACCCTCACCGAGATCTAGGCCGGCGGCGGTGAGCGCGCCGACGGGACTGATGGAACTTGAGCCGGGCGGCCGGGCGCTGCGCCAGGAGGGCCTCATACAGGTCATCGCCGACCCGGCCGTCGCCCCGGTGACCGGAGCCGGGGACTGCTGGCGCGGGCTGGCGAACCTGCGCGGCGGGCTGATCGGCGTGGCCGACCTCGGCGTCCTGCTCGACGGCCGGCCAACCGAGGGGGGAGTGATGATCGCCATCGCCGCGCAGGACGGCGACTTCGGCCTGCTCTGCAAAGGGGTGCGCGGGACGCGCGGGCTGCCGGCGGCCGACGCCCTGCCCGACGAGCCGCTGGAGGGCGACCCCGACTGGCTCCTGCCGGCCCCGCCCGGGGAGCCGCGGGTCATCGACGTGGAGCTCCTGCTGGATGACGACCGCTTGAGGACGGCCCGGTGAGCCGCGCCTTCCGCCCCGACGACGAGCTGCGCCGGCAGCTCCTGGAGATTTTCGCCGGGGAGGCCCGCGACGAGCTGGACACTCTCTCCAGCGGGCTGGTGGCTCTCGAGGCCGATCCCCAGGCCGCCCTGGGCTCGGGCAAGGTCGACGAGATGATGCGCGCCGCCCACAGCCTGAAGGGCAGCGCGCGTGCAGTCGAGCTCGAGCCGGTCGACCGGATATCGCACGCGCTTGAGAACCTCCTTCGTGCCGAAGCCGGGCGCACGGAGGTGAGCGGTGAAGCGGCCGACCTCGGGTACCGCGCCCTCGACGCGATCGAGGCGATCGTCGCCGCGGCCACGGGAGGCCCCCCGGCCGACGTCAACGTCTCGGCCATCTGCGACGAGCTCAACGAGGCGGCCGGCGATGGTGGCGAGCCGTCGGGGCGCGGCGCTGAGCCACCGCCCCCGGCGCCGACCGGCTCTCCGTCGCCCGAGCCGGTTCCGGCAGCCGCGCCGGCCGGCGAGCCCGGCGCGCAGAACGCGACCGTAAGGGTGTCGGTGGCCAAGCTCGACCGGCTCGTGGCCGCGGTGCGTGAACTGGAGACGGCGCGGGTCGGAGTCGAGCACGCGACGGGGATCCTGACCGAGGAGGCCGAGGCGGCAGACCTGGCGGCCCACCAGCACGACGAGCGGGCCGGCGCGATCCGCGAGATCACGCAGGGCCCGCTCGGTCGCCTTCAGCGCGCCGCGCGCGAGCTCTCCGACGACGTCAACCAGGCCCGCACGGTGCCGCTCTCGCTGGCCTTCGACCCGCTCCCCCGCGCCGTTCGCGACCTGGCACGCGAGCTTGGCCGCGAGGTCGACCTGGAGGTCTCCGGAGGCGAGATCGACGTCGACCGCGCAGTCCTCGAGGTGATCCGGCCCGCCCTGGTTCACCTGGTCCGCAACGCGATCGACCACGGGATAGAGCCCCCGGCGATGCGGGCCGCGGCCGGCAAGCCCGAGGTGGGAACCCTCTCGGTAAGCGCCCGCTCGGCAGGCTCAAGGCTCGCGATAGAGATCGCCGACGACGGGGCCGGCATAGACGGGGATGCCGTCAGGGCCAAGGCGGTAGAGGCGGGGCTGGTTAATGCCGACCAGGCCGCCCGGATGGACTACTCCGAGATCGTCCGCTTCGTCCTGCGCCCGGCGTTCAGCACGCGCGACTCGGTCAGCGAGATCTCAGGACGCGGGGTCGGCCTCGACGCCGTCTTCGAGGGACTGACCGCCCTTCAGGGGAGCGTCGATATCACCAGCGTCCCGGGTTCCGGGACTACGGTCATGCTCAACGCGCCGCTGGCCATCGCCGCCACCGACTGCATCATCGCCGAGCTCGGCGGATACCCGGTCGGCATTGTGCTCTCGGCCGCCGAGCGGATAGTTCCGCTCGAGGGGGAGAGGCCCGACCACGTCCAGGTCGCCGGCCGGCGCGTACCCCTCGCCAGCGAGGAGACGGTGGGAACCTTGGCCCCGGCCGGCCACGGCAGGCCGGCGTTCGTGATCGTGGTCGCCGACGAGACCCGCCGGATAGCGCTGCCGGTCGAGGCGGTCCGGTCGGTCCTGCGCCTGAACACGATGCCGCTGCCGAGCCCGCTGCCCGAGGTCGAGCTCATACGCAACGCGGCGATCCTCCCCGACGGGGAGGTGCTCCGGATCGTCGACGCCCGGGCCCTGGCGGCCGAACTGCCCCCGCCCCCGCGCATTCTTCTGGTCGACGACTCCGAGACGCAGCTCGAACGCGGGCGGCGGCTGCTGGTCGGCGCCGGATACCTGGTGGAGACCGTCCCGGATGGCGCCGCGGCCCTCGAGCGCCTCGAGGCCGGTGAGGTCGATGCCGTGGTCACCGACTTCGAGATGCCGCAGATCGACGGCTTCGAGTTGACTCGGGCGATCCGCGCCGATGACCGGCTCAAGGGCCTGCCGGTCGTCGTCTGGTCGGCCTCGGGAGGCAACGAGCTGTTCGGAATGGCCAGCGACGCCGGGGCCGACGCCTTCTTCATGAAAGGGCACGAGGCAAGCGAGCAGCTCCCGGAGACCCTCGAGCGCCTGCTCAGTGCTCGAGCAGGGCCCTGATCGCCTTCAGGTTCTCCTCGGCGGCCCGGCGCCCGATCTCGACCGCCTTGTCGATCTCGTGAAAGGCGAGCATCTTGAGGCCCGACACCTCCGGCTCGATGAGGAGGTCGGCCCGGGAGGTAACCGACTCGGCCGTCGCTGCCGATCCCAGCAGCACCGAACGCATCAGGGTCTCGCCCACGCCCGGCAGGCCGTGGAGCCCGTCGTCTCCGATCTCCGGCTCGAACCGTCCCCCGACCTCGATGGCGACGACAGGTCCCTCCTCCATGTCGGCCATCACGCCCACGGGGAGGTTCCGGATCAGGCCGCCGTCGACGAGCAGCCGCCCGTCAAACCGCCCGGGCGGGAGGATCGCGGGAATGCGCGCCGTCGAGAGGGCCGCGTCGGCGACCCGGCCGCGGCGCTGCACGACCATCTCGGCCTCGACCATGTCGGCGGCAACGGTGTACAGGTCGATCGGGAGCGTCTCGATCATGGCATCGCCGAAGACCTTGTTCATCATCTCCTCCGCCCCTTCGGTCCGGGCCAGGGCGCTGCGCGGGGGGACCTGGTAACGGTGGCGCACGCGCCGAGAGAAGAAGGCCGCCGCGGCCCGCCGGCGCTGCTCGGCGTTCAACCCGTAGGCGTAAAGCGAGGCGACGATTCCACCCATGCTCGTCCCGCCGATCCTGTCCACGGATATACCGTTCTCCTCCAGCACCTCGAGCACTCCCAGGTGGGCGTAGCCACGGGCGCCGCCCCCGCCCAGCACGAGCCCGAGCGACCGGCCGGCCAGGCGGCGGGCAGCGCGCAGGGCATCGGGAACCCTCACCGACTCCGGGGTGGTCCAGACCCGGTGGCGGGATCGGGGCTTCAGGCGGTCGATCCAGGCGTCGGCAATCTCTGCCGGGTACTCGGGTCCTACGAGCACGAGGTCGCAGCCGCGCAGGCGAGGCATCGGCCGGTCGTGCGGGGGCAGTTCGGGGCGGGTCACGCAGACCAGCCGGTCGGCCTGCCTGACGCAGAAGCGTCGCCATGGGGTGTCGGTGCTCTGGGCCACGAGCAGGACGCGGTCGTGCTCCTGCTCGAGCGCGTCGAGAGTGTGACCCCAGCCCGCGGCTGAGCCCTGCTCGGCGGTGTGCTGGTCGAGCACGGCCACGTCGAGCAGCGGGCCGAACGCCCTGCGCACTACCTCGGCCAACAGGTCGAGGTTGACCTCCTCCTGGAGCGGGATGAAGGCGGTGGTCTTGGGGGCGGGCACGTCGCCGGGAAAGCCGCCACTGGCCTGGAGCTGCCGGCCGAGCACCTTGACCAGGGCGTGGCCGAAGGCGGGGCTGTCGTCCAGAAGCGCGTGGAAGTCGTCGTACGAGAGGCGATAGAGGGTGCTGTCGCGGGTGGCCCTGACCGAGGCCGAGCGCGGGTCGCCGGTCACCAGCGCCAGCTCGCCGACCGTGGCCCCCCGGCCCAGCACGCGCAGCACCCGGACCTCCTCGTCGTCCTCCGGTTCGACGCCCTCGTGCTCGCCCAACACCACCTCGAGCCGCCCCGTATCGACTACGTACAGGGCATCGCCGGGGTCCCCCTTGCGCATGAGCCAGTCCCCCGACTCCACCGAATACGGCTCGAGCCGGGGCTCGATCAGGGCCAGCACGTCGTCCGGCAACAGGGCGAACAGCGGGCTCGCGGCGAGCAACGCCCGCTTTTGGGACTCCACGCTCATTGGGAACGGGGGATTCTACGGGCCGGCAGCGGGCGCCGGGGGCCTTGTAGATTTGCAGGCCATGAGCGACGACGCCAAGCTCGAGCGCCTTGGACCGGCCGACGCCGCAATGCTCGGCGGCGGCATCCGCCACCTGGTGATCGGCCTCTGCCGCCTGGGTCCGAGGGCCGATGGCACCGTTCCCTCCTACGAGGAGGTCCGGGAGCTGGTGGCCGAGCGCGTGGGGCGCTCCCCCCGCTTCCGCCAGTTCCCCTTCCTGCCCGCGGGCGGCTCCGGCCTTCCGGTCTGGGCCGACACGCAGGACTTCGACCTCGATTACCACGTGGTCGAGGCCGACACCGACGGCCCGGTCGACCGTCACGGGCTCGACGTGCTGCTCACCGAGTGGATGACCACGCCGATCGACGAGGAGAAGCCGCTCTGGAGGGTCCAGTACGTGCCCACCGACGACGGCGCTGCGCTGATGGTCAAGTCGGGCCACGCCCTGGCCGACGGCCTGGGCTCGATCGCCCTGTTCGCGATGCTGCTCTTCGACGTCACCGAGGAGCCCCAGCGGGAGGATCCCGCTCCGTGGGAGCCGCGCCCGCTGCCCACCGCCGCCGAGATCAAGGCGGCTGCCGGCCCGGGCGACGGGGACGAAGAGGAGCAGCCCGGCACGATCCTTGAGCGCGCCGCCGCCCTCCTCTCCAACCCCGCCGAGATCCGTGAAGCCGCCGGAAGCGCCGCCGAGGTCGGCGCCTACCTGCTCAAGAAGAGCCGGGAGGAGGTGCCGCCGAGCCCGCTGGCCGTGGGCAGCGGCTCCCCGCTCGAGCTCCACACCCTCGAGTACCCGCTGGAGCGACTCAAGCTCCTCGGGCGCGGCCTGGGAACCGGAGCCACGATGAACGACGTGATCCTCGGCCTCGTCGCCGGGGGCCTGAGGCAATGGCTGGTGGAGAACGGGCACCCGCTCGAGGACCTGCGGGTGAGGGTTCCCGTCAACCTCAAGAAGGACCGCAAGGAGGGCGAGGGCGGCAACCCGGGCGTGGCCCCCATGGTCGTTCCCCTGCCGATGGACATCGAGGACCCGGTCCGCCGCGTGCGGGTGGTGCGAGAGACGACCGAGGCGATCAAGGCCGCCGACGAACCCGAGCACATAGTGGCCGTGCGCAAGGTCGCCCGCGAGGCCCCGGCCCCGATCAAGGACCGGGCCATGCGGCTGGTGACCGGCCGCGGCCAGGCCAACATGGTGATCCACAACCTTCCCGGCCCCCCGATCAAGCTTTACGTCCTGGGCGCCCCGACCTCCTCCTTCCACAGCTTCTCGCTCCCCAGCGCCGGCCTGGCCCTCCACCTGAACGCCGTCTCGGTGGGTGGCGTCGTCTCGATCGGGCTGGCCGCCGACCAGGGCGTGATGAAGAGCCTCGACTCGTTCGTCCGCGGCTTCGAGGCCACCGAGAAGGCGCTGGCCGGCGGCGTCGTCCGGCTGGACCTCGTCCGGCGCGTACCGATATTCGCCCCGCTCGACGACGACGTCCAGGAGGACCTCGCCGCCCGGATGGAGGAGCGCAAGGTGAAGGCCGGGGAGACCCTCGTCAAGCAGGGAGAGAGCGGCGACGAATTCTTCCTGATCGTCGAGGGCGAGTTCGACACGCTCGTCGACGACCAGAGCGTTCGCACGATGGGTCCCGGCGAGTCGTTCGGCGAGATCGCCATGCTCAGGGACACCGAGCGCACCGCGACGGTCGAGGCCCGGAGCGACGGCGTGGTGATGGTCCTGGGCCGCGACTCGTTCCTGGAGGGAGTCGCCGCCGACCCGGCCAGCATGGTCGTCGCCGAGGCGATCATCAACACCCGCCTCGGGGACCTGGGCCGCTACCAGGTATTCGGCGAGTCCGAGGCCGGCGCCTAGGCGCGCGGGTCGGGCACCAGCTTCGCGACCAGCGCCTCGAGCTCGGCAGCCGCCTGCGCCACTTCCAGCTCGCCGGTCGGCAGGCGAAGCTCCGGGTCGACAGGCGGCTCGTAGGGCGCGTCGACCCCGGTGAATCCGGAGATCTCCCCGGCCCGGGCCCTGGCGTAGTGGCCCTTCGGGTCGCGCTCCTCGCAGAGCTCGACCGGGGCGTCGACGAAGACCTCGATGAAGGGCAGCCCATGCTCCTCGTGGATCTCCCGGGCCACGCGGCGGCTCTCGGCGTCCGGCGAGACGAAGCTGGCCAGCACCACGAACCCGGCGTCGGCGAACAGGCGGGCGACCTCGGCCGTGCGCCGGACGTTCTCGGCCCGCTCAGCGTCGCTGAACCCCAGGTCGCGGTTGAGGCCGTGGCGCAGGTTGTCGCCGTCGAGCAGGTAGGCCGGGCGCCCCGAGGCGCCGAGGCGCTCCTCGACCGCGGCGGCGATAGTCGTCTTGCCCGAGCCGGGCAGCCCGGTCAGCCAGACCGTTGCGCCCGCGTGACCGAGCCGCTCGACCCGCTGTTCGCGGGTGACCCGGGGCTCCTGCCAGACGACGTTGGTGGCTCCCCCGGCCCGGCGCAGGTCGTCGGCGCCGGCCTCGATGACCATTCCGGCGCCGACGGTGTCGCCGCTCGCCTCGTCGATAAGGATGAAGGCGCCGGTCCGGCGGTTGACCCGGTAGGGGTCGACGCTGACCGGGGAGGAGGTGGCCAGCTCGATCACGCCGAGGTCGTTGAGCCTGAGGCTCCCAGGCTCCTCTTCGTTCCCCAGGGTCCCGACGTCGATGCGATGGACCAGGCCGGTGACCGTCGCCGGCACGGTCTTCGTGGTGTGCTTGAGGAGCAGGCGCGCGCCGGGACGCAGTGGCTCCTCGGACATCCAGCAGAGGCGGGCCCGAAGCTCATCGGTCACGGTCGCCCGGTTACCGGGCTGGCAGAGCATGTCCCCGCGACCGACGTCCAGCTCGTCGGCCAGCCGAACCGCTATGGCCATCGGCGGCCAGGCCTCGTCGAGCTCGCCCTCGAGCGACTCGATGGCTGCGATCGACGAGCGCTCCCCCGACGGGAGGATCACGACCTCGTCCCCTGGGCGCATGATCCCCGCCGCCACCTGGCCGGAGAGCGAGCGCGCGCTCCCTCCCTTGCCGCCGCCCCCGCGGATCACGCCCTGGACGGGAAAGCGGTAGTCGGCGAAGTTCCGGTCGGCAGCCACGGCGACGTTCTCCAGGTGGTGCAGCAGCGTCGGCCCGGAGAACCAGCCGAGTTCGTCGGCCCGGTCGACGACGTTGGCGCCCCCCAGGGCGTCGATCGGGATGAAGGTCGCCTCGGGGATCTCCAGCTTCTCAAGCCACGGCGATAGCTCGGCGACCACCGCCTCGAAGCGCTCGCGGGCAAAGCCGACGAGGTCCATCTTGTTGACCGCCACCACCAGGTGGGGGATCCGCAGCATCGAGACGATCGCCGCGTGGCGGTGGAACTGCTCGACGGCGCCTGTGGGCGCCTCCACGAGCAGCAGCGCGACGTCACTGTTGGAGGCGCCGGTGCCCATGTTGCGCGTGTAGGAGACGTGGCCCGGGGCGTCGGCGACGATGAACGAGCGCTCCGGCGTGGAGAAGTACCGGTAGGCCACGTCGATGGTGATGCCCTGCTCGCGCTCGGCCCGCAGGCCGTCGGTGATCAGCGAGAGGTCCAGGCCCTGCGCTCCGCGCTCGATGCTCGTCTTCTCGACCTGCTCGACGGTGTCGCTGAGCAGGAGCTTGGCGTCGTAGAGGAGCCGGCCGATCAGCGTGCTCTTGCCGGAGTCGACCGAGCCGGCCACGAGCAGGCGAAGCAGGTCGCCGTCGCCGGCGGGATTGACCTCGATCTCCGGAAGGGTGGCGCTCTCCATCAGAAGTACCCCGAGCGCTTGCGGTCTTCCATCGCCGCTTCGGTGGCACGGTCGTCGGCCCGGGTCTCGCCGCGCTCGGTCCTGGTCGAGGCCGCGATCTCGGCCACCACCTCGCCGATCGTGGAGGCCCTGGAGCGGACCGCCCCGGTGCAGGTCATGTCCCCGACCGTCCGGTATCGGACCTCGGCTTCGAAGGGCTCCTCCCCATCGTAGAGCTCCAGGTGCTCGGAGACGGCCAGGAGCATCCCGTCGCGCTCAACCATCTCGCGCGGGTGGGAGAAGTAGATCGGCGGCAGCGGGAGCTCCTCCTGCTCTATGTACCGCCAGACGTCGAGCTCGGTCCAGTTGGAGATCGGGAAGGCGCGGATGCTCTCGCCGCGGCGGACCTGGCCGTTGTAGAGGCTCCACAGCTCCGGCCTCTGCGAGCGCGGCTCCCACTGGCCGTTGCGGTCACGGAACGAGAAGACCCGCTCCTTGGCCCGCGCGCGCTCCTCGTCACGCCGGGCGCCGCCGATCGCCGCGTCGAAGCGGTGCTCGGCCATGGCGTCGAGCAGGGTGACGGTCTGGAGCTGGTTCCGCGAGGCCCCGGGGCCGGTCTCGTCCTGGACGCGGCCGGCATCGATCGAGTCCTGGACCGAGGCGACGATCAGCCTCTCGCCGAGGTCGTCGAGCAGCCGGTCGCGATAGGCGATCACCTCGGGGAAGTTGTGGCCGGTGTCGACGTGCATCACCGGGAAGGGGAACCGGCCGGGCCGAAAGGCCTTCTCGGCAATCCGGAGCAGGACGAGGGAATCCTTGCCTCCTGAGAAGAGCAGCACCGGGCGGTCCATCTCGCCGGCCACCTCCCTCATGACGGTGACCGCCTCGGCCTCCAGCAGCGAAATTCGATCGAGCTCTCGTCTCATCTTGGCCGGCGCCTTCCGGGGTCCTCACCGCGGGCGCCGCGCATTCTAGGGCGCCGGGGCTCGCGGGGCCACCCGTGGCGGCCGGCCGCCGCCGGTTAGCATGCCGCCGATGGCCACGCCGGACTCCTTCCTCTGCTCCTACCCGAAGAGCGGGCGCACCTGGATGCGCTTCGCGCTGGTCAACCTGATGAACGATGTCTACCGGCTCGGGCTGGAGCTCGACATGGACAACATGTTCGCCCTCATCCCCAACGACGACGGCGGCCCCGAGGAGGTCTTCTACTCCCAGCCCTGGAAGACGCTCGACAAGTACCGGTTCGCCGATCACGAGGAGATGCCGTTCGTGGCCATGAGCCACCTGCGCTGGGAGGACCAGTTCGAGGAGCCCCGGGTGGTCCTCCTGCTGCGCAACCCGGCCGACGTGCTGGTCTCGCTCTACTACCACATGACCCGCCACGCCCACCAGTTCGAGGGAACGATCGACGAGTTCGCCCGCGACGAGCGCTTCGGCATCCCGAGGATGGTCGAGTACCTGGCCTCCTGGGCGCCCCATGCCGCCGACCCGAACGTGGAGGTCCTCACCTACGAGGAGCTTCGCGCCGAGCCGTTCGCGCCGTTTCGCCGCGCCACCGGGCACCTGGGGATCGAGGCCACCGACGATCAGCTCCGTGCGGCCCTGGAGGCGAGCTCGGTCGAGAGGATGCGGGAGGTGGAGCGGGCCAGCGGCGTCGGCCAGCCCAACGAATACGACAAGGCCGACCCTCAGGCCATGCGCGTTCGCAAGGCCAAGGTCGGGGGCTGGCGCGAGGAGCTGCCCCCGGAGACGGTGGCCTACATGATGGAGTGCATTACCGGCTCGCCGCAGGCGGCAGCGCTCCTCGACCGCTACGGGCTCACGCCCGAAGTGGCTCCGGCCTGATCAGGCGGGCGCGGGTTCCCCGCCCCCCTCGGCCTCGGGCCGGGTGGCCTTCTCGGTCGGCTTGCCGGGATCCTTGAACATCCGCAGCGCCCAGGCCAGCAGGAGCGCGACCAGGATGACCGCGGCGCCGATGAACGATGTGGTTGCCATGCCGTCGGCGAAGGCCCTCTGGCCCTCCTGGAGCGCCGCGGAAGGCAGGGAGCTGGAGTCGGCCGGGTGATAGATGCTGTCGTAGACCCGGGTGGCCGAGTAACCGGCGGTCGCCGTTATCCCGGCGAGAACGAGCGAGTTGGTAATCGCGCCGAAGATCATCGACCCGAGAGTGTTGCCCGACTGGGCCGAGACGGTCATCGTTCCCGAGATCATGCCCCGCTCGCGCTCGTCGGCGTCGGTGAGGGCCTGGACGTTCACCGGGGTGGTGGCGAAGTTGACGGCGATCCCCAGGATGAACATCGGAACGAGGATCGCTTCGTAGCTCTCCCACTTGAGGGCGAAACCGAGCATCACGAGGCAGGCCGCGGTGCCCAGGAAACCCGCGACGGTAGGCATCCGCCACCCGATCTTGTCCTTCAGCCTTCCTGAGGCCACTCCCCCGATGGCGATCCCGAGGATTCCCGGCAACATCGCCAGCCCGGCCTGCAGAGCGTTCAGCCCGAGGACGCTCTGGAAGTAGATGCCGGCGTAGATGAAGATCCAGACCAGCGGCAGCCGCACGAAGAAGATCAGCCACAGCCCGGCTCGAAGGGACGGGCGCCTGAGCATCTCCCAGGTAATCAGGCGACGCTTTTCCTTGCTGACTCCCTCCCCGGCCGAGCTCAGGTACATGCGGACCAGCACGATCAGGGGCAGCAGGATTATCGGGTTGATGAAGAAGATCCATTCCCAGGCGACCGAATCGACGATGACTCCGCCCAGCAGCGGCCCGATGGCGAGCCCCACCGCGCTCACCGCGGCGTAGATCCCGAAGGCCGAGCCCTTCTTGCCCTCGGGTGCAACCCGCGTGACCAGCGCCTGGACGCAGGGAACCAGCATCGCCGCGCCGAGCCCCTGCACGGCGCGGCCGGCGATGATCAGCTTCTCGTCCTCGGCCAGGCCGCACAGGATCGAGCCGAACGAGAAGATCAGCAGGCCGAGGTTCAGGCCCCTGATCTGCCCGATGCGGTCGCCGAACATCCCTCCGGGAATCAGCAGCAGGGTGAAGGAAATCAGGTAGGCGTTCACCACCCACTGGCCTTCCGACGGGCTGAGGTTGAGGTCCTCCTGGACGGTCGGCAGGGCGACGCTGATGATGGTGAGGTCGATGGCGGTGACCAGGCTGGCCATCGCCAGGACGAAGATCGAGACCTTCCAGCCCTTCTTCGAGAGGCCGCCGCCGTCGCCCGGTGCGTCCTCGATCCCGGCCTCGATCCGGCCCTCCTCAGTAGCCATGGGCGCGGAGGCTATCGCCGATCTCGGCTTCCATGGCGGCAACCTCGTCGTCGCTCATGTGTTCACGCCAGGACCCAGGGCTGGCCAGCCGGATCTCTTTTCCGGCACCCTTCTGCTCGTCGGGCACGCCGGCATGGGCCTCGGCGGCGACGATCTCCGTGACCAGCTCCGGGTCGGAATCGAGGCCGAGGTCAGCGAGCAGGATCGACAGCACAGCCTCGGGGTCGGCCAGCAGCTCTTCGTAGCGGATCAGGGTCCGGCGCTCGGGATCGTGGGCCTCGTAGGCGGCGTCGAGCGCCTCGGTCCGGTACCTCCAGACCGCGGCCTGCCAGCGGATGAAGGGGATCCGGTTCTCCTCGGTGACGACGTAGGCCCCGTCCTCAGAGGCCCAGGTTCCCTCGCCGTAGGCGTCGAGCCACGAGTCGACTACGTCCCGGCCGTCGCGAAGGAGGAAGACCAGCCGGGAGCCCTCCCCCAGCCGCAGCAGCTCGGAGGCCATCTGCGAGCCGCCCGGCTCCTTGATCACTACGCGCGTGTAATCCTCACGCCAGTCCGGCGCGGCGCCGTCGATCTGGGCCCGCAGGCGCCGGTCGAACATCTCCGCGAGGGCGGGCCGCCAGGTGTCGGCGAACTCATCGCTGAAGAAGTAGTCGGGCCGGTCGGCCTTGACCTTCATGAAGGTCGTCAGCGCCGGAGGCTCGGGGGTATCCCACGCCAGGGCGATAGGTCGCCAGAGCCCGAGGTGGTGCCCCAGCCCGGTCTCGTCGATGCCGAGGACGTCGGGGTGGCGGCGCAGCATCCGCAGCAGCCAGGTCGAGCCGCTCCGCGACGAGCCGAAGATCCATGTGAGGTCCGGGGCGTCCACTGAACGCGTGAGCCTATTGGCCGCCGCCGGCCCGCGGCCGGCCCTCAGGCGGGGGCCAGCTCGAGCTCCAGGCGCTCGACCGCGTAGACGCCGCTCACCGCCGCGAGCTCGGGCTCACCGGCCAGCTCGATCCGCTCGACCATCCCGGCCAGTGCCGCCAGCGCCTCCTCCAGCTCGGCCCGGGCGAGGTTGGCCCCCAGGCAGTAGTGGGTGCCGGCGCCGAAGGTCAGGATCCGCGCGCCGGAACGGGAGGAAGCGGTGATGTCGAACTCGTCGGGCCGCTCGAAGGCCGCCGGATCGCGGTTGGCGGTGTGGGAGCAGACCAGCAGCAGGCTGCCCGCCGGGAAGGTGACGCCGTTGAGCTCGAGGTCGGCGGTCAGCAGCCGGGCGGTAAAGGGAGTGACCGGGGTGAAGCGCAGCGACTCCTCGGCCGCCGCGGCGGCCAGGCCGGGGTCCCGGCGCAGGGCGTCCCACTGTTCCGGGTGGCGGGCGAAGAGCAGCAGGCTCTGGGCCAGCTGGCTCTGGCCGGTGTCGGTTCCCCCGACCAGCACGTTGAGCACGAGGTTCTCGAGCTCCTCCTGGCTGAGCCGGTCGCCGGCCTCCTCGGCGTCGAGGAGCCGGGAGATCAGGTCGTCGGCCGGCTCCCGGCGCCGCGCCTCGACCATCGGGCGCAGCCAGGCGTAGAGCTCGGCGACCTTCTCCTCGATTTGGGGGCGCTCGCCGGCCAGGGCGAGCGGGTCGAACTGGCGCTGGATCCACTCGGCCCAGTCGTGGATCAGCGGGGCGTCGCCCTCCGGCGCGCCGACCACCCCGGCGATCGCCCGCGAGGCGTAGGGCTTGCACAGCGCGGAGACGGCCTCGACCGGCCCGGCGCCGACGAGCGGTGCGGCCAGCCCCTCGAAGAGCCCGCGCAGGAATGGGCGATGGCGGTCGGCCGCGCGGGGCGTGAACTCCGGATTGACGAGCCCGCGGAGCCGGCTGTGGTCGGGGCCGTTGATGTTGATGATGTTGTCCCGCGCCTCCTCGAAGAGCGGCCCGGACTGGATGCCGAAGAGGGCGAGGGCCTCGAGGCCGGGAAAGATCGCTTCCCGGGAGCGGAGGACGGCCTCGCAGGCCTCCCGGTCGAAGACCACGGTGGCCAGGGGCGAGCGGGCCAGCCAGCCCTCCTCCATGGCCTCCCGCGCCGCCTGGACCCAGCGGTCGCCCCTCAGCGCGGGGTCGGTGTGGTCGAACTCCGGCAGCTCCAGCTCGTCTACGGAGGGCACGGCGCCCAGCCTAGGCGAGCGCGCCGGGACGTGAAGCAAGCGCCGCCCGGGCGGCCCGACCGGCTAGTAGGGAGCCCCCACCGCCTTGGCCCAGTCCTCGTCGACGTGGAACTCGCCCTTGGAGTCCACCGAGTCGATCGTCACCGTCGCCGGGTCGCGGTTGCCGTTGGCCGGGTCGATCGTCACCGAGCCGGTGACGCCCTGCCAGTCCTTCACCGCGCTGAGCTTCTCCTTGAGGGGCCCGGAGTCAAAGCCGCCGGCCTGCTTGACCCCCTCGGCGAGGAAGTTCAGCGAGTCGTAGGTGTAGGGGCTCCAGGTGCCCGGGGCGCCGCCGAACTCCTTCTGGTACCGGGTGGTGAAGGCCGGGCCCTTCTTGAAGTCCTGCGGCGCCGGGACGCCGCCGGTCGGGCAGGCCTGCGCTGCGGCCTTGCCGGCGGTCGTGACGTAACCGGGATCGTTGGAGGCGTAGTCGGCCAGGCAGCGGGCCTGCGGGTTGATCTGGTGCATCGCCTTGGCGATGAGCCCGCCTTCGGGGAAGTAAACGACCGAGAAGACCACGTCCGGATCGGTGGCCAGGGCCTTCTTGACGTCGGCCTCGTAGCTCTTCTCCCCCGGCTGCACCTCGTTGTAGGCGGTGACCTTCACGCCGGCCGCCTCGAGGCCCTTCTTGACCTGCTCGGCGGTGCTCGTCGTGTAGTTCTGGGTCGGGTCATAGAGCATCGCGACCTTCCTGGCCTTGAGCCAGTCGGTCATTGCCTTGGTCTCGACCGGGGCGATCTGGTAGTCCATCGGCTGGAGGGTGAAGCCCATCCCGTTGGTGTCGCTGTCGGAGGTCAGGCGGATCGGGACGAGGCCGGCCTCTTCGTAGATCGGGAGGGTCTTGATGCCGACGCCGGAGTTGTACGGGCCGATAACGCCGTCGAGCCCGTCCTTGACGGCGGCGTTGGCCGCCGTGACGCCGGTGTCGGCGTCGGCAGCGTCGTCGATCGGCACGATCTCGACCTGCTTGCCGTCTATGCCCCCCTTGGCGTTGAGGTCCTTGGCGGCGAGCCTGGCACCGTTGAGCATTCCCTCCCCGGTGACCTTCTGGTCGCCGGAGAGCGGCCCCTCGAGGCCGATCCGGACAGTGTCGGAGCTGCCGGAACCGGAGCCTGAGCCGGAGCTCCCGCAGGCCCCGAGGCCCAGGACGCTGATGCCGAGGACGAGAAGGATGACGGGCTTTTTCATGCCCGGGACGATATGGATTGCCGCGGAGGCCTGCATCCCGGGCGCGGCCGGCCGGTGCCGGGAAGGAGCGCGCCGGCCGGCGTCGAAGGGCCTGCCTGTCGGGGCCCGCACGGCGCGGGCGCCCAAACCGCAGGAGGACTCACCGATGCAGCCCCCGATCAACAAGCGACTGGCCGCCGAGGCGATAGGGACCTTCGGCTTCTTCCTCACCGGCTTCATGGGCATCACCGCGCTCACCACGCAGGGCCCGCTTTCGATCCAGGCCATAGGTATCGCCGCCGGCTTCGGCTTTGGCCTGGCCCTGATGATCTTCGCCTTCGGCCAGGTTTCCGGTGGCCACTTCAATCCGGCGGTCACCCTGGGACTCACCTGCGCCGGGAAGCATCCCGTCAAGGAGCTCGTGCCCTACTGGGTCGCCCAGGTGGTGGGCGGCCTGCTCGCCTCGCTCCTGCTTCTCGCCCTCTACAGCCAGGAGATCGTCGCCGCCACGGTCAACGCTCCCGGTCGTGGGGTCGGCACCGGCGAGACCTTCGTGCTCGAGCTGGTATTCACCGCGCTCTTCCTCCTGGTCATAACCACCGTCGCCACCGACAAGCGGGCTCCGTGGAGTGGCGTCTTCGCCCCGTTTGCCATCGGGCTGTTCATCTTCACCGCCGCCTCCACGGTCGGCCCGATCTCCGGCGGCTCGTTCAACCCCGCGCGTTCCCTGGCACCGGCGATCGTCGCCGGCGAGTGGAGCGGCCTCTGGGTCTACCTCGTGGCGCCGCTGATTGGCGGGGCGATCGGCGGGCTGGTGCACGCCTGGTTTGCCTCGGACTCGGCACCGGCTCCGCGGGAAGAGGTCCTGCCCGAATAAGCGCCGGCCCGGGC
This sequence comes from Solirubrobacterales bacterium, assembly GCA_046091165.1. Taxonomy (GTDB): domain Bacteria; phylum Actinomycetota; class Thermoleophilia; order Solirubrobacterales; family Solirubrobacteraceae; genus F1-60-MAGs163. Next base: position 2,465 of record JBJTBE010000083.1, on the reverse strand, counting down.
CAGAGGCGAGGTTCTGGCACGCTGCCGCTCTGCCACGGTAGGGTCGACGGCCATGGCCACGGCAGAAGCTCCCGCCCCCGAGCCGTCCTCAGCGCCCGCCGGCTCGGCCCCGGGCGAGAAGGGCCTCAAGTCGAACGCGATCGGGTTTGCCTCGAACGTGACGATCGGCGTCGCGTCCACGGCTCCCGGCTACTCGCTGGCCGCGAGCCTGGGCTTCGTCATCGGCGTCACCGGCATCGGCCTCGAGGCCCCCGCGGTCATGATCCTCGCCTTCGTCCCGATGCTCTTCATCGCGGCGGCCTACTACTGGATGAACCGCGCCGACCCGGACTGCGGCACCACCTTCTCGTGGGTCACCAAGGCGATGGGCCCTTACCTGGGCTGGATGGGCGGCTGGGGTATCGCCGCGGCAGGGACGATCGTCATGGCCAACCTCGCCCAGATCGCCGGCCTCTACACCTTCATCCTCGTCGGCTGGGACGGTGCCGCGGACTCGAAGCTCGCCGTGACCGCCCTGGGCGTGGTCTTCATCGCCGCAATGACCTGGATCTGCGTCATCGGGATCGAGCTCTCGGCCCGCACGCAGGTCGGGTTGCTCGGGGCCGAGATCGTAACCCTCACGCTCTTTGCGGTAATCGCGCTGGTGAAGGTCTACGCCGGTACCGCCGGGCCCAACTCGATCGAACCGGCTTTCGGGTGGTTCAATCCGCTCCAGATAGACGGGATAACTGCGGCCGTCAACGGCGTCCTGATCGCCGTCTTCATCTACTGGGGCTGGGACTCGACCGTCTCGGTCAACGAGGAGTCTGAGGACTCCTCGCGCACCCCGGGGCGCGCGGCCGTCACCTCGACGATCATCCTCGTCCTCATCTACGTGATCGTCTCCGCCGCCGCCCAGGCCTTCAACGGCCCCGAGGCGCTGGCCGACCAGGAAGACGCGCTCAGCCTGCTCGCCACCGATGTGCTGGGCTCCCCGCTCGACAAGCTGGTGATCATCGCCGTGCTCACCTCCGCTGCCGCCTCGTGCCAGACGACGATCCTGCCCAACGCCCGCACCGCCCTGTCCATGGCCCGGCAGGGAGCCTTCCCGAAGACCTTCGGGGAGGTCAGCCCCCGCTACCTGACGCCGGCCAACGCGACGATCATCTTCGGCGTGCTCTCGGTGCTCTGGTACGTGATCCTCACCATCGTCGCCGAGAACATCCTGTTCGACTCCATCGCCGCGCTGGGCCTGATGATCGCCTTCTACTACGCGCTGACCGGCTACGCCTGCGTGGTGTATTACCGCCGCGAGCTGTTCAAGAGCGTGCGCAACTTCCTCTTCGTCGGCCTCGCGCCGCTCATCGGCTCCCTGATGCTCACCTTCCTGTTCTTCAAGTCCTGCTCGGATCTCTCCGACCCGGCCAACTCCGAGTCGGGCCAGGCGTGGTTCGGGCTTGGCCCCCCGCTGGTTATCGGCATCGGCTTCCTGGCCTTCGGGGCGCTCCTGATGCTGGCCTGGCGGGTCGGGCACCGCGACTTCTTCAAGCGCCGGCGTGAGGTGGCCGACCCGGCGATCGTCGCTCGCGCCCCCGCCGGAGGTGGATCCTGATGGGGGCGGTCGTCTGCGGCTACGACGGGTCCGACCCGTGCCGGGCGGCGCTCGAGCAGGCCGTGGCCATCGCGCGGGATACCGGCGACCCGATCGTCGTGGTCTTCGGCTTCCCGGTGAGCCGGCTCGGCGGTGAGGTTCCCGACTACGCCAGGGCGCTGCACGAACGGGCCGCCGAGGTGGATAAGCACGCCCGCGACCAGGCCGCCGCGCTGGGGGCCGAGATCGAGGTCGAGCTGGTCGAGAAGGAGCCGGCGGAGGCTCTCGTCGAGGTGGCCGACCGCAGGGATGCCCGGCTGATCGTGGTGGGCAGCCGGGGCGAGTCGACGATCAAGGGCGTGCTCATCGGGTCCACGCCGCACAAGCTGCTCCAGCTCAGCGGCCGGCCGATCCTGTGCGTGCCCGACCCCCGCGAGGCCGGCTAGCGCCGGGCCTGCTCCACGAGGGCGGCAAAGAGAGCATCGCCGGCCGGCCGGCCTGAGAGCAGCTCGGGGTGCCACTGCACCCCGACGAACCAGGGATCGCCGGCGAGCTCGGCCGCCTCGACCATGCCGTCGGCGCCGCGGGCACTGACCCTCATTCCTTCCCCCAACTCTCCGAGCGCCTGGTGGTGGATCGTGTTCACCAGGCAGGGGCCGGCACCGAGGATGCCCGCCAGCAGCGTCCCCTCCTCGACCTCGACCTGCTGTAGCTCGTCGGCGTGGCGACCGGCGGCATCGTGGCCCTCGACGTGGTCGATCAGCGTCCCGCCGAGGGCGACGTTGGCGAGCTGCAGCCCACGGCAGACCCCGAGAACCGGGAGGCCCATATCCCGCGCGGCCTTCCATAGGGCGAACTCGTGGCGGTCGCGGGCGGCGTCGACCCACCGGTCATC
>JBJTBE010000082.1:0-6756 GCA_046091165.1 Solirubrobacterales bacterium | reverse complement strand
GCCTTCAACAAGGAGTCGATGCACGGCCTGGCCGACCTGGCCCGCCAGGCCGGTGCGAAGATCGTCGAGGGAGTCGAGGTGACCGGCTTCGAGTTCGACGAGTCCGGTGCCGCCACCGCGGTGAACACCTCGGCCGGCACGGTCAAGGTCGACCAGGTCGTCGTCGCGGTCGGCCCCTGGATCGCCGACTTCTGGGAGAAGCTCGACCTCCCCGACCGGATCGACGTCCGTCAGCCCGACGGCAGCGTGGAGGCCGACCTGCCGATGTGGACCTACTGGTACCTGCAGGAGGGCGAGGTGGCGCTGCCGCCGTCGACGCTCGACACCAACGACGGCAAGCCCTCCCCGGTCATCCACGTCGACAGCTCGACCGACCTCTACTCCGACGACGGCAAGCTGATAACCGACGAGCAGTGGGGGATCTACGTCAAGCCCGACCGCGACAGCGTCCAGGGCGGCGCTTCCCCGATCATGCTGGGCAACGAGTTCGAGGTCGACCCGTACCCGACCGGCTCCGTCGACACGGGCTTTGCCGACATGTGGTGCGCCTCGCTCTCGCACTGCTTCGAGCGCTTCGAGGGCTGCCGCGAGAAGTTCATCGACGTGCGCTCCGGCGGTGTCGGGGCGTTCACCGTGGACAACTTCCCGGTCTTCGACTACATGCGGCCCAACGTCTTCGTGGCCGCCGACTCCAACCACGGCTACAAGATGATCGCCGTCGGCCGGGAGATCGCCCGCGTGCTGGAAGGCGAGAACTCCTCCCTCCTCTACCCGTTCCGCTACGAGCGCTTTGAGTCCGGGGACCTTCACCCGGTCTCCAACAGCCCCTACCCCTGGAGCTGAGCCGCTAGCCCTGGGTCGCCGGGGCCGACCCGCGGAAGGCGCGGGTCAGCTCCTGCGCGGCATCGAGCAGCGTCGGGAGGACCTCCTTGCGCCGCGCGGGGCCCATCCGCGTGGCCGGTCCCTGGACACCGAGGATCGCGACCAGGTCGCCGCCGTGCCCGAAGACCGGGGCGGCGAGGGCGTTGAGGTCACGCTCGCGCTCCTCGCAGGCCTCGGCCCAGCCCTGCCGGCGCACCTCGCGCACCTGCTTCTCGAGGGCGGACCGGTCGGTGATCGTCTCCTCGGTCAGGGCCTCCATCGGCAGGTCGTCGTCGAGCTCCCCGCCCGAGGGCCCGAAGGCGAGCATCACCTTGCCGGCCGCGGTCGCGTGGAGCGTGCTCGGGCGCCCGAGCCGGGCCATGCTGACCACGCTGCTTCGCCCGGCCACGAAGTCGGCGGTCACCACCTCGCCGCCCCCGGGAACCGAGAGCGTGGCCGTCTCACCGGTCTCGGCGGCAATCGCCTCGAGCTGCGGGCGGGCCAGCTGGCGTACGTCCAGGTCGGCCAGGACGTGGTCGGCCAGGGCCAGGAGGCGCAGGCCGAGCCGGTAGGGCCCACCGTCGCCGGCCCGTTCCACCAGGCCGCCGGCCTCCAGCGTGCCCATCAGCCGCGAGGCGGTGCTCGCGCTCACGCCCAGGCGGCGCCCGAGCTCGTTGACGCCGATGGGCTCGTCGCTGGCCGCCAGCTCGTCGATCGCCGCGATCGCCCGCGAGACCGAGTCGGTGGTGCGCTGTCCCTGGGTCGCCTTACGCACCATCGAGCGGCTCCCGGTTGGCGGCCAGGACCGGCGAGGCGATCGCGGCGAGCTCCTCGTGAAGGTCCCCGCTGTTGCCGGCGCCCATCGCGCCAGCGTAGATCAGAAGAGCCCGACGGTGCGGCCGGTCTCGTCGATGTCCACGTCGAAGGCGGCGGGCGTCTTGCCCAGCCCCGGCATCTGCTGGATGTCGCCACAGAGCGGCACCAGCCAGCCGGCCCCGGTGTAGGAGCGCATGTCGCGCACCGGCAGGGTGAAGCCGGTCGGTGCGCCCAGCAGCGTCGGGTCGTGGGAGAGGGAGAGTGGGGTCTTGGCCATGCAGATCGGCAGATTGTCGAGCCCCTCGTCGGTGTACTGGTCGATCTTGCGCTCGGCGTCGAGGTAGAAGACCACGTCGTCGGCGCCGTAGGCCTTCTTGGCGATCTTCTCGATCTTGACCTTGATCGGATCGTCGGACTCGTAGAGGAACTCGAAGTTCGACTCCTGGTCGGCGGCGGCGCAGACCGCTTCGGCCAGGTCGCTGGCCCCGTCGCCGCCCTTCTCGAAGGCCTCGTTGAGCTCGGCGCCGAAGGCCCCGGCCTCGAGCGCGAGCCGGCGGACGAGCTCGACCTCCTCGTCGGTGTCGCCGGGGCGGCGGTTCACCGCCACCACGCAGGGCAGGCCGAACTCCTTGACCAGCGCGAGGTGGCGCTGGACGTTGGCCATCCCTGCCTCGATCGCCCGTCGCGACTCCTCGGCCGAGCCGCCCTCCTCGAAGCCGCCGTGGTGTTTGACCGCGCGGACGGTGGCCACCAGGACGACGGCGTTGGGCTGCAGGCCCCCGGCCCGGCAGACGATGTCCATGAACTTCTCCATGCCCATGTCGGAGCCAAAGCCCGACTCGGTCAGCACGTAGTCGCCGAGCTTGAGGGCGATCCGGTCGGCGATCACCGAGTTGTTGCCGTGGGCGATGTTGGCGAAGGGGCCGGCGTGCATCAGCGCGGCCTGGCCCTCGAGGGTCTGGATCAGGTTCGGCTTGATCGCGTCCTTGAGCAGGACGGTCATCGCGCCGGCCGCCTGGAGGTCCTCGGCGGTCACCGGGGTGGTGCCGTCGAACTGGTAGGCGGCGGTAATCGCGCCCAGCCGGCGGCGCAGGTCCTGCAGGTCGCTGGCCACGGCGAGGATGGCCATCACCTCCGAGGCGGCGGTGATGTCGAAGCCGCTCTCGCGCGGGTAGCCGTTGGCGCGGCCGCCGAGGCCGATCACCATGTTGCGCAGGGCGCGGTCGTTCATGTCCAGCGCGCGCTTCCAGTTGATGCGCAGGGCGTCGATCGAGTGGGGGTTGCCGTGGAGGATGGAGGCGTCCAGGAGCGCGGCGAGCAGGTTGTTGGCCGCGCCGACGGCGTGGATGTCGCCGGTGAAGTGGAGGTTCAGGTCCTCCATCGGGACGATCTGGGCGTAGCCGCCGCCGGCGGCGCCGCCCTTGATCCCGAAGACCGGGCCCAGCGAAGGCTCGCGCAGGCAGAGCACCGGGTTCTTGCCGATCTTGCCCATTCCCTGGGTGAGCGAGACGGCGGTGGTCGTCTTCCCCTCGCCGGCCGGTGTGGGGGTCATTCCGGCAACGCAGATCAGCTTCCCGTCGGGACGGTCGGCGAGGCGGTCGAGGACCGAGAGCTCGACCTTGCCCTTGAAGCGCCCGTAGGGCTCGAGCTCGTCGGGCTCGAGGCCCAGCCTGGCGCCGATCTCCTCGATCGGTTCGAGCACGGCCTCCTGGGCGATCTCAAGACTGCTCTTCATCGTCCTTCTCTCCTGTTCCCTTGTTCACGTCCCCGGGAAACCTCCCCGGGTACTGCTCAGTGCGAGACCGCTGCCGCGCCCAGCTCGGAGACGAGCGTGTCGGTGTAGAAGCGCTCGACCGCGAAGGGCTCGATCAGGTCCGGCGTCTTGCCGGTGGCGATCAACTCGGCCAGCGTCACCCCGACGATCGGCGCCGCCTTGAAGCCGTAGGTGCCCCAGCCGGTGGAGACGTGGAAGCCCTCCAGCTCGGTCTTGCCGAGGATCGGGGAGTAGTCGGGGCTGAGGTCGCAGAGGCCGGCCCAGCTGCGCAGCATCCGCGTGCGCTCCAGCTGCGGGAAGAGCTCGAGCGCGTGGCGCGTGGACTCCTGGAGGAAGTTGAGCGTGCCGTTCATCCGGTAGGTCGTCCACGGCTCGATCTCCGAGCCGATCAGGAACTCGCCGCGGTCGGTCTGCGAGATGTAGACGTGCATCTGCGAGGAGACGATCACCTTGTCGAGGATCGGCTTGACCGGCTCGGTGACGAAGGCCTGGAGGATGTGCGTGGTGATCGGCAGCTCCATGTTGACCATCTCGGCGAGGATCGAGGACCATCCCGCCGTCGCCGAGAGCACCTGCCCGGCGCTGATGCGGTGGCTGCCGTTGACGGTTACGCCGGTGACGCGGTCGCCCTCGGTCTGGATGTCGGTGACCTCGCAGCCCTGGTGGATCTCCGCGCCCCCGCGGTCGGCCCCGCGCGCGTAGCCCCAGACCACGGCGTCGTGGCGGATGATGCCGCCCGGCGGGTGGAAGAGGGCGCCCATGATCGGGTACTCGGCGTCGTCGGTTACCTGCATCGCCGGGACCATGCGCTGGACCTCGGCGGCGTCTACGACCTTGGTGTCGATCCCCTCGAGCCGGTTGACCTCGGCGCGCTCGTGCATGACGAACATCGCGCGGTCGGTGTGGGCGAGCGTGAGGTGCCCGATCTGGGAGAACATCAGGTTGAAATCGAGGTCCTGCGAGAGGTGCTCGTAGAGCTTCACCGACTGGTCGTAGAAGCGGGCGCCCTCGGGCGTCTTGTAGTTGGAGCGCAGGATCGTCGTGTTGCGGCCCGAGGCGCCGGCCCCGATGTAGTTCTTCTCGAGGATGCAGATGTCGGTGATGCCGTGGTTCTTGGCCAGGTAGTAGGCGGTGGCCAGGCCGTGGGAGCCGCCCCCGATGATCACGACGTCGTAGGAGTCCTTGAGTTCCTGCGGCTCGCGCCACATGCGGCTGAAGCGGAAAAGGTCACGCATTTGCAGTTGCCTCCGGCGCTCCGCTCACCGAGCCGAGCGCGTCGATTCCGACCGGCCGTCCACCGAGCTCCTCGGCGGCGTCGATCACCGTTTCCCACATGTACTCGGCGCTCGCGGCGCCGAAGAGGTGCAGGTACCTGTCCTGCGACTGGCGAAGGAGCATCCCCGGGACGCGTCCCACCGACCCGGGCATGAAGCCGGCGACCGGCATCTCGCGGTCGCGCAGGTCCAGGGCGCAGTAGCGGGCGAAGTTGTCGCGGGCGCGGGGGCCGGCTACGCAGAAGGCGGTGATCGCGCTGGTCAGGTCGGTGACCGTGCACAGCCCCGGCGCGGAGGCGGCGGCCTCCTCCATGCGCTCCATGAGGGAGAGCGTATTGGCGGGCCCGGTCACGGCCAGGACGCGGTCGGGGCGCACCGGGCACCACCAGGCGTCGGCTCCCCAGGTGCCCTCGCCCAGTCGCACCGGCAGGCCGGCGACCTGGGTGACGACCTGCTCGACCGAGGCCGGCGGGGCGATCAGCTCGATCACCCCCAGGCAGGAGAGCTCGGCCACGCCGACGGTCTCGGCCAGCGCCTTGGCCTCGGCGGCCGGGACGCCGTAGCCGACCGCCACTCGCCAGCCGTCGCGCTCCTCGATCTGCGCGCCGTCGGCGACCAGCTTTGCCTCGATGTTGCTCTGTACGACGGGGGTGAAGCCGCCGGCCGGCTCGGCCAGTCCGGGGGAGAGGAAGGCGAGGCTCATGCGCGCAGCCGCTCCTGGTCGGGGTCGTAGAAGGCGCCGTGGACGACGGTCGCCCGGTAGGAGTCGTTGCCGTAGCGGATCTCGATCTCGGTCCCCTCCTCGCCGAGGCTGGCCGGCACCCAGGCCAGGCCGATGGCGTGGCCGAGCTGCTCGGAGAAGCGGGCCGAGGTGACGCGGCCGGCGGCCTTGCCGTCGAGCACGATCGCTGCGCCCTCCACCGGGACGTCGCCGTTGCTGAGCTTGAAGCCGACGAGCATGTTGTTCATGCCGCGCTCCTCGGCGCGCTCGAGCGCCCAGCGGCCCATGAAGTTCTCGTCCTTGTCGAGCTTGACGATCCAGCCCATCTGGCTCTCGAACGGGTTGGACTCCGAGTCGGTGTCCTGTCCGACGATGATGTGGGCCTTCTCCAGGCGCAGGATCCGCTGGGGCTCCAGGCCGAAGGGGCGGATGCCCATCCCGGCGCCGTTCTCCAGGAGGGTGTCCCACAGGTACTGGCCGCAGTTGGCCGGGCAGTGGATCTCGTAGCCGAGCTCGCCGACGAAGCCGATCCGCATGACCAGGCACGGCACGCCGGCGATCCGGATCTGCTGGCCGTCGAGGTAGGGGAAGGCGTCGGTGGTGAGGTCGGCGTCGGTCAGCTTCGAGAGCAGGTCCCTCGCCTTGGGGCCGGCGACGTTCACGGCGCACAGGCCCTGGGTGACGTCGGTGACGTTTACCTCCATCTCCCAGGCGGCCAGCCACCAGGTGAACCAGCGCTCGACGGCGTCGGCCCCGGTCGAGGTGGTAGTTACAAGGAAGCTGTCCTCGCCAACGCGGCAGATCGTGCCGTCGTCGGTGATCCGGCCGGCGTCGTTGCCCAGCACGCCGTAACGTACGCGCCCTACGCCCAGGTCGCTGAGGCGGTTGGTGTACATGCGGTCCAGGAAGCGGCCGGCGTCGGGGCCGCTGACCAGGATCTTGCCGAGCGTGGAGACGTCGATGATGCCGATGTCGTTGTGGACGGCGCGGGCCTCGGCCTCGACGTCGCCGTAGTCGTAGGCTCGCCGCCAGTCGCCGGCCCACTTGACGTTGGCGCCCAGCTCGCGCTGGCGGGCGTGGATCGCCGAGCGCTTGGCTGCGGTGAACGGGCGCCCGGCCCAGGCGCCGAGCGGGACGGTCGACCACGGTGGCCGGGCGGTGGTGATGCCGGTCTCCTCCATCGAGAGGCCGGTTTGGTCGGCGACCATGCGAACGCCGGGAAGCTGGGAGACGCGGCCCTGAGAGGGGCCCATGGTCACCGTCGTGTAGCGCTTGCTCAGCTCGATCGAGTCGTAGCCCTCGGCGATCGA
>JBJTBE010000081.1:0-46129 GCA_046091165.1 Solirubrobacterales bacterium | reverse complement strand
TCGATCCCGAAGATCAACCCGGCGATCCTTGCCGACGTAGCCCAGGCCCAGGCCCGGCTCGAGCGGCTCGCCCGGAAGGTCGACCCGGAGCGGCCGTGGGCGGCACGAAAGGCGGCCCAGTGGGACTCGCGCACCTTCGCCTCCTGGATCTCGGCCAACACCGCGACCAGGGGGGCAGCAACGCTGCTCGAGATCGCCACCGAGGCGGTCTGGGCGACCGAGCCGGCCGACCTCTCGCTTCTGCACGTCCTCTTCTACGTCTCGGCAGCCGGCTCGTTCGAGAACCTGATCGGCACGGAGGGGGGCGCCCAGCAGGACCGGATCGTCGGAGGTACCCAGCTCCTTGCCATCCGGCTCGCCGAGCAGCTCGACGGACCGCTGCTCTTCGACCACCCGGTCCACCAGGTCGACCACGGCGAGCGGGGCGTGGTCGTCCACGCCGGCGGCGTCGGGTGGCACGTGGAGGCGCGCGCCGTGGTGGTCGCCATCCCGCCGACGCTCACGAGCCGGATCAGGTGGCGCCCGGGGCTTCCCGCCCAACGCGACCAGCTCGTCCAGCGGATGCCGCAGGGAACGGTCGCCAAGTGCATGGCCGTCTACGAGCGCCCCTTCTGGCGCGACGAGGGCCTCTCGGGCCAGGCGCTGAGCGTCGCCGGGCCGACCCGGATCATGTTCGACAACTCGCCGCCCGACGGCAGCCGGGGAGTGCTGCTGGGCTTCCTCGAGGGAACCACGGCGCGGGAGCTCGGCGAATGGGAGCCGGCGGCCCGCCAGGCCGCGGTGCTCGACGGCTTCGGGCGCGTATTCGGGCCCGACGCCCGCCGTCCTCTGGAGTACATCGAGAAGCTCTGGGCCGACGAGGAGTGGACCCGCGGCTGCTACGGGTGCTACATGCCGCCGGGTACCTGGACCGCCCACGGCCAGTGGCTCTCCCGGCCGATCGGGCCGATCCACTGGGCCGGCGCCGAGACGGCGACCGTTTGGGCCGGCTACATGGACGGCGCCGTGCGCTCGGGCCGGCGCGCCGCCCGCGAGGCGGCCGGCTACATCGGATGAGGGAGGTCCCGACCGACCGGCTCGCGGCCGACGTCGAGGAGCTGGCCGCCATGACCCGCGCCTCCGCGGGACCGGGCGAGCAGGAGGCGGCGCGCTGGGCCGCGGCCCGCCTGGAGGAGTGTGGTGTCGCCGGCGTGGGGGTGGAGCGCTACGTCGGCCGGACCACCAACTCCTGGAGCTTTGCCGGCCACTCGGCGGCGGCGCTGGCCGGCCAGCTGGTGGGCGGGCTCAAGGGAGCGCTCGTCGCCCTGGCCGCGCTCGTCTCGCTGGAACGTGACTCGAGCGGCCGCTCTCCCTGGCGCCGGCGCCTGGCCGCGGGAAGCGAGGGGGCCAGCGCCTTCGGCCGCGTGCCGGCCTCGGGCGAGCGCCGGGGCTCGGTGGTGATCGTCGCGCACATCGACTCCGCGAGGACCGGCCTGGCCTGGCACCCGCTCGTCACGCAGCTGGCCGGAAAGCGGAACCTCGCCCGGCAGGCGATGGACCCGGTCATGGGGCTCCAGGCCGTCGCGATCGCCGGCTCGGCGCTCGCCGCGCTCCTGCCCCGCCGGTCGACAATCCGTCGGCTGGTGGGCTTCCCGGCCACCGCCCTCAATCTCGTCGCCATCGCGCTCAACCTCGATATCGCCCGCTCCCCCGTCGTGCCGGGGGCCAACGACAACGCTTCGGGAGTCGCCGCCGCGCTGGCCGTCGCGCGGGCCTTCGCCACGAGCCCTCCCGAGAACGTGGACCTCGAACTTGCGCTGGTCGGGAGCGAGGAGGTGGGGATGGGTGGCTTCCACGCCTGGCTGGAGCGCCGGCAGGCCGCCCTCGACCCGTCCCGAACCCTGGTCCTGGGCCTCGACACCGTCGGCTCGGGAACGCCGATCCTCGCCGCGGCCGAGGGTGCGGTGGCCACGCACCGCTACCCGGAGGGCGCGCTCGAGCTGGTCGACGAGGGCGCGCTGCTCGCCGGCGAGCCCGAGCCACCGCGCTGGCGGATCGGCGCCTGGACCGACCCGCTCCTGGCCCTGCTGCGCGGCTACCCGGCAGCCTCCATCCTCTCCGTGGGGCCGGGCTACTACCCGCACTACCACCACCCGAGCGACCTGCCCGAGTTCGTCGACTACGAATGCGTCGCCGCCTGCGCCCGCATCGCCGCCGGGACGGTCGAGGCCTGGGACCGCCGCTTCTCCGCCTGACCCGGCCCCTACCAGCCGCGCGTTCCCGGGCCTCCCTTGAAGGGCCCCTCGATGTCGGAGGTGATCCAGCCGCCGTAGAAGTCGCCCTCCTGGGCCTGCACCTCCTCACCGCCGAGCGTGCACCTCTCCATCCGGCCCGGATAGACGGCGACGTGGCCCCTGAGCGGTTCGTAGGCGGTGACCGGCTGCGGGTAGTGCCAGGCCGCCGCCTTCTCGGTGCGGCCTGCGCCGGCGACGTCGAAGTATTCGGCCACGCCCTTGAACTCGCAGAAGGTCGGGCGTGCCGCGGAAGGCGCCAGCGCCCCGGGCCGGAAATCTTCCTGCGGGATGTAGATCACCGGCGGGTGGCTGGTCTCCAGCACCCGCAGGGCCCGGTCGCTGGCGGCGATCCGCTCGCCCCCCAGGAATACCTCGACCCGCTTCGAGCAGGGCTCCAGGCGGGGCGGCCGCGGGTAGTCCCAGACGTTCTCCACAAAGGCTTTACGGCCCGGGCGCGCGCGTGGACGTGTGGCGGCCGCGAGAGTGTCAGAATGTGCGCATGAGCTCTTCTTCCTCCGGCGCCGCCGACCCGCGCAAGCGCCGCAACATCATCATCGGCGCGGCGATCGCGGTCGCCGTGGTCGTCGCCGTGGTAATCGTGCTGGTCAGCTCCGGGGGCTCGGACGGCTCCGGAACCGACAGCGCCACCGGCGGCGGCTCGACGCCTGCCCAGGTCAAGGGCGTCAAGGAAACCACGGCGATGCTCGACGGTATTCCGCAGGACGGCAACGCCCTGGGCAAGAAGAGCGCCAAGGTGACCCTGATCGAGTTCGCCGACTTCCAGTGCCCGTTCTGCCGCGACTTCGCGCTGAACACCCTCCCGGTGATCATCAACGACTACGTGCGCACCGGGAAGATCCGGATGGAGCTCCGGACGCTCACCTTCATCGGCCCCGACTCGGAGACCGCGGCCCGCGCCGCTGCCGGTGCCGGTCAGCAGAACCTCGAGTGGAACTACACCAGTCTCTTCTATTACAACCAGGGCCAGGAGAACTCGGGCTACGTGACCGACGAGTTCATCGACAGCATCTACAAGGCTGCCGGGGTCGACCAGGCCAAGGCCAACGCCTACCGCAAGACCGACGCAGCCGCGGTTCCGGGCCAGTCGGCCGACGCCGAGGCCCAGAAGTACGGGGTTCAGTCGACGCCGTCGTTCGTCGTCGGCCCGACCGGAGGGCCGTACACCAAGATCGACGTCGACATCTCGAACCCCGACGGCTTCAAGGCCGCCCTCGACTCGCTGCTCAAGAACTAGGTGCCGGCCGGCAGCGTGAGCACCGACAGCTTCGGGGCCCGGGGGACCCTCGAGGTCGATGGCCGCGAATACGAGATCTTCCGGCTCGACGCGCTGCAGGCGAAGTTCGACGTAGCCCGGCTTCCCTTTTCGCTGAAGATCCTGCTCGAGAACCTCCTGCGCCGGGAGGGTGACGGTGCGGTGACTGCCGCCGACATCGAGGCGCTTGCCTCCTGGGACGCGAAGGCGCAGCCCAGCCGGGAGATCGCCTTCACCCCGGCGCGCGTGGTCCTCCAGGACTTCACCGGCGTTCCCGCCGTCGTCGACCTGGCCGCGATGCGTGACGCGATCGCCGCTCTCGGTGGCGACCCGCAGGCGATCGAGCCTCTGGTGCCGGCCGAGCTGGTGATCGACCACTCCGTGCAGGTCGACGCCTTCGGGACGCCCGACGCCTTCGAGATCAACGCCCGCCGCGAGTTCGAGCGCAACGAGGAGCGCTACCGCTTCCTGCGCTGGGGCCAGGAGGCCTTCGAGACCTTCAAGGTCGTCCCGCCCGACACCGGGATCGTCCACCAGGTCAACCTCGAGTACCTCTCTCGCGTGGTCTTCGTCAACGATGCCACCGGCCAGGCCTACCCGGACACCCTCGTCGGGACCGACTCCCACACCACGATGATCAACGGCCTGGGGATCCTCGGCTGGGGTGTCGGCGGGATCGAGGCCGAGGCGGCGATGCTCGGTCAGCCGATCTCGATGCTCGTTCCCCAGGTCGTGGGCGTCCGGCTCTCCGGCGAGCTGCCCGAGGGCGCCACCGCGACCGACCTCGTCCTCACCGTCACCGAGAAGCTGCGCAAGGTCGGCGTTGTCGGCCGGTTCGTCGAGTTCTTCGGCCCGGGCGTTGCCGGCCTGCCGCTCGCCGACCGCGCGACGCTGGGCAACATGAGCCCCGAGTTCGGCTCGACCTGCGCGATCTTCCCCATCGACGCCGAGACGATCCGCTACCTGGAGTTCACCGGGCGCCCCGCCGGGCAGGTGGCCCTCGTCGAGGCCTACGCGCGCACCCAGGGAATGTGGCTGGATGCCGACTCCGACGAGCCGACCTTCAGCCAGACCCTCGAGGTCGCGCTCGACGAGGTCGTCCCGTCGATCGCCGGCCCGCGGCGCCCGCAGGATCGCGTCCCGCTCGACCGGGCCAGGGAGGCCTTCCGCGAGGAACTCGAGAGCTTCGTGGTGCCGCAGATCGACGCCGAGGACGAGGCCGACCGCGAATCCTTCCCGGCGAGCGACCCGCCCTCGACGATGGAGCCCGGCGAGGAGCCCGACCGCCTGGCCCCAACCGACCAGCCGGCCCCCGAGCCGGCGGTGGCCCTCGGCGAGCAGGTGACGGTGAAGCTCGCCGGCGGCGAGGAGTTCGAGCTGGGCAACGGCGACGTGGTGATCGCGGCGATCACCAGCTGCACCAACACCTCGAACCCCTCGGTGATGGTCGGTGCCGGGCTGCTGGCCCGCAACGCCCGCGCCCGCGGCCTTCAGGTGCAGCCCTGGGTGAAGACCTCGCTGGCGCCGGGCTCGAAGGTGGTTACCGACTACCTCGAGCGCGCCGGGCTGCAGGACGACCTCGACGGCCTGGGCTTCAACCTCGTCGGCTATGGCTGCACCACCTGCATCGGCAACTCGGGCCCGCTGCCCGAGGAGATCTCGGCGGCCGTGCAGGAGAACGAACTGACCGTCTGCTCGGTCCTCTCGGGCAACCGCAACTTTGAGGGGCGGATCAACCCCGACGTGAAGATGAACTACCTGGCCTCGCCGCCCCTCGTGGTGGCCTACGCGCTGGCCGGGACGATGGACATCGACTTCGCCACCGAGCCGCTCGGCACCGCCGAGGACGGCAGCGAGGTCTACCTGCGCGACATCTGGCCCTCGAGCGGCGAGATCGCCGGCACGGTCGAAGCGGCCGTCCAGTCGGACATGTTCCGCAAGAGCTACGGGCAGGTCTACGAGGGCGACGTCAACTGGAACGGGCTCGACGTGCCCGGCGGCGATCGCTACGCCTGGAGCGATGATTCCACCTACGTGCGCCAGCCCCCGTTCTTCGAGGGAATGGGCGCCGAGCCCGAGCCGGTTCAGGACATCATCGGCGCCCGCGCCCTGGCGCTGCTGGGCGACAGCGTCACCACCGACCACATCTCACCGGCCGGGGCGATCAAGCGCGACTCTCCGGCCGGCGAGTACCTCGAGTCCCAGGGCGTTGCCCCGGTCGACTTCAACTCCTACGGCGCCCGCCGCGGCAACCACGAGGTGATGATGCGCGGCACCTTCGCCAACATCCGCCTGCGCAACCTTCTGGCGCCCGGGACCGAGGGCGGGGTGACGCTCCACCAGCCCAGCGGCGAGCAGATGTCGATCTACGACGCGGCGATGCGCTATGCCGGGGAGGGCACGCCGCTGGTGGTGCTCGGCGGTCGCGAGTACGGCTCGGGCTCCTCCCGCGACTGGGCGGCCAAGGGAACGGCGCTGCTCGGGGTGCGGGCGGTGATCGCCGAGACCTTCGAGCGCATCCATCGCTCCAACCTCGTCGGCATGGGCGTGCTCCCGCTCGAGTTCCCGCCGGGTGAGAACGCCGCGTCGCTGGGGATCAGCGGCCACGAGGTCTTCGAGGTCACCGGGCTGGCCGGGCCGCTCAACGCCGGCGAGCTGCCCAGGCAGGTGACGGTGAACGCCGGCGACGTGGAGTTCACCGCGACGGTGAGGATCGACACGCCCAAGGAGGCCGAGTACTTCCGCCAGGGCGGGATCCTGCGTTACGTGCTGCGTCAGCTGGCCGCCGCCTGAGGCGATGCCCCGCTACCACGACCTCTCCGCGCCGCTGGTTCCCACGCCCGAAGGCCTTCCCGAGCTGCTGTCGGTCAGGGTCGACCACGCCTCCCACGCCGATGGTGCCGCGGCGATCGAGTCGATGCTCGGCGTCGGGCCCGAGCTCCTTCGCGACGGCGAGGGGTGGGCGGTCGAGACGATCGCGCTCGGGACCCACAACACCACCCACGTCGACGCGCCCTGGCACTACAACAGCACCATCCAGGGTTCCCCGGCAGCGACCATCGACCAGCTGCCGCTCGAGTGGTTCCACGGCCCGGGAGTCGTGATCGAGGCGCGCGGACGCGACGAGGGCGACGCGCTCTGCGTGGAGGACTTCGAGGTGGGCCTCAAAAAGGCAGGGCACGAGCTCGAGGCCGGCGACGTGGTGCTGGTGCGCACCGGCGGGGACGAGTTCCTCTCCGACCCCGGTTACATGGCGCGTGGCTGCGGGGTGACCGCCGAAGCGACGCTCTGGCTCTGCGACCGCGGGATCAGGCTGATGGGGATCGACGCCTGGGGCTGGGACCGCCCGCTCCACCTCGAGGCCGAGGATGCCCGGGCAGCAGACGAGAAGGGAATCTTCTGGGCGGCGCACCAGTGCGACCGCGCCTACTGCCAGATCGAGAGGCTCGCCGGCCTCGACGCGCTGCCGCTAACCGGTTTCGAGGTCTTCGCCTTCCCGCTGAAGGTTGTGGGCGGGAGCGCAGGCCCGGCCCGCGTCGTGGCGATCGAGTCCGACTGACCGCTTCGTTCAGGCCGGCAGCTCGCCGGTGTCCAGCGTCCCGGCCACCAGCTCGTGGTACTCGGGCACGTCGAGCAGGAAGGAGTCGTGGCCCCAGGGCGACTCGATGTCGACCTGCTCGGCTTCCCACCCTGCGGCGCGGAGCCGCTCGACGATGAATCCCGAGTGGCCGGCGTCGAAGCGCCAGTCGCTCGAGAAGGAGATGGCCAGGACCTTCGTCGGATTGCCCTTGAGCTTCTCGTCGATCCCTTCCTCGTCGAAGGGCGCGAAGTAGTCCATGGTGCGGGTGAGGTAGAGGTAGCTGAGCGCGTCGAAGCGGCTGAGGAAGCTGGCGCCCTGGTGGTGGAGGTAGTGCTCGACCTCGTAGTCGGGTCCCAGGCCGGGCTCGGCGCCCTCGACGCGGCGCTCGTGGCCGAACTTCTCCATGAAGGACTCCTCGGAGAGGTAGGTGATGTGGGCCATCATCCGCGCCACCGCAAGGCCGATGTTCGGGCGCCGGTCGCTCTCGTGGTAGCGGCCGCCCTGAAAGTCCG
This sequence comes from Solirubrobacterales bacterium, assembly GCA_046091165.1. GTDB lineage: Bacteria > Actinomycetota > Thermoleophilia > Solirubrobacterales > Solirubrobacteraceae > F1-60-MAGs163. The sequence goes on along the minus strand of JBJTBE010000081.1, from coordinate 38,491 downwards.
GGTCGCGCATGATCGCCTCGCGGGCCACGGTCGAGAAGGCGATGTTCATCGGGCTCAGCCGGGCGCTGGCGCAGACCGGCAGGCACAGTTCCATCGCCATCGGGTCGTCGATCGCCCACTGCAGGGCCTGCATGCCGCCGAGCGAGCCGCCGATCGCCGCGTGCAGGCGCCCGACGCCGAGGTGGTCGAGCAGCCGGCGGTGGACGGTGTTGAGGTCACGCACCGAGAACATCGGGAACTCGAGGCCGTAGCGCTGGCCGGTCGCCGGGTCGACCGACGAGGGCCCGGTCGTGCCCTGGCAGCCACCGAGCAGGTTGGGGGAGATGACGAAGAAGCGGTCGGTGTCGACCGGCTTGCCGGGGCCGATCAGCCTGTCCCACCAGCCGCGCCGCGCCGGGTCACCGTGGTGGCCGGCGGCGTGGGCGTCGCCGGTCAGCGCATGGCAGACGAAGACCGCGTTGCTGCGCTCCTCGTTGAGCTCGCCGTAGGTCTCCCAGGCGACCTCGACCTCTTCCAGGGTCGCCCCCGACTCGAGCACCAGCGGCTCCTGCCCGGTGAAGAGGAGACCGGACTGCGTCTCCACCTCACCGAGGCCGCCGGTGCTCACGCCGGGTGCGGCCTCATGCCGGTACGGCCTCCCGCGCCTTGGCCAGGGCCTGGTCGAGGTCCTCGATCAGGTCATCGACGTTCTCGATCCCGACCGAGAGCCGCACGGTCTCCTGGGTCACGCCGGCCGCCTCGAGCTCTTCCTCGCTGAGCTGCGAGTGGGTGGTCGAGGCATTGTGGATGGCCAGCGACTTGGCGTCGCCGATATTGGCCAGGTGGCTGAAGAGCTCGAGGTTCTCGATGAACTTCTGCCCCGCCTCGCGGCCGCCCTTGACCCCGAACGTCACGAGCGCACCGTAGCCGCCGGTGAGGATGCGGTCGGCGACCTCCTTGTAGTCGCTCGAGTCCAGGCCCGGGTAGTAGACCCATTCCACCTCGTCGCTCTCCTCCAGGTGGCGGGCGATGGCCAGCGCGTTGGCGTTGTGGCGCTCCATCCGCAGCGGCAGCGTCTCGATGCCCTGCAGGATGAGGAAGGCGTTGAACGGCGAGAGCGCCGCCCCCAGGTTGCGCAGGAGCACCGTGCGTACGCGGCCGATGTAGGCCGCCGGGCCGAGCGCGTCGGCCCAGACCACGCCGTGGTAGCTGGGGTCGGGCCCGACGAGGATCGCGAACTTCTCCGGCTGCGAGCTCCAGTCGAAGTTCCCGGAGTCGACGATCGCCCCGGCGATGGTCGTCCCGTGGCCGCCGATGAACTTGGTCAGCGAGTGGACGACGATGTCGGCGCCGAGCTCGAAGGCGTCGGTGCCGACCGGGGTCGGGACGGTGTTGTCGATGATCAGCGGCACGCCGACGGCGTGGGCCGCCTCCGACCACGCCGGGATGTCGAGCACGTTGAGCCGCGGGTTGCCGATCGTCTCGCCGAAGACGAGCTTGGTCTTCTCGTCGGCGAGCCTCTCCACGGCGCCGGGGTCGTCGGCGTCGGCCCAGCGCACCTCGATCCCGTACTGGGGGAGGGTGTGGGCGAAGAGGTTGTAGGTGCCGCCGTAGAGCTGGCTGACCGAGATGATGTTGTCGCCGGACTGGGCGATGTTGAGGATCGAGTAGGTGACCGCCGCCTGGCCGGAGGCCAGCGCCACGGCGCCCACGCCGCCCTCGAGCTCGGTGAGCCGCTGCTCGAGCACGTCCCAGGTCGGGTTCATGATCCGCGTGTAGATGTTGCCCGGCACGGCCAGGGCGAACAGGTCGGCGGCGTGCTGGGTGTCGTCGAAGACGTAGGAGGTCGTCTGGTAGATCGGAACGGCCCGCGAGTTGGTCGTCGGGTCCGGCTCCTGGCCTCCGTGGAGGGCGATGGTCTCGGCGCGATGGTTCTTCTCGCTCATGGCTTGGTCTGGCTCCTTGCGGTCGTTGTCCGGGGCAAAATAGCGTAAACCGGATTGCCTTTCGGCCTTTGTGGCCGCCGGATCTTCCTCCATTGTGCCGCAGTCGGCCCTCGCGCGGGCGATAACCTCGCCGCGATGACCATCCCGCCGGTTCTCCAGACCCTCCTGACCGCCCACGGGCCTTCCGGCTACGAGGCCGATCCCGCGGCCGCCTGGCGCGAGGCGGCCGGGGCCTACTCCGATGACGTGCGCTCCGACGTGATGGGCAGCTCGGTCGCTTGCGTGCCCGGCACCGCCGGCGGGCCTTCGCTCGCGCTGGTCGGCCACATCGACGAGATCGGCCTGATCGTCACTCACATCGAGGAGAACGGCTTCCTGCGCTTCACCGGGGTCGGGGGCTGGGACCCGCAGGTCCTCGTGGGCCAGCGCGTGGTCGTGGCCACCACCGACGGCCCGCTGCCCGGCGTCGTGGGCAAGAAGCCGATCCACCTGCTCGATGCCGACGCCCGCAAGAAGGTCCCGGAGATGAAGGAGATGCACATCGACATAGGGGCCGTCGACGGAGAGGCCGCCGCGGAGCTGGTGCGGGTGGGCGACACCGCGGTGATCGCCGGTGAGCCGGTCGAGCTGCAGGGCGGCCGGGTGGCCTCGCGCTCGATGGACAACCGCATCGGCAGCTACGTCTCCTACGAAGCGGCCCGGCTGGTCGCCGACCAGGGCGGCGCCCCCGGCGACGTCTTTGCGGTGGCCGGCGTCCAGGAGGAGACCGGCCTCAACGGCGCCCGCACCACCGCCTACTCCCTGCGCCCCGACCTGGCCGTGGCGATCGACGTGACCCACGCCACCGACGCCCCCGGCATCAGCGAGAGCGAGCTGGGCAAGCACCACTTCGGCTCGGGCCCGGTGATCGAACGGGGATCGAACATCCATCCCAGGGTCAGCGAGATGCTGATCGAGGCCGCCGAGGCGGAGAAGATCCCCTACACCCTCTCGGCCTCGGCCCGCAGCACCGGCACCGACGCTGACGCCATCCACGTCTCTCGCGGGGGAGTGCCGACCGGGCTGGTCTCGGTGCCGCTGCGCTACATGCACTCGCCGGTCGAGGTGGTGCAGCTCGACGACATCGAGAACACGGCGAAGCTCCTGGCCGCCTTCGCCATGCGCATCCCGGCCGGCGCCACCTTCGAGCGCTGAGGCCACGGAGCGTGCTGCTCCTCTTTGACATCGACGGCACCCTGCTGATGCGTGCCGCCGGCGAGCACGCCCAGGCCATGCACGCCACCACCAGCGAGCTCTGGGGGGTCGACACGACCGGGGTGAAGGTGCCGACCGGCGGGCGGACCGACCCCGAGATCGTCCGGACGCTCCTGGCCGGGGCGGGGGTCGACGATGCCCGGATCGACGAGCGGATCGGCGACCTCGTGCCGGCGCTCGTCGCCCATTACGAGCGGCTCAAGCCCGAGGACCTGAGCGGCTTCCTGGCCCCGGGCGCCGTCGGGGCGCTGGAGGAACTCTCGGCCGACGGGGAGCGCCGGCTGTCGCTGGTCACCGGGAACGTCCAGGAGATCGGTCGCCGCAAGCTCGAATTGGCGGGGATCGGCCATCACTTCGCCGAGGGCCAGGGCGGCTTTGCCTGCGACAGCGCCCACCGCCCGGACCTGCCGCCGATCGCCCGCGAGCGGGCCGCGGAGTGGAACGGCGGCGAGCCCTGGCCGCGCGAGGCGACGGTCGTGATCGGCGACACCACGCGCGACATCGCCTGTGCGCGGGCCGACGGGGTGCGGGTGATCTGCGTGCCGACCGGGCCACAGACGGCGGAGGAGCTCTCCGACGCCGACGAGGTGATCGGCTCGCTCCACGAGCTGCCCGAGGCGCTGCGCCGCCTGGGCTAGCGGCCGCTCAGCCGCGGGTCAGCTTCTTGTAGGTGATGCGGTGCGGGCGGTCGGCCTCGTCGCCGAGCTGCTCGCGACGGTGCTCCTCGTAGGCCTCGAAGTTCCCCTCGAACCAGGTCACCTGCGAGTCGCCCTCGAAGGCGAGCACGTGCGTGGCGACGCGGTCCAGGAACCAGCGATCGTGGCTGATCACCACCGCACAGCCGCCGAAGCTCAGCAGCGCCTCCTCGAGGGCGCGCAGGGTGTCGACGTCGAGGTCGTTGGTCGGCTCGTCGAGGAGCAGGAGGTTGCCGCCGCGGCGCAGCAGCTTGGCCAGGTGGACCCGGTTGCGCTCGCCGCCGGAGAGGTCGCCGACCTTCTTCTGCTGGTCTGAGCCCTTGAAGTTGAAGGAGCCGACGTACTTGCGGGAGTTCACCTTCTGCTCGCCGACCTCGATCTCGTCGTCGCCGCCGCTGATCTCCTCCCAGACCGTCTTGTCCGCGTCGAGCGCGTCGCGGCTCTGGTCGACGTAGGCCAGCTCGACCGTCTCGCCGACGCGCAGCTCGCCGGAGTCGGGCTTCTCGTCGCCGGTGATCATCCGGAAGAGGGTCGTCTTGCCGGCTCCGTTGGGCCCGATCACGCCGACGATCCCCCCGCGGGGCAGGGAGAAGGAGAGGTCCTCGATCAGCAGCCGGTCACCGAAGCCCTTGCTCAGCCCGTCGGCCTCGACCACGACGTCGCCGAGGCGGGGGCCGGCGGGGATGTGGATCTGGACCTGGTCGAGCTTGACCTCCGACTCCTGGGCGACCAGCGACTCGTAGTTGGCCAGGCGCGCCTTGGCCTTCTTGCGCCGCCCCTTGGGGTTCTCGCGCACCCACTCGAGCTCCGAGGCGATCGTGCGCTGGCGGGCCTTCTCCTGCTTCTCCTCCTGCGCCAGGCGCGCCTGCTTCTGCTCCAGCCAGCTGGAGTAGTTGCCCTCGTAGGGGAGGCCGCGCCCGCGGTCGAGCTCGAGGATCCAGCCGGCGACGTTGTCCAGGAAGTAGCGGTCGTGGGTGACGGCGACGACGGCTCCCTCGTCCTCGGCCAGGTGGCGTTCCAGCCAGGCGACCGACTCGGCGTCGAGGTGGTTGGTCGGCTCGTCGAGCAGCAGCAAATCGGGCTTGCTGAGCAGCAGCCGGCAGAGGGCGACCCGGCGCCGCTCGCCGCCGGAGAGGTTGCCCACCTCGGCGTCGGCCGGCGGCAGGCGCAGGGCGTCCATGGCGTACTCCAGCTGGGTGTCGAGGTTCCAGGCGTCGGCGGCGTCGATCTGGGCCTGCAGGGAGGCGAACTCGTCGGCGGTCTCGTCGGAGTAGTTGGCGGCCAGCTCGTTGAAGCGGTCGAGCAGCGCCTTCGTGCCGGCGACGCCGTCCTCGACGTTGCCCTTTACGTCCTTGGACTCGTCGAGGCGGGGCTCCTGCTCGAGCAGCCCGACGGTCGCGTTCTCGGCGAGCTCGGCGTCCCCGCGGAACTCCTTCTCCTCCCCGGCCATGATCTTCAGGACGGTCGACTTGCCGGCGCCGTTGTAGCCCAGGACGCCGATCTTGGCCCCCGGGTAGAAGGAGAGCGAGACGTCCTTGAGCACCGTCCGGTCGGGCGGAAACTCCTTGGTCAGCCGGTGCATGGTGAAGATGTACTGGGGGGCCATCGCCGGTCACGATAGAGGCCGGCCGAGGGGCGCGAGGGGCCGGGGCCATCGACTAGCCTGAGCTGTTCATGCCCGCAGTCCTGGACATCGAGCAGTGCGCTGAGCTGCTGGAGCTCGACCCGCCCTTCGACAAGCGCGCCGTACAGCTCGCCCGGCGCCGTCAGGCCAAGGTCTGGCACCCGGACCTGGCCCCTCCCGGCCGCCAGATCGAGCACGAGCGCCACCTCAAGGCGATCAACGAGGCCGCCGACCAGCTCGAGGAACTGGCCGAGAACTCGCGCGGTGGGAAGGTCACCGCCAATGCGATCAAGGTCAGCGCCCGGGCCGCCAGGGAGGCCCGGGCCGAGCAGGGCCGCCAGGCGTGGGAGGCTGAGCAGCGTCGCCGCGAGGCCGAGGGCGGGCCGGGGCCCGACGACCCGTTCGCCTCCCAGGTTCCCGACCACTCGGTCGTGCACCGCTACGCCCGCTGCCTCTCCTATCCCGAGTGGGGGGTGGGCACGGTCAGCGGCATCTACTTCACCGGCGAGGGGGACGACGTCCAGCAGTGGGCCCGGGTCCGCTTCCAGGCCGGGGTCCGGACGGTGCCGGCGGGGAGCCTGCAGTTCGTCGACTTCTCCAAGCCCGACGAGGGCGCCGACCGCGTCGAGCGCTTCATGACCGCCGCCCGCCACGCCATGGCCGAGGGCCAGTACGCCCTCGCCGCACGCCGGCTGGTCTACGCGCGTGACGCCGAGCCCAGGAACCCCGCGGTCCTGAGGCTGATGACGCTCGCCTTCTTCCAGGCCGGCAATCTCCCGGCGGCCGGCCGGGCGGTCCGCGACTGGGCCCGGGTCGAGCCCGATCGCCCGGCTCCCCGGCGCTTTGCCTCGCGCATCTACGAGGCGATGGGCGCCCTGCCGATGGCGATCGAGGCGGCCGAGGAGGCGGCCGAGCGCGCGCCGAAGGACGCCGACGCCTGGGAGCGGATCGGCCGCCTCGCGCTCCGCAGCGGCGACCGGGCGCTGGCCATCGCCTCGTTCGAGAAGGCCCGTTCCCTGGGTCCGAGCGTCGACGGGCTGCTCGACCTTGCCCTGGCCTTCCACCTGGCCGGCGACCCCGGCGGCGAGCTGACCGCCTGCGAGCAGGCGACCGCCCTGGGCCCCGACTCGGCGGCGGCCTGGTCGCGCCTGGCCCACGCCCTCGCCCGCGGGGATCGCGTTACCGACGCGATCGACGCCGCCGAGCGCGCCCTCGAGCTCGAGCCGGCCGACGAGGACGTCGCCTCCCTGCTCGAGGGGCTGCGCGAGCGCGAGGCCCGGGTGCTGCCCGCGGCGTGAGCTCCGTCACGGGCCGGGGCTCGACCGGTCTCAGTTGCAGCCGCGGTTATTCCGCAGGCAACTAACGGCCAGCTGCCGTGTTTTGGGAAGTGACGATGCGCAAGTCGATGAAAAGAGCGCTGGTTGGCGCCGCTCTGGCGGCCAGTCTGGCGCTGGCCGTTCCCGCCACGGGCAGCGCTGCCGAGACGGGGATCAACTCCCAGGACCTGAGCGCGCCGGACACCGTCGCCCGGGCCGAGGCCCTCCACGCGAAGTGGATCCGGCGTTTCGTGCGCTGGGACGAGCTGCAGCCGACCCGCGGCGGCCCCTTCAACGCGGGGGTCATCAGCTACCTGGACTCGCTGACCTCGCTGGCCGCCATCAAGGGCCAGAAGGTCCAACTGGCGCTCATCGGCGCCCCCCAGTGGGCGAACGGGTCCACCGATCCGCTGGTTCCTCCGGCCAACCCCGCCGATTTCGCGAACTCGTTCGCCGGACCCCTGGCGCGGCGTTACGCCGGCAAGGTTCAGGCGTGGGAGGTCTGGAACGAACCCGACGAGCCCGAGTTCTGGCACGGGTCGGCGCCGGGCGCGGGCCCGTACGCCGCGCTCCTCAAGCCCACGTACGCGGCGATCAAGGCCGAGGACCCCTCGGCTCTGGTCTTCGGCGGCCCGCTGACCGGTAACAACTACCGCTTCGTCGAGGACCTCTACAAGGTCGGGGCAGGAGCCTCCTTTGACGGAATCTCGGTTCACACCGACACTGCCTGCAACCTCAAGGCGCCGTCCGACTTCTACCGCGAGGATGGAAGGATCGGCCGGTTCACCTTCCTGGGCTTCCGCGAGGTCCGCGAGGTCATGGTGGCCAACGGCGACTCGGCCAAGCCGATCATGATGAGCGAGCTGGGCTGGTCGACCACGACGACCCGCTGCGCCCGGGGCGTATGGGCCGGCCAGAAGGACGCCGGGGTCACCGAAGCTGCCCAGGCCGCTTACCTCCAGCAGGCCTACCACTGCCTGGCCCAGTACCCGTACGTCAACGCCGGCGTCTGGTACACGCTGCGCGACACCAGCACGGCCGACACCGAACTGAGCCGCTACGGGCTGATGAGCCACGGCTTCGCCGAGAAGCCCTCCTACGCGGCCATGGCCTCGGTGGGCCGTGACGGTGATCGCCTGAGCGGTGCGTGCGGCGACGTCGAGGGCCCGAAGCTCACCGTCTACCAGCCCACCGAGAATGTCGTATACAACAACAAGCTCGAGCTCTCGGCCTCCGCCCGCGATGAGATCAGCCCGATCTCGCGGATTCGCTTCTCGGTCGGCGGTGACGGGATCGGCCTCTTTCGGGGCCTGAAGAACGACCAGCGTGTCGGCCGGACCTGGTGGCGGGCCGGCGACCAGCCCTACGGCCCGGTGAAGATCCTGGTGGAGACCTCCGACTCCTACGGGAACAAGGTCACGCGCGAGATAACCGCCCAGCACGTCAATCCGAAGACGCTTGCCGGCCAGAAGACCCGCCTGAAGCTGAAGCTCAGCGGCAAGGGCAAGCGCCGGACGGTCTCCGGAAAGATCCAGGTCGCCGGCACCCAGCTCGAGGCGACCGGGACGCTGAAGCTCCTGTGGCAGAAGAAGGTCGGCGGCCGCTGGGCCACCAGGTCCAGCCGTAACAAGTTCGCCCACGCCGACATCAGGGTCTCCCGCAAGCTTTCGGCGGGCACCTGGCGGGTCCGCGCCCAGTACCCGGGCCAGAAGCCGTTCACCGCGGTCAGCGCGACCTCGAACGCCAGCCGCGTCAGGTAGCCGCTCACGCTCGGTCGCCCGGTAGGGTCGGCCCAGATGCGCCTGATCGTCGCCCGCTGCGAGGTGCAGTACACCGGCCGGCTCGACACCCTCCTGCCCGAGGCGCTGCGACTGCTGATGATCAAGTCCGACGGCTCGGTGATGGTCCACGCCGACACCGGTGGCTACAAGCCCCAGAACTGGATGACGCCGCCGACGGTGATCGAGGAGGAGGGCGAGCCGCCCGCGCTGATCGTCGTGCGCAAGCGCGCCGGCAAGACCGAGGACCGGATCGAGATCCGGATCGCCGAGGTCCTCTCCGACGTCACCCACGACATGGGCGAGGCCGCCGAGCTGGAGAAGGATGGCGTCGAGGCCCACCTGCAGGAGGCGCTCGCCGGCGCCCCGCACTTCTGCGGCGAGGGCTTCCGCCTGGTCAGGCGGGAGTGGCCGACCGAGGTGGGCCCGGTCGACCTCATGTGCCGCGACGGCGACGACGACTGGGTGGCGGTGGAGATCAAGCGCGTGGCGACGATCGACGCCGTCGAGCAGCTGACCCGCTACCTCGAGTTCATCCGCCGCGACCCGGCGATGGCCTCATGCCGCGGGGTCCTGGCCGCGCAGGAGATCAAGCCCCAGGCCCGCACCCTGGCCGAGGACCGCGGGATCGACTGCGTGACCGTCGACCTTGCCGTGGTTCGCGGTGAGCGCGAGCCGGAGATGACGCTCTTCGAGGCCTAGGCGGCCGCTGCCCGGCCGCGCCTAGCCGACGCTGTCGGCGAAGTTGCGCAGCGCCTCGGGGTCGCGCAGCGGCGGCCCGTGGCCGAAGAGGACCAGCGCCGGCTCAAGCCCGGCCAGCAGCCGCTCGCTCTGGCGGTTTCGCCCGGGATCGGGGGTGAACATCCCCGGTGGCTGATGCAGCCCGGGTGCGGTCGTGGCCATGTTCATGTTGAAGAAGACGTCGCCGCAGACCAGCGTGCGGTCCTCCTCGCGCCAGAAGCTCACGTGGCCGGGTGAGTGGCCCGGCGTGTCGATCACCACGAAACCGGCGTCGATCTCGTCGCCGGCCCTGAGCTGGCGGTCGGCCTCGACCCCCGGAAAGCTCATGTACCGGCGCAGGAGGCCCTTTACCGCCACGTCGCCGGGCTCCGGCTGGCCGGAGGCCAGGACCCCGGCGTCGCTCTCCCCGACCCAGACCTCGAGGCCCTGCTCCTCCTTCAGGCGCTTCGAGTTGCCGGCGTGGTCGGCGTGGGCGTGGGTCACGGCGTGGAACCGGGGGCGGCTGCCTCCCAGCTCGGCCTGCAGGCGCTTCCAGTTCATCGGGTAGCCGCAGTCGACCAGCACGTCGCCGACCAGGTAGGCGTTCACCGCCTGCCGCGGCGTGAGCTGGATCTGGAAGAGGCCACGCGCCAGGTGCTTCACGCGGGGGAGCCTATCCGGCCGCCCGCCGCTGCGGCCAGCCGGTAGCGTCTGCGCCATGAGCGATGAATCCACCGAGCCGGCCGTCCTCACCGAGCGCCGCGACAACGTCCTGGTAATCACGATAAACCGCCCCGACCAGCGCAACGCGGTCAACAAGGCGGTCTCCGACGGCATCGCCGCCGCGGTCGACGAGCTCGACTCCGACGACGGCCTCTCCCTGGCGATCCTCACCGGCGCCGGCCGCGGCTTCTGTGCCGGGATGGACCTGAAGGCCTTTGCCGCCGGGGAGACCCCGTGGCACGAGACGCGCGGATTCGGGGGCATCATCCAGCAGCCGCCCCGCAAGCCGATCATCGCCGCCGTCGAGGGCTTCGCCGTGGCCGGCGGCCTCGAGATCGCCATGGCCTGCGACCTGCTCGTCGCCGGCCGCAGCGCCAAGCTCGGCATTCCGGAGGTCAAGCGCTCCCTGGTGGCGGCCGGAGGCGGCCTGCTGCGCCTGCCCCGCAAGCTGCCCTACGGCGTGGTGATGGAGATGGCCCTCACCGGCGACCCGATCAGTGCCGAGCGTGGCCACGAGCTCGGGCTGGTGAACCGCCTGGCCGACGACGGCGGAGCCCTCGACGCCGCCCTGGCGCTCGCCGGGGAGATCGCCGCCAACGGGCCGCTCGCGCTCGCCGCGACCAAGCAGATCCTCGAGGCCCAGTGGGACTGGAGCACCGAGGAGTTCTGGGTCAAGCAGATGGAGATCGCCGGGCCGGTGCTCGGATCCGAGGACGCCCAGGAGGGCGCGATCGCCTTTGCCGAGAAGCGTGACCCGGTCTGGAAGGGCCGCTGAGGCTCAGCCCTCGCCGCCGATCGTCGCGACCAGCGACCTCGGGCCGCCGTGGTCGCGGTGCTCGAGCAGGTAGATGCCCTGCCAGGTGCCCAGCTTGAGGGCGCCGTCGCGCACGGGGAGCACCAGCGAGCTGCCGGTGATCATCGACTTCACGTGGGCCGGCATGTCGTCGCTGCCCTCGAGGGTGTGGGTCCACGGGAACTGCTCGGGGACGACGCTGTCCAGCCAGGTGCGGGTGTCGTGGCGGACGTCGGGCGAGGCATTCTCGTTCACCGAGAGTGACGCCGAGGTGTGGAGCACGAAGAGCTGGCAGAGTCCGATCCGGTAGCCCCCGAGCGCCTCGCCGATCGCGCCCAGCACCTCGCCGGTCACCAGGTGGACGCCTCGCGACCTCGGCTCCAGCGTCAGCTCAGCCTGATCCCACACGGGCCCGATCCGTGCACCGCCGGCGGCGGCTGATCAGCGCTCGCCGGGGGTCTTCTTCGGGTAGGCGCTGACCGGGATGCCCCGGTCGAGCGCCGTGGCGAGGATGCGGTTCTGCTCGGCGGTATGGGCTGCCGGGTAGCCCTCGCCCGATGAGGCCCGCTCGGGCCGGCCGACGTAGCCGAACTCGAGCTCGTCGGGGAGGATCTGCATCAGCCGCGGGAACATGTGCGCCCGGGCTCCCATGTTGCGCGGCTCCTCCTGGACCCAGAGGACCTCCTCGAGGTTCGGGTAGCCGGCGATCAGCTCGCGCACGTCCTCCTCGGGGAAGGGGTAGAGAAGCTCGATGCGCCCGATCGCCACGCCGTCGTTGCCCTGGTGGACCTCGTGGCCCTTGAGGTCGTAGTAGATCTTCCCGGTGCACAGCACCAGCCGGGTCACCTTCTCGGCGTCGACGCCCGGCTCGGCGAGGACGGGATAGAAGCGGGTATCGCTCAGGTGCTCGATCCGGTTGACCGCCTGGGGGAGGCGCAGGAGCGACTTGGGCGTCATCACCACGAGCGGGCGCTGCTTGGCGATCATCGCCTGGCGGCGCAGGAGGTGGAAGTACTGGGCCGGCGTGGTCAGGTTGGCCACGCGCATGTTGCCCTCGGCGGAGAGCTGCAGGAAGCGCTCGAGCCGGGCGGAGGAGTGCTCGGGGCCGGCGCCCTCGTAGCCGTGGGGCAGCAGGAGCGTCAGCCGCGTGGTCTTGCCCCACTTGGCCAGCCCGCTCGAGATGAACTGGTCGATGATCACCTGGGCGCCGTTGGCGAAGTCCCCGTACTGGGCCTCCCAGAGGACCAGCGAGTCGGGCGCCTCCTCGGAGTAGCCGTACTCAAAGCCCATGCAGGCCGACTCGGAGAGCGGGCTGTTGTGGATCTCGATCGGGGCGCGGGCGCCGTCGAGGTGCTGGATCGGCGCGTAGCTCAGGCCGGTGCGGGAGTCGTGGAATACCAGGTGTCGCTGGCTGAAGGTGCCGCGCTCGGAGTCCTGCCCGGTGAGGCGGATCGGCACCCCGTCGATCAGCAGTGAGCCGAAGGCGAGCGCCTCGGCCTGGGCCCAGTCGATGCCCTCGCCGCTGGCCAGCGCCTCGCGGCGGCGCTCGAGCTGGCGCTCGAGCTTGGAGTTGAGCTCGAAGCCCTCGGGCACCGTGAGCAGCTCCTCGTTGATGTGGCGCAGGCTCTCCGCCGAGACGGCGGTCTCCACCGGGGGGCTCTTGCTGCGGTCGAGCAGGTACTCGCCGGTGGCCTGCTCGCCGCCGTCCATCTCCTCGGCCTCGCGGATCCGGCCCTTGAGGTCCTGGTGCTCGCGGGTCATCTCGTCCCACGACTCCTGCGACCAGCGGTCGACCTCCTCGCGGGTGACGATGCCGGCGGCTATCAGCTCCTTGGCGTAGATCTCGGAGACCCGCTCGTGCTGCTTGATCGCCTCGTACATCTCCGGCTGGGTGTAGGCCGGCTCGTCGGCCTCGTTGTGGCCGAAGCGCCGGTAGCCGATCAGGTCGATCAGCACGTCGTGGCCGAACTCCTCGCGGAAGGCCATCGCCAGGCGCACGGCGCTGATACAGGCGTCGACGTCGTCGGCGTTCACGTGGATGATCGGCACGTCGAAGCCCTTGGCCAGGTCGGAGGCCCAGTGGGTGGAGCGCGCGTCCTCGGAGTCGGTGGTAAAGCCGATCTGGTTGTTCTGGATGAGGTGCAGGGAGCCCCCGACCTGGTAGCCGTCGAGCCCCTGGAGGTTGAGCGTCTCGGCCACGATGCCCTGGCCGATCATCGCCGCGTCGCCGTGGAGGATCACCGGCACCGCCGCCCGCGAGTCGCGCTGGGCGACCGGGCCGCTGCGGTCGGTCTGGGCGGCGCGGGCCGCGCCCATCACCACCGGATCGACGAACTCGAGGTGGCTGGGGTTGGACTCCAGGTTCACGAGCACCGAGCCGCCGTCCGGCAGCTCGAACTGGCTCTCCAGGCCGTGGTGGTACTTGACGTCGCCGGTCCCGCCCTGCGGGATCTCGGTGACCGCCTTGACCACCTCGACCGACGACTTGCCCTCGAACTCGCCGAAGATCGTCTCGTAGGGGCGCCCGAGGTTGTGGGCCAGCACGTTGAGCCGGCCGCGGTGGGCCATGCCGATGATGACCTCGCGGGCGCCGCCCCGGGCGGCGAGGATGATCGCCTCGTCGAGCATCGGGACGGTCATGTCGAGGCCCTCGATCGAGAACTGCTGCTGGCCGAGGTAGGCCTTGTGCATGAAGCGCTCGAGCGAGTCGACCGAGATCAGCCGCTGGAGCACCCGCCGGCGCTCCTCGTCCGGGAGCGGCTGGCGGAAGGTGCCACCCTCGATCCGCTCGCGCAGCCAGAGGCGCTGGCGATGGCTGGAGATGTGCTCGATCTCGTAGGCCAGCGAGCCGGTGTAGACCTCGCGCAGGTAGGGGAGCGCCTCGGCCAGGTCGTCGCCGGGCACGTAGATCCTCAGGATCTTGGAGGGGATCCGGCGCATGATGGCCTCGGAGAGGTGGACGGTGTTCGGGTCGAGGGCCGGGTCGCCGATCGGCTCGGTGCCCAGGGGGTCCAGGCCCGCGGCGAGGTGGCCGTGGGTGCGGAAGGCCTTGACCAGGGCCGTCGCCGCCTGGACCGACTGCATCAGCTCGACGTCGTCGGCGCCCGCCGCTACGGCCGGAGCCGCGGCAGTGGCCACGCTCGGGGCCGGTGCCTGGGGTGCCGGCCCGGCGACCAGGCCGAGGTCGGCGAAGAGGTCCTCGTAGAAGCCGTCCTCCCCCTGGAGGAGGCGGTCGACGGTCTGCAGGAAGCGGCCGGACTCTGCCCCCTGGATGATCCGGTGGTCGTAGGTCGAGGTCATCGTCATGACCTTCTCGGCGCCGATCTGCTCGCCGACGGTGCCCAGGCCCGCGGGGTAGGCGATCGAGCCGGTGGCGACGATCGTCCCCTGGCCGGGCATCAGCCGCGGTACCGAAGCGACCGTGCCGATGCCGCCGGGGTTGGTCAGGGAGATGTTGGCGCCGGCCAGGTCGTCGGGGGAGAGGCTGTTGGTGCGCGCCTTCTCGATCAGCTCGTCGAAGGCGGCGCGGAAACCGGCGAAGCCCAGGCCACCGGCGTTGCGGATCACCGGGACCATCAGCGTTCGCGAGCCGTCCTTCTTCTCGACGTCGACGGCGATCCCGAGGTTCACCTGCCCGTCGTCTATCCGGTAGGGCTTGCCGCCCTGCTCCTCGAAGTGTTCGGCCATCACCGGCATCTGCTCGGTCGCCGCCCGGGCGATCGCCCAGGCGATGATGTGCGTGAAGGAGACCTTCAGCCCTGCGTCCTTGAGCTCGCGCCGGCGGGCGTCCATCGCGGAGACGACCAGCGTCCGGAACGAGGTCGCGGTGGGGATCGAGCGGCTCTCGTCCATGTAGCGGGCGAGCATCGCCGCGCCGCCCTTGAGCTCGGTCCGCGAAGCGGCCGACGTAGCGCCGGTCCCGTTGCCCGAGCCGGCGGCGAGCACGTCGGCCTTGGTAACGCGGCCCCCGGGGCCGGTCCCCGTCACCGCCGCGAGGTCGATTCCCTCGGCGGCGGCCACCCGGGCGGCGACCGGCGAGACGCTGACTCCCTCGGGGGTCGCCGCGGGCGTCGGCGCTGCCTCGGAGAGCGCGGCACCGTTGCCGTTGCCGCCGGCGGCAGGGGCTGCGCCGGCCCCGGCCTCCATCCGGGCGATCACCTGGCCGACGGTGACCGTCTCCCCGGCCTCGGCGAGGATCTCGGTGATCGTGCCGGCGGCCGGAGCGGGGAGTTCGACGTCGACCTTGTCGGTGGAGATCTCGACGATGGTCTGCCCGTCGGAGACCTGGTCGCCGGGGGCCACGTGCCAGTCCAGCAGCGTCCCTTCGGTTACCGACTCTCCGGCTGAGGGCGTGACGATGTCGATCACCTGCGCCTCGCCGTCGGCTCCGCCCGGCGCCGAGCCGTTGCTGGCCGTCTCAGCGGCTGCGCCGTTGGCGGCCGCGCCGCCGTTGTCGTTGGCCTCGCCGGCCCTGATCTCGGCGATAACCGCGCCCACCGTCACCGTTTCGCCCTCGGGGGCGAGGATCTTCACGAGGGTGCCGGCAACCGGGGAGGGGATCTCGGCGTCGACCTTGTCGGTCGAGACCTCGACCAGCGTCTCGCCCGCCTCGACGGGGTCGCCCTCGGCCTTGCGCCACTCAAGGACGGTTCCCTCGCTTACCGACTCGCCCATGGCCGGGAGCGTCACCTCGACTGTCGTGGCTGTGGCCATCAGGCGCTCTTGGCGTGATGCTAGCGAGCGCTGCCGGCGAGTTCGCCGTCCGCAACGGCGCTCGCGTTAACACCGTCGCCGCCGGGCGGGGCCGCCCCGTCGCCGGAGCCGTCGGCGGACGTCTCGACGGCGTCGCGACGGCGCTGCTCGCGGACGAACTCCCACGAGCCGAAGAAGGGCGCGATCGCTCCCAGGACGGCAACCGCGAAGGCGAGCCTGAGCCCGAGCACGCGGGCCTGGAGCGCGAGCAGGACGAAGAGGACCATCAGGATCCAACCGATCCCGTGCGTGTAACCGAAGATCGTCTCGCCCAGGGCCAGGCCCGGGATCAGCCATACGGCCAGCAGCAGCAGGTAGGCCCCCGAGTGGGCGAATGAGAGGCGCTTTAGCGTCGTGAACGAGAGGCTCGGGACCGGACCCTTGCGGGGCGCGGGCGGGGGCCCGGAACCGGCGGGCGATGGCTTCGCTTCGCTCATCGGCCGTTCTCGTCCAGGAGCAGGGCCATCCGCCGCAGCGGCTCGTCCGCTTCCCGGGGCCACCGGTCGATCTCGGCCGGCCACCAGGCGTGGGCGTCGTGCTCGGAGTCGGGAGTCACCTCCGCGCCCGGGGCCAGCCAGGCCTGCCCGATCAGCATGGTCATCCTTTGCGGCAGGCCGACCAGGGCCTCGACCCGGACCTCCTCGGGCTCCACCGACCACTCCTCCTCCAGTTCGCGCACGAGCGTCGTGACGGGGCTCTCGCCTACGTCCACGGCGCCGCCGGCGCCGAGTGCCCAGCGACCGGGCCAGGAGGCCAGCCACGCCGCCCGGCGGCCGGCCAGCCAGCGGCCGTCGGCGTCCCTTACGGCACAGAGCGCGGCGACCGAGTCGGAGGCGTTGCCCTCGACCAGCCGCAGCGACCAGCGCGCCGGCTGCATCTCGACGCTGAGCGCGCCGTCCTGCGCCAGCTCGAAGCCGCTGATCCTTCCCGCCAGCCCGTCGTGGCTCGGGGATCCCCGCTCGGCCAGCGCGGCGACCGCCTCGTCGGCCCGCGCGCTTATCTCGGGCGGCGGCTCATACTGCTCCTCAAGCCAGGTAACGGCGACCTGGTCGGCCGACCAGGGTCCGCGGGCGAGCATCGAGGGCGTATCGGCCATTGGGGTCAGGGTACGTTGTCGGCCGTGAGCGCACGCGCCAGGAGCATCTGGGGCTGGGGATACGAGGACTCGGCCGTGACCGCCGCCGAGGCGGCCGCGGCCGCGCCGGGGGTCGAGGCCCTCTTCGGTTTCCCCGCGCAGGAGCCGGAGGAGCCGGTCCCGTTCGCCGAGGCGCAGGTGGCCGGCCTGGGGATCGAGCCACCCGCAGGAGCGCTGGGCGCGATCTGCAGCGTCGACCGCCGCGACCGGGCCCTTCACGCCCGCGGCAGCTCCTACCTGGACACCATCCGCGGCTTCCGCGGCCGCTACCCGCATCCCCCCGACTTCGTGGCGCGCCCGACCGGCGAGGGGCAGGTCGAGGAGCTCCTCGCCTGGGCGGCTGCCGGTCAGGTCGCGGTGATTCCGTACGGCGGCGGGACCAGCGTCGTCGGCGGTGTCGAGCCCGACATTCCCGAGGGCTACAACGGCACATGTTCGCTCGACCTTGGCGCCTTCGACCGGGTTCACGAGATCGACGAGGTCTCCCGCGCCGCGCTGATCGGGGCGGGGGCGGCGGGCCCGCGGCTCGAGGAGCAGCTCGGTGCGCAGGGCATGACGATGCGCTTCTACCCCCAGTCGTTCGAGTGCTCGACCCTCGGCGGGTGGATCGCCACCCGGGCCGGGGGCCACTTCGCCACTCGCGCCACCCACATCGACGACCTGGTCGAGTCGGTCCGCGCGATCACGCCGTCGGGGACGTGGGAGTCCCGGCGCCTGCCCGGCTCCGGGGCCGGCCCCAGCCCCGACCGGATGCTCCTGGGCTCCGAGGGGACTCTCGGCGTGATCACGCAGGCCTGGACGCGGATCCAGCCGCGCCCGGAGCACCGGGCGTCGCGGTCGGTTCGCTTCCCCTCCTTCGAAGCCGGGGCCGTGGCATCTCGGGAGATCGTCCAGACCGGGCTCGACCCGGCGAACTGCCGGCTGATCGACGAGCTCGAGGCGCTGCAGACCGGCTCGGGCGACGGGACGCACGCCCTGCTCGTGCTCGGTTTCGAGTCGACCGACGCACCGGTCGACCACGACCTCTCGCGGGCACTCGAGATCGCGGCCTCCCACGGCGGCGAGTGGGAGGAGGGCAACGGTGGCGCAGGCGGCGCCGGCGCCTGGCGCGAGGCTTTCATCCGGATGCCCTACCTGCGCGACATGCTCGTGAGGCTCGGGGTCATGGCCGACACCTTCGAGACGGCGATCACCTGGGAGCGCTTTCCCGCCTTTCACGAGCAGGTGTCGGGCGCCGTGCGCGAGGCGCTGGGCGAGCCGTGCCGGGTGACCTGCCGCTTCACCCACCTCTACCCGGACGGGCCGGCCCCCTACTACACGGTCATCGCCCCGGCACGGCGAGGCGACGAGGAGGCCCAGTGGCACGAGATGAAGGAGGCGGCCGGCGCGGCGATCCTTGCCGCCGGGGGAACGATCACCCACCATCACGCCGTCGGCCGGGACCATCGCCCCTGGTACGACGAGCAGCGGCCCGAACCGTTCGCCACCGCGCTCGCAGCCGCCCGCAGGGAGCTGGACCCGGCCGGAATCCTCAACCCCGGGGTGCTGCTCGGCTGAGCCCTTGACAAAAGGTGTGAGTGAGTGCACACTCACACTTTGTGAGCGGGCTCTCCACACCGGAACAGAAGCCGCCGCGCGTCCTGCGCCGCTCCGAGGACCGCAGGCCCGAGCTGGTCGACGCGGCCCTGGTCGAGTTCGCGCGCAAGGGCCTCTACGGGACCCCAACCACCGCGATCGCGGCCCGGGCCGGGATCTCCCAGGCCTATCTTTTCCGCCTCTACCCGACCAAGGAGGACCTCTTCATCGCCTGTGTCGAGCAGGCTTACGAGAGGGTGCGCGACGAGCTTGCCCGGGCCGGCGAACCCCACCGCGGCGACCCGGAGGCCGCGCTGGACGCGATGGGCGACGCCTACGACGGAATGCTCGAGGACGGAACGATGCTCGCGAATCAGCTCCACAGCTACGCCGCCTGCCAGGAGCCGGCGGTCAGGAAGGCCGTCCAGGAGAACTTCGGGGCGATCGTCGAGACCATCCGCGAGGTCAGCGGCGCACCGGACGAGGAGGTCCAGGCGTTCGTCGCCCACGGGATGCTGATGAACATCATCGGCGCGATAGGCGTCGCCGGCAGCCAGGCCCCGTGGGCCAGGACCCTGCGCTGCGAGGACGGGGAATGAGCGGCAAGGCGAAGGGAGACTCCCCGGGGCTGCTGGCCACCTTCGTCCTGGTCTCGACCGGGCTCTTCATGGTGACCCTCGACAACCTCGTGGTTTCCACCGCGCTGCCGGTGATCCGGGTCGACCTCGGCGCCTCGCTCCAGCAGCTCGAATGGACGGTCAACGCCTACACGCTGACCTTCGCCGTCTTCCTGCTCACCGGCGCCGCCCTCGGTGACCGCTTCGGGCGTCGGCGGATGTTTTCCCTGGGCGTCCTCACCTTCACCGTCGCCTCGGCCGGGGCGGCGCTCGCCCCGGACGCCGGAGCCCTGGTCGCCGCAAGGGCCGTTCAGGGCCTCGGGGCCGCACTGGTCACCCCGCTCTCCCTGACCCTCCTTTCCGAGGCGGTGCCCGACGGAAAGCGCGGCCTGGCGATCGGCGCCTGGTCGGGGGTCTCCGGGCTGGGCGTGGCCATGGGCCCGGTCGTCGGCGGCGCCATCACCGAGGGGATCTCCTGGCAGTGGATCTGCTGGGTGAACGTGCCGATCGGCCTCGTGATCGCGCCGCTGGCGGCGCGGATGCTGGTCGAGAGCTACGGGCCCGACAGGGGGCTCGACCCCCGCGGCCTGGCGCTGGCCATCGCCGCCCTGCTGCCGACCACCTTCGGCGTCATCCGCGCCAGCGAGCTCGGATGGACGAGCGCCACCGTGCTTGCCTCGCTCGCCGCGGGCGTCGTGTTCCTGGTGGCGTTCCTGGTCGTCGAGGCGCGGGCGCGCGAGCCGATGCTTCCGGTGCGCTTCTTCAGGAGCCGGGCCTTCTCGGCGACCAATGCGGCCTCGTTCGCGATGTTCTTCGGGATCTTCGGCTCGATCTTCTTCCTCTCCCAGTTCTTCGTGACCGTTCAGGGCCTCAACCCGCTGCAGGCCGGGGTGAGGATCCTTCCCTGGACGGCGATGCCGATCTTCGTCGCGCCGGTGGCCGGGATCCTCTCCGACCGGATCGGCGCCCGCCCGCTGATGGCCCTGGGCCTCGCGCTCCAGGCCTTCGCGATGTTCTGGGTGGCCAGGGTCGCCGCCGTCGATGCCGCCTACGTCGACTTCCTTCCTGCATTCGTCGCCGCCGGGGTGGGGATGTCGCTGGTCTTCGCGCCGTCGGCCAACGCCGTGCTCTCCTCGGTCAAGCCGAAGGAGGCCGGCAAGGCCTCGGGCGCCACCAACACGATCCGCGAGCTCGGGGGCGTCTTCGGCGTGTCGGTGCTGGCCACGGTCTTCGCCGGGGCCGGTGGCTACGCCTCTCCTCAGGACTATGTCGACGGGCTGACGGCGGCCCTCCCGGTTGGCGCCGCGGTGCTGGCGGTCGGGGCCCTGGTCGCACTCCTGATCCCGCGGTTCACCTCGCCCGGCCAGGCCGGGGAGGAGTCGGCGCCGAGTGGCGCGAGCGAAGAGGCGGCGCCGGTAACCTCGGCGGCGTGAGCGACTTCGAGTCCAGGAACCTCGCGGCGATCCGCGCCGCCCTCGACGAGCACAACGGGAGCTGCCCGGTGCCGGCCAACGCCATCCTGCTCAACCCCGTCGACCACGGGCTGATGGGCTGGGATGAGCTCTGGGGGCTGCCCGTGCTGGCCGACGACCGCGTCCCGACCAAGCGGGTGCGGATCCAGTGTGACGGGTCGGCGTTCGGGATCGAGGAGGAGGTGGCCGAGGCCGTCTCGCGCGAGATGCCGGTCGAGGTGCCGGTCGTCGTGCCGGTCGGCCCCGGCGAGGAGGACATGCCCGAGTTTCCGGGCGACCCCTCCGAGCTTCCGCCCGAGCGCGAGTAGCCGTCAGATCGTCGCCGGCGTGAAGTCCCCCGAGTCCGGGAGGGCGGCCGTGCGCGCCGCCTTCTTGAAGTCGGTCTTCGCCAGGTCGATGACGTAGGTGTTCGGATCGTCGATCGTCCGGTACGAGTAGCGCTTGCCGGTGAGGTTGCTGATCGTCGACCAGCTCGTCACCTCGTTGGTCATACCCCCGCCCGGCGCCGGCTCCTTGATCAGGCCCGGCGTGATGTCGAAGTTGTTGAGGATGTGGAGGGCGAGCTGCTCAGAGTCGTGCCCGTTCTCGGGCTGCTCAGAGAGGCTCACCTGGGTGAACGCGCGTACGTAGCGGGACGGCGGCGACGAGTCGCCGGGGAGCCCCATGACCCCCTGGCCCTGGCCGAGCGGCGCGATCTCCACGTTGTCGATCTTCACGGCCTGCGGGTTGACGGACGAGAATCCGAGGTAGTTGGAGAGGTTGGTGTGGTGCCACTCCATGTACGGGTCGTTGGTTCCCACGCCGAGCGGGTTGTTGACGAGGCGGGCACCCTCGGGGTGGAACTCGATGGCCAGCGAGTCCTTTTCGTCGTGCACGAGGACGTGGCAGCCGGGGACGAAGCCCATCCCGGGGTCCATTCCCCAGACGTTCACGTTCACCATCGCCTCGCGAACGTCGCCCAGCGAGGCGCAGGTCCCGAGCAGGAAGGGGATCAAATCGATCTCGGCCAGGTCGGTGCCGTCGCCCTTGAAGTCCTGGTAGGTGGCGTAGCCCGGCATGTAGAGCATGTGGGCCGAGAGTCCGGCGTCGTTCATGCCGTCGACGAGCCAGGCCGGGTTATCGAAGCCTGCTATGCCGACCACGCCGTACTCGGCGGTCCATGTCTTCGACGGGTCCTTGCTCCCCTTGGGAACGCTGCCGGTGCCCGCGTAGTCGGCCGGCAGGGCGGCGAGGCACCATGGGAGCATCGGGGGGAACTCCATCGTCCGGCCGACCACGACCGACCCGTCCTTGGCCGCCTTGTTCTTGAAGTTGGTGCACATCGCGCTCTTGTATCACCAACCGCGAGCCTCAGCTGTCAGCCGACGAAGCGCAGCGGGGCACCGAAGGCGTGCTCGAAGAGCTCGCTCTCGCGGGACGCCGCCCAGCGGGCCACCGGCACCGGCGCCTCGCTGACCAGCGCCAGCTCGACGCCGCTCCCGTTGGCCAGCACGTGGGCCTCGGCCACCGCCTGGTCGCGGCTGCGCTCCAGGTCCTCGGCCAGGCGCAGCAGGACCGAGCAGCGGTCGAGGATCTCCTGGTCACCGGGCTTCATCAGCGCCGCGAACGGGCCGAGGCTCGGCAGGCCCTTGCGGTGGTAGCGCACCGCCTGCCCGATCAGCGCCATCTCCCGCGGCGAGAAGCCGGGCAGGCCGGCGTTGAGGATCAGGTAGCGGGAGTGCTTGTGGTGGTCGTCGTAGTTGATTGCCACGCCGATGTCGTGGAGCAGGCATGCGGCCCAGAGCAGCTCGCGCTCGGAGGGGTCGGCCGGGTGCAGCCCGGCGGCGCCCAGCTCGTCGAAGAGCCCGAGGGCAAGCGCCGCGACGTGGCGGGTGTGGCGGGCGTGCGGGTCGTACTGGGAGGCGAGGTTGATGACGCTGGCCGCCCGCACGTCCTCGAATAGCGGCTCGGGGCGCTCGGAGAGGAGGCGCTCGAGGAAGATCCCTTCGCGCAGCCCGGCCTCGGTCGCGCGCACCTTCTTGAAGCCGCTCGCTTCAAGCACCTGCTCGACGACGATCGCGCCGGCGAGGATGATGTCTCCGCGGGCCGGCTTTATGCCCGGCACCTCCCGGCGTTCGGGGACCGGCATCGCGGCCAGGAGCTCGATCAGCTCGTCCAGCGTCCGGCGCTTCAGGTTGAAGCCCTGGACCCCGAAGGCGGGCTTGCCCTCGAGGTGCTGGGCGGCGGCGGCGAGGTTGCGGATCGCCCCGCCCACTCCCACCAGCTCCCCGCCGACGTCCTTGAGCCATTCGGCCTCCTCGAGCCGCGAGGCCACGTGCTTGCGCAGGCGGCCCAGCTGCCTGGGGCTGGCCGGCCCGTCCCCCTCCAGGAACTTCTCGGTCATCCGCACCGCGCCCAGCCGCCAGGAGTCGAATTCGGTGGCGGCCCAGTCGTCGACCTTGACCAGCTGGGCCGAGCCGCCGCCGAGCTCGAGGACGGCCCCGTTGCGCAGGCTGGTGGAGTTGACCGCGGCCAGGTATCCGTAGCGGGCCTCCTCTTCACCGCTGAGCACGCGGATCTCCAGGCCGCTCTGCTCGCGGGCCCGCTCGATCAGCTCGTCGCCGTTGGGCGCGTCGCGGATGGCGCTGGTGGCCACGGCCACCCGCTCCCGGGGGCCGAGCTCGCCGGCCTTGCAGAAGTGGGCGAAGATGTCGATCGTGCGCAGCGCCCGCTCCATCGACTCCTCGCTGAGCTCGCCGTCCTTGCCGGCGCCGGCCAGGATTCGCACCGGCTCGTAGATCTCGTCGGTCCGCTTCCACCAGGCCCCGAGCGGCGCCTCGGACTCGTCGGGGCTGCGCCACCAGAGCCGGCCACGTTCGCTGGCCCCGGAGTGGGACTCGAAGACGACCAACCGGAAGGAGTTCGACCCGAGGTCGATTACGGCCAGGCGGGCGTCGCCGTCAGCCGGCACGCTCGATCAGCTCAATGCGGTAGCCGTCCGGGTCCCGCACGAAGCAGAGCCGCGAGCCGCCTTCGCGGACCGAGTACGGCGGCTTCTCGGGCTCGATCCCCTTTTCGGCCAGGGCCGCGAGGGTGCCGTCGAGGTCGGCCGTGGTGATCGCAATGTGGCCGTAGCCGGTGCCGATCTCGTAGGAGTCGACTCCGAAATTGAAGGTGAGCTCCAGGCGGGGGCTCTCGCCGTCGCCCGGCAGGTTCATGAAGACGTTGATCGCCTCGTCGCCGATCGGCATGCGCCCGGTCTCCTCGAACCCGAGCGCCTCGTAGAAGGCGACCGAACGGTCGATCTCGCCGATCCGGTAGCAGGTGTGGATGAGCCGGGCCACGCGCGTAGCCTACCCTCACGCCATGATCGTCAAGAGCTCCGAGCTGGAAGGCTTCCTGACCAACACCTACCTGGTCGGGGAGGAGGGTGGTGGGGCCTTCTTCGTGGACGCCGGCGGCCCGGTCGAGCCGCTGATCGAGGAGGCGGCGGCGCTGGGCATGAGCCCTACCCACGTGCTGCTGACCCACCACCACTTCGACCACGTCGCTGCGGTCGACGCGCTGGTCGAGGCCTACCCGGGGATCGAGGTGCTGATCCACCCCGCCGAGCGCGACCAGGTACCGCAGGCCACCGGCGACCTGGTTCCCGGCGAGAAGCTCCGGATCGGGGAGCTCGAGGTGGAGCCCCTGCCCACCCCGGGCCACACCGCCGGCATGGTCTCGCTGCTGGTGGACGGCCACGTCTTCACCGGCGACACGCTCTTCAAGGGGTCGGTCGGTGGCGTGCGCGCCCCCGGCGCCAGCGGCTACGAGGACCTCCACGCCTCGATCATGGAGACGCTGATGGGCCTGCCGAAAGAGACCGTCGTAATGCCCGGCCACGCCGGGCCGACCACTATCGGCGAGGAGTGGGAGGGCAACGGCTTCATCCGCATCTGGCGCGGCGCCGACCCGGAGGGAACCGGGCAGTGCACCGCCTTCGGCGACCCGGCCACGCTGGTCCTGCTCGGCCCCGACTACGACGGCGGCCACAAGGCGTGGGTGCGCTGGCCCGACGGCCGGGACGACATCGTCCCCGGCTCGCAGGTCGAGGGCGGCTAGGCCGGCAGCGGCTCGAGCGTCTGGACCTGGAAGAGGCTCGTAGTTCCCGGGCGGCCGCTCGGCAGCCCCGCGGTTATGCCCACCCGCTGCCCCGGGCGGCACCAGCCGAGCTCGATCACGCGGCGCCCCGCGTCGGCGATCAGCTCCTCGGTGGTCTCGTGGCGGCGCATCAATGCCGCGGTCACGCCCCAGAGCAGCCCGCAGCGCCGCACCGTCTCGCGCCCGGGGGAGAGGGCGAGGATGGGAACGGTCGGCCGGTGGGCCGAGACCAGCCGGGCCGAGCGCCCCGAGAGCGTCGGCACGATCAGCGCGTCGAGCTGGAGCTGGCTGGCCGCCTCGACGGCGCTGTGGGCGACGGTGTAGCCGGGGTCGCGGGCGTCCCGCGCGACGCGGTGCTCGTTCCAGCGTGCGTAGGGGGCCTCGCGCTCGGTGGTGCGG
This sequence comes from Solirubrobacterales bacterium, assembly GCA_046091165.1. Classification (GTDB taxonomy): domain Bacteria; phylum Actinomycetota; class Thermoleophilia; order Solirubrobacterales; family Solirubrobacteraceae; genus F1-60-MAGs163. The sequence continues at coordinate 13,591 of JBJTBE010000081.1, read as the reverse complement.
GCGATCGAGTCCATCATCGCCACCGCCTCGACCGGGTGGGCCCCGACCGCGGTCTCCTGGGAGAGCATCACCGCGTCGGTCCCGTCGAGGATCGCGTTGGCCACGTCGGCGACCTCGGCGCGGGTGGGCCGCGGCGAGCGGACCATCGAGTCGAGCATCTGCGTGGCGGTGATCGACACCCGGGCGTGCTCGCCGGCGAGGCGCAGCAGCCGCTTCTGGACCATCGGCACCTCGGCCACCGGCAGCTCGATTCCCAGGTCGCCGCGGGCGACCATTATGCCGTCGCTGGCACGGATGATGTCCTCGGCGCGGTCGACCGCCTGGGGCTTCTCGATCTTGGCGATGATCGGCGCGCGCGTGTACTCGCGCAGCTCGATGATCTCCTCGGGGCGCCGGACGAAGCTCGGCGCGACGATGTCCACGCCCATCTTCTCGCCGGCCTCGAGGTGGACGAGGTCCTCCTCGAGGACCGAGGGCAGGTCGTCGACCGGGCTGGGGACGTTCAGCCCCTGGCGCGTGGTGATGACGCCGCCGATCTCCACCTCGGCGTCGATCTCGCCGCTCTCGGGCCGGGCCTCGATCGTGCGCAGGCGCACAGCCCCGTCGGCCAGGTAGATCGTCTCGCCCGGCTCCACCGAAGAGGCCAGGCCGGCCCAGTTGACGGTCAGGCGCCCGTCCTCGGCATCGACCTCGCCTTCCTCACCGCAGATGAAGGTGACCTTCTGGCCGCCCTTGAGGATCGCGCGGCCGCCCTTGATGGCGCCGATACGGATCTTGGGCCCGGGGAGGTCCTGCAGGATGGCGACGGCGCGGCCGACGCGTTCGGAGGCCTCCCCGACCAGGCGGATCGTCTCGGCGTGGTCCTCGTGGGTGCCGTGGCTGAAGTTGAGGCGCGCGACGTCCATCCCCGCCTCGACCATCCGGTCGAGGGTCTCGGGGTCGCGCGAGGCCGGGCCGATCGTGGCGACGATCTTGGTGTGCCTTTCGAACATCGCCGCCCAACCTAGAGCATCACCGGCGCCCGCCGGGAAGGGGCCGTTCAGGCGAAGCGGCCGTCCACGACGAGCTCCTCGCCGTCGGCCAGGAGCCGTCCGCCGGAGCGCAGGTCGCAGATCAGGTCCCAGTGCAGGGCGCTCTCGTTGCGTCCGCCGGTCTCGGGGTAAGAGCGCCCGAGGGCCAGGTGGACGGTGCCGCCGATCTTCTCGTCGAAGAGGATCGTCCCGACCGGCCGGGCGATCCCGAAGTTGGTCCCGATCCCGACCTCCCCGAGCCGCCGGGCACCCTCGTCGGTGGCCAGCGCCCGGCGCAGGTACTCACCGCCGGCCTGGGCCCTGGACTCGACCACCTCCCCCTCGCGGAAGACCAGCTCCACCCCGGTCACCTCGACCCCGGCCGGCGAGCTGGGGATGGTGAAGGAGATCCGACCCTCGGCGCTCGTCTCGAGGGGCCCGGTGAAGACCTCCCCGCTGGGCATGTTGCGCCGGCCGTCGCTGTTGACCCACCTGCGTCCCTTGACGCTGAGGGTGAGGTCGGTGCCCGGGGCCTCGATCCTCAGTTCGCGCACCCGCGCGAGCCGCTCGACCAGGCCCTCCTGGAAGCGGCCCAGCTGCTTCCACGCCGCGACCGGGTCGGGGCGGTCGAGGAACATTGCCCCGGCCACGAAGCCGGCGAACTCCTCCAGGCCCATGCCCGCCAGGGAGGCCCCGGCCGGGGTGGGCCAGAGGCTCGAGCACCATCGCTTGCCCAGCGTCCGTTCCCGCACCGGCCTGCGGGCGCGAGCGGCGCGGGCGATACGGGCCGGGTCGCTGGCGGCGAGCTCGTGCTCCTCGTAGGGGGCCTGGACGGAGAGGACGCAGTGCAGCGACTTGGCCACGGCCATCGCCATCTCGTCGTAGTCGTCGAGCTGGGTGTCGCGGGCGTGGCGGTAGAAGGAGGCGGCCTGCCCCGGCAGCTCCACCTCCAGGGTCGGCCACGCCTCCCGGGCCAGGACCGCCTCCTGGAAGGCGACCATCAGCGGCGTGGCCATCGCCGTGGAGCGGGCTACCACCCGCTGCCCGGGCTCGACCTCGAGGCACCAGCCGGCCAGCAGCTCGGCCATGGCACGGGTCGGGAAGGCCGCGTCCACCCGGGTGGCCGCCTCCTCCCAGGAGAGGCTCACGGAGCCTGCAGCTCCGGGAACCACTCGGCGCAGTGCGTCCTCAGGCTCTCACGCACGAAGCGGCGCTCGCCGGCATCGGCCACCCGGTAGCGGGCAAGGAGCTCGGCCTGCCCCTCGGTCTCGACCCCGTTGATCGTCCATCCCACGGCCAGGCGCTCGAACAGGAACTCCACCGCGCGCTGCCAGGCGTCCTCCTGGGAGAGGGGGTTGCCGGCGAAGGTCTTTGCGTAGAGCTCGCGGGTCCGGGGCGTCATCACGGTACGCAGCGCCAGCCGCTCGCAGGCCGGCCCCTCGTAGCTCTCGACGGGAGCCTCGGGGAGGGGCTCCTGCGCCCGCTCGCGGCGCCGGGAGCGGCGCCCCATCAGGTGGTGTCGGCGGCGCGCTCGAGGGTGCCGCGCACGTCCCCCGTGACCGGGTCGGCGTGGCCGGGCCAGGCCGCCGCCGGCTCCATCGCCGCCAGCTTGCGGATCGAGGCGCGGGCCTGCTCGGTGTCCAGGTTGAAGGCGTTGTGGGGAACCCGGGCGTGGCCCTTGAAGCCGGTCTGCGGGTCGAGCGTGTAGAAGCAGTCGCTGACCAGGGCCAGCCGGTCGGACTCACGCCAGAGGCCGATCAGCCCGGGCGCGTGACCCGGCAGGTGGACCACCTTGAAGCCGGCGATCTCGTCGCCCTCCTCGAGGGTTCCGGAGATCTCCACCGGCCCGCCGTCCCAGTCGTGCAGGAGCCGCGGCATCAGCTTGCGGCCGAGCAGGTTGAGCTCTTCGATGTTGAAGTAGTGCTCGCCGCCGTCTCCCTCGGCGTCGGCGACCTCGGCGGGATGGCAGAGCACCGGCACCCCGAGCGCGGGGGCCACGCCGCGGTGGTCGGCGTGGCCGTGGCCCAGGACCACCCGGGTGATCCCGCCCAGCTGCGCCCCGGCCCTGGCGACGGCCGGGGCCATGGAGGAGACCCCCGCGTCGAAGAGCATCACGCCGTCGCCGTCGCGCACCAGGTAGACGTTCATCGTCTTGCCGGGGAAGCCGCCGCGGATCAGCCAGACGCCGTCGGCGATCTCCTCGGGCTCGCTGGCGCCGAGCCGCGCAGCGATCCGGGTCTTGGCGTTGAAGGCGCTCTTGAGGCCGGCGTCGGCCTTCGATCCCTCGGGGGGCAGAAGGCCGAGCTGGCGGCCCAGGGTCATCCCGTCGGTGTAGGCGTTGTTCTCGACGATCTCGCCGCCGCGCACGATCAGGATGTCCACGCCCTCGAGCTCGACCGGGACCCCGGTCGGCTCGATTCCCTGGAAGGGCTCTCCGGTGAAGGTCCCCCGGGCGGTCCAGCGCACGGCGGCGCGGTCCTTCTGGACGGTGGTCTCGACCACCTCGAAGTTCAGGTCGGGGAACGAGGCGAAGGTTCCGCCCAGGAACTCGCGCACGCCGGCCGGCGCGGTGGTGTCGACCTGCCCCCGGACGTTCTCCCGGCCGCCCGGCCGCCACATGGCCACGGCGGCGTCGAGGTCGTGGTTGTTGAGGGCGGCGAAGTAGTCGGCCGCGACCTTGGTGGTCGTCTTGGCGTTGACCTTGTCCCTGTCGTCCTGCTCTTCGTCGGCCATGCGGCCCTCCCGGGTTGAGGAGCGGTCAGGCTACCGCGCGCCGGCTGCCCGGTGGGCGTCTCTTAAGCTGTCGTTCGTGGCAGAGCGCGGACGCAGGAAGGTGGTGGGCCGGGGCGAGCGGGTGCTGCCGGGCGTCTGGCGCCTGCGCCTCCCGCTTCCCTGGCCCGGGATTCCCCACGGCAACGCCTGGGCCCTGGCCGCCGGTGACGGGATCGTCCTCGTCGATACCGGCATCCACGAGCCCGGCTCGTTCGCCCATCTCGAGCGGGCGCTCGACGAGGTGGGCCTGCGGCTCGACCTCGTGCGCCTGCTGGTCTGCACCCACGCCCACTCCGACCACTACGGCCAGGCGCAGACGATCGTCGAGCGCACCGGCTGCGAGCTGTGGATGCACCCGGCCTGGGAGCACGCCCGCGTGCTGGCCGCCGACCCCGACGAGGCGATAGAGAAGCGGATCACCGCCGCGGTGCGCAACGGCCTTCCGGCCGAGCCGGTCCGCCGTTACGCCGAGGGGGCGCGCAGCCGGGGCTCGGGCATCGCCGGGATCGTCCCGCCCGACCGCGACCTGGTTCCCGGCGTAACCGTGGAGACCGACCTCGGGCCCTGGAGCGTGGTCGAGACTCCCGGGCACGCGCCCTCGCACGTCTGCCTCTACCAGCCGGCTCACCGCCTGCTCATCTCCGGGGACCACCTGCTCGGGCGGGTCTCGCTCTACTTCGAGGCCGGTTTCACGCCCGACCCGGTCGGCGAGTACCTGGAGTCGCTCAACGTGGTCGACGACCTCGACATGCGCCTCTGCCTCCCGGGCCACGGCCGCACATTCACCGAGGTCTCCGGCCACGTGAACGCCAACCGGGAGGCGATCGCCGGCGGGCTGGCCGGCTGCCTGGAGGCACTCGAGGCCGGGCCGCAGACCGCGTTCGAGGTTGTCGGCTCGGTCCACGAGGGCGAGGAGATCAGCCCCCTGCACGCAAACCTCTGGGTTCAGGAGACGAGGAGCTACCTTCACCACCTCGAGGTGGTGGGCGACGTCACCCGGCTCCCCGCCGAGAGCGAGGGCGAGGCCGACCGATGGGCCCTCGCCCGACAGGCGACCGGAGGCTGAATGCGAATCGACCGGATAATCCAGGAGAGCGAGGAGCCCCCGTTCTCGTTCGAGTTCTTCCCGCCCAAGACCGAGGAGGGGGAGGCCAACCTCTTCGCCGCGATCGAGCAGCTGGTGCCCCTTGGCCCGGCCTTCGTCTCGGTCACCTACGGGGCCGGCGGCTCCACCCGCGACAAGACTCTCGAGATCGTCTCCCGGGTCCACCGGGATTACGGGCTCGAGGCGATGGCCCACTTCACCTGCGTCGACGCCACCGTCGAGGACCTGCGCGCCACGCTCGACGAGCTCGAGAGCCTCGGCGTCGAGAACGTCCTGGCGCTTCGTGGCGACCCGCCGGGAGGTGGTGAGTGGGTCCCGGCCGAGGGCGGCCTCGCCTACGCCAGCGAGCTGGTCGAGCTGATCGAGTCCGATTACCCCTTCGCGATCGGTGCCGCGGCCTTTCCCGAGGTCCACCTCCACGCCGCCAGCGCCGAGGAAGACCTGCGCCACCTCAAGGCGAAGGTCGACGCCGGGGCCCACTTCCTGATCACCCAGCTCTTCTTCGACAACGAGGCCTACTTCGACTTCGTCGCGCGCGCCCGCGAGGCCGGTATCGAGGTGCCGATCGTGCCCGGGATCCTGCCCATCACCAACATCGCCCAGCTCGAGCGGGTCACCTCGATGTGCGGCGCGACGATTCCGGCCGGGCTGCAGGCCGAGCTCGACGCGCGTGCCGGTGACCCTGACGCCGTGGCCCAGTTCGGCGTTGCCTACGCAGCCCTCCAGTGCGCCGAGCTGCTCGCCGGCGGCGCTCCCGGGATCCACTTCTACACGCTCAACCTCTCCCCGGCGACCCGGGCGATCGTCAGCGCGCTTCGCCTCCTTCGCCCGTGGGAGCTTCTTCGCCAAGGCTGACGATCTCCAGCTGCTCGGCCACCGCCGGGGAGCCGTCGGCGCGGTTCCAGCGCACGTCGATCGAGTCGTCCTGGCGGTAGGTGCCCACGCCCCAGGCCCCGAGGGCCCATCGCCAGCCGCTGATCTTGTCCTTCTTCAGCGCACCCTCGAAGACCAGCCAGCCGTCGACCACCTGGTAGTCCTCGCCGGGCCTCTGGAGGACCCCGTTGAGGAATACGTCGAACGGGGAGCGCACGTCGGTGGGGAGCTGGGCGGCCGACTGGGGCATCGGCGCCGATTATTGCGCCTGCCGGGCCCGTAGTCTCGTCGGCGTGGCACCCGGCTACACCGTCCGCCGCTCGTCCCGGGCCCGGCACGTGAGGCTGCGCATGGAGCGCGACGGCGAGCTGGTCGTGGTGCTGCCCGAAGGCGTCGCCGAGGAGGAGGCCGGCCGGGCGGTTCAGGAGCTCGGGCCGTGGGTCGCGCGTCGGCGCGAGGCCCTCGCCGCCGCCTCCCGCGAGCTGGCCGTCGAGCCGGGGACCGTTCCCTTCCTGGACGAGCGCCTGGCCGTGGTCGCCGAGCCGGGGCGCCGGCGGGTGCACCGCAGCGGCGACGAGCTGTTGGTTCCCGCCGGGCCCCAGGCCGGCCCCGCGGGGGAGCGCTGGTACCGCCGCCAGGCGCGGGCCGAGGCGCAGGCGCGGCTGGCCCGGGCGTGCGGGGCGCTGGGCGTGGCGCACGGCCCGGTCTCGATCCGTGACCAGCGCTCGCGGTGGGGGAGCTGCGCGTCCAGCGGGGCGATCTCGCTCAACTGGCGGCTGATGCTCGCCCCCTCGACGGTCTTCGGCTACGTCGTCTGGCACGAGGCCTGCCACCTGGTCGTGGCCGACCACTCACCGCGCTTCTGGGGGCTGCTGGAGGGCCACCTGCCCGGCTACCGCGAGCCCCGGGAGTGGCTGCGCCGCTACGGCACTGCGCTCAGCCTGCCGCCGCTTTGGCGGTGAGCGTGCGGCGCAGGGCGGAGACGGCGTTCTCGCCGGGCTCGGTCACAATGGCCCTGCGGCGGATCCTGCCCGTGTAGGCCTCTTCGCTCCCGTCGCCGCGCATATCGATCCCGCCGCAGATCCCCGGGCCCCGGATCTCCAGCCTCAGCGCCACCAGCTCGTCGGGCTGGTACTCGCGGACGAACGCGTTGACCGTCTCCCGCCGCGCTCCCGGGCCGGCCGAGTTCAGCTCGGCCTGAAGGCCCGCCAGTGCATCCTCGAGCGAGCCGAACCGCTCGGTCTTCGAGCTCCCCTCGCGCTGGATGGCGAGCGTGTAGCCGGAGGCCACCGTTCAGCGGTCGGCGATCGGGACGTAGTCGAGGTCGCGGGCGCCGGTGTAGATCTGGCGCGGCCGGGCGATCTTGAGGTCCGGGTCGTCGAGCATCTCCAGCCATTGGGCTACCCAGCCGCTGGTGCGGCCGATGGCGAAGATCACCGGGAACATCTCGACCGGCAGGCCGAGCGCCTCGTAGATCAGGCCCGAGTAGAAGTCGACGTTCGGGTAGAGCTTGCGCTCGACGAAGTAGTCGTCCTCAAGGGCGATCTGCTCGAGCTCCTGGGCCACCTCCAGCAGCGGGTTGACCCCGGTGACCTCGAAGACCTCGTCGCAGGTGCGCTTGATGATCCTCGCCCGCGGGTCGTAGTTCTTGTAGACGCGGTGGCCGAAGCCCATCAGCCGCTCGTCGCCGGCCTTGACCCCCTCTATGAACGCGGGGATGCGGTCCTTCGTCTCGATCCGGCGCAGCATCCGCAGGACCGCCTCGTTGGCCCCGCCGTGGAGCGGGCCGTAGAGGGCGCCGACGCCGGCGGCGATCGCCGAGTACGGGTCGACGCCGGAAGAGCCGACCATCCGCACCGAGCTGGTCGAGCAGTTCTGCTCGTGGTCGGCGTGGAGGATGAAGAGGACGTCCAGTGCCCGCTCCAGGCGCGGGTCGGGCTCGTACTTGAGCTCGGTCATCTTGTAGAGCATCGAGAGGAAGTTCCCGGAGTAGGAGAGGTCGTTGTCGGGGTAGACGTACGGCTGGCCACGCGAGTGGCGGAAGGCGAAGGCGGCAAGGGTCGGCATCTTGGCGATCAGCCGGATCGTCTGGATGGCGCGGCTCTCGGGATCGTCGATCTCCTTGGCATCCGGGTAGAAGGTCGAGAGCGCGCCGACGGCCCCGAGCAGCATGCCCATCGGGTGGGCGTCGTGGCGGAAGCCCTGCATGAAGCCCTTGACGTTCTCGTGGACGAAGGTGTGGATGGTGATCAGGTGGGTCCACTCGGCCAGCTGGTCGGCGGTCGGCAGCTCGCCGTGGACGAGCAGGTAGGCGACCTCGAGGTAGCTGGAGCCCTCGGCCAGCTGCTCGATCGGGTAGCCGCGGTCCTGCCGGTGCCCCTCGTCGGCGTCGATGCAGGTGATCGCCGAGCGGCAGGAGGCGGTGTTCATGTAGGCCGGGTCGTAGGACATCAGCCCGAAGTCCCCGGTGCTCTCCTTGACCTGGCGCAGGTCGATCCCCGGGATCGTCCCCTCGCTGATCGGGAACTCGTACTGCGAGCCGGTGCGCTCGTCGGTGACCTGCAGTCCGTTCTTTCCGTTGGAACTCATCGCTGCCTTCCGCTGGCGGTTTCCTCCCGCCAGAGATAGTACCAAGGGGAAAGTCGCAGAGGCGTTCCGATTACCGGGTGGTTACCGCCGCCGCCAGGCCCGCCCGAAGCGCCCGCTCTTCGTGTTGGCCGAGAACTCCGGGGCCCCGGCCGGATCATTCTCGGGCAATGAGGCCGCGGCCTGGCTGTCGAGCGTGAGGGTCACCGTGCTCTCGGTTATGCGGGCGACCTCCGGGGCGTCGACGAACCGGCGACCGTGCCGGCCCTCGATCACCAGGCCGTCGAAGATGTCCTCGTCCTGGTTGTCCAGGACCTCGCGGACCTTCCCGATCTCCTCGCCGTCCGAGGTAACGACGCGCGCCCCGGCCTTGAGGACCCGGTAGGAGATCGGCGGCTCTTCCCCGCTCACGAAGTGACGACGATGATGAGCGCCATCGCCGCCGCGGCCAGCAGCACCGAAACGCTGCAGATCGCGACGGTCGCGCCCTTGCTGTCCGGGAAGGTCGCCCGGGCGGTGCCCAGGCCGCCGACCAGCAGCGCCCACGCGGCGAATATCCCGCCGATCACGAAGAAGGGGATCTCGGTACTGGCGCTGGCCTCGGAAGCGAGGACGAGAAGGCCGGAGACGGTCATCTGGGGCGAGAACTTACCCGACCCCGCCGCCGGAGGCCATCCTGTCGGCCGGGCCGCCCTCGTAGCGGCTTTCGGTCGCCTCGACCTGCCCGTGGTAGTGGCTGCCGAGGTCGGGATGGCCGTAGGGAACCTCGGCCGCCCGGTCGAGGGTCATGAACGAGAGCTGGGCGATCGGCAGCCCGGCCCAGAGCTTGATCGGGACGCGGGTCAGGTTGGCGAGCTCGAGGGTGAGCGTTCCCTTCCAGCCCGGGTCGCAGAAGCCGGCGGTCGCGTGGACGATCAGGCCCAGGCGGCCCAGGGAGGACTTCCCCTCGATCCGCGCGACGATGTCGTCCGGGAGCTCGACCCACTCCCCGGTGCGCCCGAGGCAGAACTCGCCGGGGTGGATGACGAACGGCTCGTCGTCGCCGATCGTCACCTGCTCGGTCAGGTCGGTCGGGGGCTCGCGCAGGTCGATCGCGCTCACGCGGTGGTTGTGGAAGACCCGGAACGAGTTGCCGAGGGTCAGGTCGACGCTGGCCGGCTGGACCATGCCGTCGTCCCACGGATCGATCCGGATCCGCCCTTCGGCCACGAGGCGACGGATCGTTCCGTCGGAGAGAACCGATGCGGGCTCCATGGAGCGATCCTAAACGGAACGCGGGCGGCAGATCAGGCGGTCTCGCGCTCGCGTGGGCGCGGGGAGCGCACGCGGGCGGGCGATGCCGGCTGGGGACCCTCGTGGGGGCCGCGGCGGGCCGGCCGGGGACGCGGCGCGACCGGCGGGCGCGACGGGCGAACCGGCGCACCGCCGTCTCCGCCGCCTTCGAGCGCGGGCTGCTTGCGGACCGCCCACCAGACGATCCCGAGCATGGCGAAGATCGGGATCTTCAGCACGAACATCAGGTAGAAGAAAGTCCAGCCGTTCACTGCCGGCGATATTACCCGCGGGCGGTGCGGATGACACCTGCTGGCGCGCAGCCGCTTACCGGTTCCCTTGTAATCAGGAGCGCAGCGGGACCGGGCGGTGCTCGAAGGTGGTCATCCGCTGCAGCTCGGCCACCCGCCCGGTCACCTCGTCGCCGGTCAGCCCGACCATCCGCTCGGTGCCGAAGTCCTCGACGTTGAACGAGGCCATGGCCGTGCCGTAGACCATCGCCCGCACCAGCAGGTCGTGGTCGACGGTCTCGCCGTCGTGGGCGGCCACGTAGCCCACCATTCCCCCGGCGAAGGTGTCGCCGGCGCCGGTCGGGTCGACCGCGAGGTCGATCGGGAAGGCCGGCAGGGCGAAGTAGCCCTCCGGGGTGAAGAGCGCGGCGCCGTACTTGCCCTGCTTGGCGACCACCGACGAGGGGCCCCAGGTGAGGACCTCCCGGGCGGCGGCCACGAAGCTCGGCGCGCCGGTGAGCATCTCCAGCTCCTCGTCGTTGAGGATCAGGCAGTCGACGCCGGCGATCGTCTTCACCAGCGAGTCGCGATCGATGTTGATCCAGAGGTCCATCGAGTCCATCGCCACGAAGCGCGCCGAGCCGCACTGCTCGCGCACCCCGCGCTGCAGGTCGGGCTGGATGTTGGCCAGGAAGAGCACGTCGCACTCCTGCGCGGCGGGGGAGAGCTTGGGGTCGAAGCTCTCGAAGACATTCAGCTCGGTCTCGAGGGTCTCGCGGCGGTTGAGGTTCTCGTGGTACTCGCCCTTCCAGAAGAAGGTCCTGCCGCCGTCGACGAGCTCGACGTCGTCGGTGTTGGTCCCGCGGGTCTGGAGGATCTCCCAGGACTCCGCGTCGAAGTCCGAGCCGACCGGGCCGATCACGCGGACCTCGTCGAAGAAGGAGGCGGCCAGCGCGAAGTGGGTGGCGGCGCCGCCCAGCATCCGGTCGCGGCTGCCGGAGGGGGTGGTGACCGCGTCATAGGCGATCGATCCGACGACGGTGAGGCTCATGCGGGCTGGCAGGTTACCCTGCCCCGACCATGAGGGCGGTCCAGCAGCTTGCGTTCGGCGGGCCCGAGGTCCTGGAGCTGGCCGAGCTTCCCGATCCGGCGGCCGGGCCGGGAGAGCTGCTGGTGGAGGTCGAGCTGGCCGGCGTCAACTTCGCCGACACCCACCAGCGCCGTAACGAGTACCTGGCCGAGGCCGAGCTGCCCTTCGTGCCCGGCTCCGAGGTCGCCGGCACCGTCGCCGGCACCGGGCGCCGGGTGGTGGCGATGACCGGCGGCCGCGGCGGCTACGCCGAACTCGCGGTGGTGCCCGAGGCGATGGCCTTCGACCTCCCCGAGGGGCTCGGCGCGCACGAGGCGCTGGCCCTGCTCGTCCAGGGTCTCACGGCCTGGCACCTCCTGCGCACCTGCGCCCGGCTGGTGCCGGGCGAGAGCGTGGCCGTCCACGCCGGGGCCGGGGGCACCGGCTCGCTGGCCGTCCAGCTGGCCCGGGTCTTCGGGGCGGGGAGGGTGGTCGCCACCGCCTCGAGCCCGGAGAAGCGCGAGCTGGCCCTCTCCTGCGGGGCCGACGCGGCGATCGACGGCGACCCGGAGGGCCTGGCCGGGCGGCTGGCCGAGGCCGCAGGAGGAGAGCTCGACGTCGTGCTCGACGCGATCGGCGGGGAGGTGTTCGAGCAGTCGCTCGAGGCGCTGGCGCCGTTCGGCCGGATGGTCACCTACGGCGTCTCGGGCGGGAAGACCAACTCGGTGGGCACCCGCGCGCTGATGAAGCGCAGCCAGGCGCTGGTCGGCTTCTGGCTGGCCGACTGTTACGGAAGGCCGGAGATGCTCGGCCCGCCGCTGGCCGAGTGCTTCGTGCTCGCCGCGTCGGGACGCCTGCGCCCGCTGGCGGGTGAGCGCTACCCGCTCTCGGAGGCGGCCCGCGCCCAGGAGGACCTCGCCGGCCGCCGCACCACGGGCAAGCTCGTGCTCGACGTGGGCGCCTGACCGCACCGGCGCCGAGGCCCTAACCTCACTGCGTGACCGAATTCGCCGACCTGGGCCTCTCCGAGAGCGCGCTCGAGGCCCTCGCCAACGTCGGCTACTCGGAGCCGAGCCCGATCCAGGAGCAGACCATCCCCGCTCTCCTGGAGGGGAGAGACATAATCGGGCAGGCCCAGACCGGCTCGGGCAAGACCGCCGCGTTCGGACTGCCGATCATCGAGTACATCGACCCGGAGGGCCCGACCGCCCAGGCCCTGGTGCTCACCCCGACCCGTGAGCTCTGCATCCAGGTAACCCAGGCGCTGCGCGCCTACGGGGAGCCCAAGGGGGTTGACGTGGTTGCCGTTTTCGGCGGGGCGCCGATCAAGACCCAGCAGGCCCAGCTGCGCGGGGGCGGCCACATCGTGGTCGGCACGGTCGGCCGCGTCTCCGACCTGATCCAGCGGGTATCGCTGGAGCTGCACGACTGCCGCTTCGTCGTCCTCGACGAGGCCGACGAGATGCTCGACCTCGGCTTCCTCGAGGACGTCGAGAAGATCCTCATGCAGACCCCCAACGGGCGCCAGACCGCCCTCTTCAGCGCCACGATGCCGCCGCCGATCCGCAAGCTCGCCGACCGCTTCCTCTACGAGCCCGAGGTGATCCGGGTCGAGGCCCCGACCCTTACGGTCGACACCGTCGAGCAGTTCCAGGTCGATGTCGACCAGAAGGGCAAGCCCGACATGCTCGTCGAGGTGCTCGCGGAGGAGAAGCCCACCCAGGCGATCGTCTTCGTTCGCACCAAGGTCCGCTGCGACCAGCTCCACAAGCGGCTGCGCGACCGGGGCATGAACGCCAAGGCCCTCCACGGCGACATGTCGCAGGGCTCGCGCGACGGGGTGATGCTCTCCTTCAAGGGCGGCCGGGTGCCGATCCTGGTCGCCACCGACGTCGCCGCCCGCGGCCTGGACATCTCCACGGTCACCCACGTCGTCAACTACGACGTCCCCACCTCCCCGGACGTTTACGTCCACCGCATCGGCCGCACCGGCCGGGTCGGCCGCTCCGGGCGGGCCATCACCTTCGTCGAGCCGCGCCAGACCGGCGAGCTCGAGGCGATCGAGAAGCACATCGGCGCGAGCATCTCGCCCTGGTCGCCGGGAGCCACCACCGAACCGGCCGCGGTGAGCGAGGGCCCGAAGCGCCACGACAAGCCCGAGGTGGGTCGTCGCCGGCGCCGCGGGCGTCGCCCGCGCGACGGGGACGGGGTGAGCGCCGAAAGCGGGTCGGGCGCCGCCGGGACCGAGGACGTCTCCGAGCCGTCAGGCGGCAACGGGGAGACCGCCTGGGCCAAGCTCGTCGTGGGCGCCGGAAGCGCCGACGGCCTGAAGCCCGCCGACCTCGTGCGGGTGGTCACCTCCGAGGCCGGTATCGGGGGCGAGGAGGTCCGCGACGTGAAGGTCCTCGAGCGCTTCGCCTTCCTCTCCGTTCCCGAGGACCGGGCCAAGGGCGTGGTCGAGGCGGTCAGCGGCTCGGAGTGCAACGGCACGAAGCTCGAGCTCGAGCCGGCCGGCAGCTGACCCGGGCCAGCCGGGCGTTAACCGTTCCTTATTGCCCGCCGCGGGCCGGCGTGCCATCCTTAGGGCAGTGATTCAGCTATCCGACCAACCCGACCTGCCGCTCGAACAGGGCGAGCTCGGCCTTGCCGTGGACGACTCGCTCCTGGCCCCCGT
>JBJTBE010000080.1:0-4953 GCA_046091165.1 Solirubrobacterales bacterium | reverse complement strand
AGCGAAGAGCAGCGCGTCGGCTTCGGCGTCTCCTAGGCCCGGCCCGCGGCGATGAAGGTCGGCATCATCGGCATGCCCAATGCCGGCAAGTCATCGCTCTTCAACGCCCTGACCCGCGCCGGGGCCCAGGCGGCCAACTACCCGTTCACCACCATCGAGCCCAACGTGGCCGTGGTGCCGGTGGCCGACGAGCGGCTCGAGCAGGTGGCCGCGACGGTCGGCGCCTCCGAGGTGGTGCCGGACACGATCGACTTCCACGACATCGCCGGGCTGGTGGCCGGCGCCCACAAGGGTGAGGGGCTGGGCAACCAGTTCCTGGCCAACATCCGCGAGACCGACGCGCTGATCCACGTCGTCCGCGCCCACCAGGACGCCAACGTCGTGCACTCCGAGGGGAGCGTCGACCCGGTCCGCGACGCCGAGACGGTCGAGACCGAGCTGATCTACGCCGACCTCGAGCAGGCCGAGCGCCGCCACGAGCGGGTGGTGCGCGAGGCCCGCGGCGGCGACGCCCACGCGATCGCCGAGGAGCAGTGGCTGGCCGAGGTGATCGCCGCGCTCGGCGAGGGGCGCCCGGCCCGCACCGTGCCGGTCCCCGACGACGCGCCCGACGCGATGCGGCTGCTGCAGCCGCTGACCGGCAAGCCGGTGCTGATCGTGGCCAACGTCGAGGAGGGGGAGACCGAAGTGCCCGAAGCGGTCGCCGCCCACGCCGCCGCCGAAGGCGCCGGCGCGCTGGCCATCTCCTCGCGCCTGGAGGCCGAGCTCTCCGAGCTGAGCGACGAGGACGCCGCCGCGATGCGCGCCGACCTGGGGCTCGACGCCTCGGGGCTCGAGCTGGTGGTGCGCGGCGCCTTCGACCTGCTCGACCTGATCGCCTTCTTCACCGCCGGCGAGGCCAAGCCGGCGCAGTCCTGGCACACCCCGCGCGGCTCGACCGCCTGGGAGGCGGCCGGGAAGATCCACACCGACATCCAGAAGGGCTTCGTCCGGGCCGAGGTGATCGGCTGGGAGGAGCTGGTGGACGCCGGCGGCTACTCCGGCGCCCGCGACCGCGGCACGCTGCGCACCGAGGGGCGCGACTACGTGATGCAGGGCGGCGACGTGATGACCGTCAACTTCACTCCCTGACCCGCGGGGCGCCCGGCGGGGTCTCGCGCGGCCGGCCCGCTCAGCCCTTGCGCCGGGCGGTGGCCGGGCCGCTGAGGCGGAAGGCCTCGTCGCCGCCGCGCAGGCGCTCGGCCAGGCGCGCCATCCCCAGCTCCTCGGCCTTGCGCGCCGCCCTGGCCTCGCTGAGCTTGCGGTCGCGCGGGCGGCGGACCTTCACCGGCTGCAGCGTGGCGATCTCCAGGAACTCGCGGAGCTGGCCGGCCTGTTCGAGGATCGCCTCGCGGGTGCCTGCCGCCATCCCGCTCGTGGGGTCCTGGGCCGCGGTGATAACGCCCTCGAGGTCGCGATGGCGCTCGAGCAGCTCGGCCGCCCCCTTCTCGCCCACGCCCCGGGCCCCGGGGATTCCGTCGGAGGGGTCGCCGCGCAGGGCGATCAGGTCGGGGATCCGGGCCGGGCCGACCCCCGCGCGCTCGCGCACGTCCTTGACCCCGATCAGCTCGACGCCGCCGCGGGCCGGGTAGAGCTGCTTCGTCTTTCCGCTCACGCACTGGAACATGTCGCGGTCGCCGCTGAAGATCAGCGTCCGGCCCCCGGCCCTCTCCTCGCAGGCCACCAGCGAGCCGATCAGGTCGTCGGCCTCGAGCCGGCCGGCGTCCAGCGAGGGCCAGCCGAAGGCTTCGAAGAAGGCCGGCGCCAGCTTCCACTGGCGGGCGAGGGCCGGCGGCATCGGCGGGCGATCGGCGTGGTAGCGGGGGTAGAGCTTGACGCGGTACTTCGCGGCCTCGGCGCCCCAGCAGCAGACCAGCGCCCGCGGCCTGCGCTCGCGCCAGGCGGCGAGCAGGGCGTTGGCGGTGCCCAGCAGCGCGTTGACCGGCTTGCCGTCGGCGCCGCGGATCGACTTGGGCAGCGCGAAGAACGAGCGGTACATCAGCGACGGCGCGTCGACGGCGATCAGGGGCCCGGCCACAGGGGCAGGTTAAGGGGCCGGTAAGGCGGGATGGGAAAGGATCGCCCGGCGGTACCGTGATACCCGGGCGGTCCGCGACGCGTACCCCTCACGTGCCGATGACCGAAGAGAAAGAGATCCCCGCCGAAGAGCTCCCCGCCGAAGAGGAGACCACGAAGGTCCCCAGCTCGCGGATCGCGCGCACGGCGAAGTTCGGGGGGCTGGTCGGGGGCCAGAGCGCCAAGTGGGCGGCGACCAGCGCCGCCAACAGGCTCCGCTCCGAGGAGCGCGCCCAGGAGGCCAACCAGGCCCGCGCCTACGAGCTTGCCGACCAGCTGGTCAGGCAGCTCGGCCAGATGAAGGGCGCGGCGATGAAGATCGGCCAGGTCCTCTCGACCGTCGACTTCGAGCTGATCGACGAGAAGGACCGCGAGGGTTTCAAGGCCCGCCTCGCCGAGCTGCGCGACAACGCGCCGAAGGTCGCCTTCAAGGATATGAAGAAGGTCCTCGAGCAGGACCTCGGCGGCGATCTCGAGGAGTTCTTCCCCGAGTTCGACCCCGAGCCGGTGGCCGCCGCCTCGATCGGGCAGGTCTACCGCGCGCGCACCGAGGAGGGCGAAGAGGTCGCGGTGAAGATCCAGTACCCGGGCGTGGCCGAGGCGGTCGAGACCGACATGCGCAACGTGAAGATGCTCGTGCCGCTGCTCAAGCGCCTGGCCCCGGGGATCGACGCCAAGGCGCTGCTCGCCGAGCTGCGCGAGCGGATCGCCGAGGAGCTCGACTACGAGCTCGAGGCGGCCAACCAGCGCCAGATCCACCGCCACTTCCGCGGCCACCCGTTCATCCAGGTGCCGAAGGTCCACAGCGCCCTCTCCACCCGCCGCGTGCTGGTCACCGAGTTCGTGGAGGGCAAGACCTTCGAGGAGATCAAGGAGCTGCCCGACGAAGAGCGCGACCGTTACGGGGAGATCGCCTTCCGTTTCTTCTTCGGCCTGATGAGCCGCGAGCACATCGCCTGCGGCGACCCCCACCCGGGCAACTACATCTTCCCCGAGAGCGGGCGGGTCTGCTTCCTGGACTTCGGGCTGCTGCGCCGCGTGCCGCCGGACTACCTGGCCGGCGAGCAGGCGCTGGCCCGCTCGATCGTGGGCGGCGACGCCCAGGAGACCCACCGGCTGCTCTCCGAGCTGGGCTACCTGCCCGAGCCCGAGGAGTTCCAGCCCGAGCGGCTGCTCGAGCAGCTGCAGACCGCCGGCGAGTGGTACTTCGAGCCGGGCTTCCGGCGCCTGACCCCCGAGTACGTGCGCCACGCGATCGAGGTCGGCTCCTCACCGCGCTCGGAGTACTACGACTACATGCGCCGCCAGACCATCCCGCCGCCGGCGCTGCTGATGCGGCGCATGGAGGGCCTGCTCTTCACCGTGCTGGGCGAGATGCGCGCCGGTGCCGACTGGGGTTCGATCGCCTTCGAGTACATGGCCGGCGCCGAGCACGGTGGTCGGCTCGGCGCCGAAGACGCCGGGTTCTTCGCCGCCAAGGCCTGACCGCGGGGCGCCGCGGGCCGCGCGGGCGTAGGCTTGGGCGGCCAACGGAACCCCAACAGGAGGCAGCGAACAAATGGCACCCACCGTTATCGAGGGCATCGAGGGCGCGAAGGCGCTCGTCGGCCAGGAGCTCGGCGTGAGCAGCTGGTACGAGGTCACCCAGGAGAAGATCAACGCGTTCGCCGACGCGACCGGCGACCACAACTTCATTCACGTCGACGAGGAAGCGGCAGCCAAGACGCCCTTCGGCAGCACGATCGCCCACGGCCTCTTCACCCTCTCGCTCGGCCCGATGTTCACCTACGAGATCATGACGGCGACCAACGTCACCTTCGCCGTCAACTACGGCTACGACAAGGTCCGCTTCCCGGCCCCGGTCCTGGTCAACAGCAAGGTGCGCATGCGCGCCGTCCTCTCGACGGTCGACGAGGTCCCGGGCGGCATTCAGGCGATGATCACCCAGACCTTCGAGGTCGAGGGCCAGGAGAAGCCGGTCTGCGTGGCCGAGCAGCTGGTCCGCTTCTTCGGCGAGGCCTGAGCCCCGGCGGGCGCCGGGAACGGTTCCCGGCGCCCGGTTCGCGCCCGCCCGCGGCGGGTATTCTCGCGCCATGACCACGATCAGCCCGGCCGCCGAAGTCGCGGCCATCGAATCGGTCCCCACCCAGCTGTTCATCGGCGGGCAGTGGCGCGACTCCTCCTCGGGAGCGACGCTGCCGGTGGAGGACCCGGCCACCGGCGAGGTGCTCTGCGAGGTGGCCGATGCCACCGTCGCCGACGGCGAGGCCGCCCTGGCCGCCGCCGACGAGGCGTTCCGGAGCTTCCGCGAGGTCGCCCCGCGCGACCGCTCCGACATCCTGCGCCGCGCCTACGACCTGATGATCGAGCGGGCCGACGAGCTGGCCCTCGTCATGACGCTCGAGATGGGCAAGCCGGTGCCCGAGGCGATGGGGGAGGTGCTCTACGCCGCCGCCTACCTGCGCTGGTACTCCGAGGAGGCGGTGCGGATCAACGGCCGCTTCCAGGTGGCCGAGAACGGCACCAACCGCGTGCTGACCATGCAGCAGGGCGTCGGCCCGTGCATCTTCATCACGCCGTGGAACTTCCCGCTGGCCATGGGCACCAGGAAGGTCGGCCCGGCGATCGCCGCGGGCTGCACCTGCGTGGTCAAGCCGGCCAAGCAGACGCCGCTCTCGATGCTGGCGATGGCGCAGGTCTTCGAGGAGGCCGGGCTGCCGGCCGGGGTGCTGAACGTGATCACCACCTCGGACTCCGGCGGCGTGATGAGCCCGCTGATCGCCGACCCGCGGGCGCGCAAGCTCTCCTTCACCGGCTCGACCGAGATCGGCAAGCGGC
>JBJTBE010000079.1:0-7282 GCA_046091165.1 Solirubrobacterales bacterium | reverse complement strand
CCTGAGGCTCAGCTCGCACTGCTCACGCAGGTGCACCGGGTCGCCGTTGCGCTCCCACCGGCCAGGGCCGCTGCGGGTGAGCCCACCCTTGGTGGCGATCACGAGTCCCTCGGGATAGGGGGCGAGGGCCTCGTGGATCAGCTCCTCGTTGGTCTCCGGGCCGTAGGAGTTGGCGGTGTCAATGAAGTCGACGTCGAGCTCGACGGCCCGGCGCAGCACGGCGATCGCGTGGTCGTGGTCGGGGTAGGCGCCCCAGACGCCCTCCCCGGTCAGGCGCATTGCCCCGTAGCCCATGCGGTTGACCTCGAGGTCGGCCCCGATCCGGGCCTTTCCTGCGCGGGCGGCGGTGGTCATGGGGGTCTACTTGCCTAGAGGACGGACAGGTACCGGTCGAGCTCCCACTGGGTCACCTGGACCCGGTAGTCCTCCCACTCGCGGCGCTTGATCTCGATGAACCGGTTGAACATGTGCTCGCCGAGGGTGCGCAGGACGAGCTCCGAGCCGGCGGCGATCTCGACCGCCTCGCCGAGGGTCTCGGGAAGCTGCTCGATTCCCTGGCGCTGGCGCTCCTCGGGCGAGAGGTGGTAGAGGTTCTTCTCCATCGGCTCGGGCAGCTCGTAGCCCTGCTCGATACCCTCCAGGCCGGCCTGGAGCAGGACGGCGAAGGTCAGGTACGGGTTGCAGGCCGGGTCCGGGCAGCGCAGCTCCATGCGGGTGGCCTGCTCGCGGCCCGGGTGGTAGAGCGGCACGCGGACCAGCGCCGAGCGGTTGCGCCGCGACCACGCCACGTAGACCGGGGCCTCGTAGCCGGGAACCAGCCGCTTGTAGGAGTTGACCCACTGGGCGAAGATCGCGCTCATCTCGCGGGCGTGGCGCAGCTGGCCGGCGATGAACGCCTTTGCGGTGTCGCTCAGGAAGAACGGGTCGTCGGCGTCGTAGAAGGCGTTGGAGCCGCCCTTGAAGAGCGACATGTGGGTGTGCATGCCCGAACCGTTCTCACCGAGCAGCGGCTTGGGCATGAAGGTCGCGTGCCAGCCGTACTTCATGGCGTACTCCTTGACCGTTATCCGGTAGGTCATGCAGTCGTCGGCCATCTTCAGCGCCGGCGCGTAGCGCATGTCGATCTCGTGCTGGCTGGGCCCGACCTCGTGGTGGCTGTATTCGACGTCGATGCCGAGCTGCTCGAGGGCCAGGACGGTCTCGCGCCGCTGGTCGGAGCCGGCGTCGAGGGTGGTGAGGTCGAAGTAGCCGCCCTCGTCGAGCACCTCGGTGCCGTGCTGGTCGCGGAAGAGGAAGTACTCGAGCTCGGGGCCGACGTTGAAGGTGTCGAAGCCCATCTCCTCCATGCGGGCGAGGGCGCGCCGCAGCACGTGGCGGGGGTCGCCCTCGTAGGGGGTGCGCTCAGGCGTGACGATGTCGCAGAACATCCGCGCCACTCCCTGCTCCTCCGGGCGCCAGGGGAGGATGGCGAAGGTCGAGGGATCGGGCATGGCGATCATGTCCGACTCCTCAATCGCGTTGAAGCCGGTGATCGACGAGCCGTCGAAGCCCATGCCCCCGGCCATCGCGTCGTCGAGCTCGTCGACGCCGACCGAGAACGACTTGAGCTGGCCGAGGACGTCGGTGAACCAGAGTCGGATGAAGCGGATGTCCCGCTCCGAGCAGATCGCCTTTACGTCCTCGGTGCTGGCAGGCGCCTGGGCCATGGGCAGACCCTAGCGCCGGCCGGCGTGCCGCCGGGCGGCGGTCAGCGGCTTGCGCGAACCTCGGCGCGACCGATGCTGATCACGCCAAGCTTGCGGGCGACCGCCCAGGTCAGGTCGAATTCGACGCCGCGCGCGTAAGGCCCGCGGTCGACCACGCGGGCGGTGGCCCGGCGACCCTTGTAACGGAAGTGCACGACCGTGCCGCACGGGAGCGTCTTGTGGGCGGTGCCCATCAGCGTGCTAGTGAGCTTCTGCCCACAGGCGGTCCTGCGCCCGTACCAGCCGGGGCCGTACCAGGTGACCGTGCGGCTGAAGCGCGTGGCTGCACCGCCGCCGCCGCCCCCGCCACCCGGGCCGGGACGGCTGGAGGCACAGGAGGGCGCGCGGCGCTTGATCGCGCTCAGGGTGCTCGGCCCGGCCACCCCGTCAACCGCGAGGCAGCGCGTGCGCTGGAACTTGCGCACCGCGCTTCTGGTCAGGCTGAGGAAACGCCCGGTGGCGGGAACCTTGAGCAGGCCGATCATGCGCAGCCGGTTCTGCAGCTGGCGCACGTCGTGGCCGCGCATCGGCTGCTTGAGGGTGCGGTCGCCGAGGCTCGCGGAGCTCGTCGCGGTGAGGCCGGTCCCGGCGTCGGCGCTGGCCACGCAGGCCAGCACGAGCAGGAGGCCGAGTCCGGCGGCCCAGCCGGCGATGCGGTCGGGGCGTACGCCGGTGGCCGGCGGCTTTCGATGGTCTGTGAGCATGGCTTTACGTCACCTCTTTCGTCGGCTTACGGGGTTAGCTGACGGGCTCGCGCGGAAAGAGTTGCGCTATGCCGCAATTGCGGCGATTCGCCCCAACCGATTGGGTCCCCCGCTCCCCGGCCTCCTGGGGAGACCGGAAACTCAGCGGTATTGCGTGAAGGCGAAAGCCTAGCCTACGGCGCCGTTACCGACGCATTTTCGCTGGCAACGTCGCCCCGGCCGGCCACTGCGTTGATGTAGCTGGCCACGTCCCTGGCCTGTTGGCCGGTAAGGAGCCCGGCGGGCATGTTGCCGTTTCCTCGGGCCCGGCCGACGATGATCGCGTTGTAGGTGAGCGCCTCGGGCGGCCGCATGATGTCGAGGCTGGGGCCGGTCTTGCCCACCGAGCCCGACGCGGCGAGGGTGTGGCAGGTGGCGCAGTTCCTGGCGAAGAGCTGGCGCCCCTCCTCCTGGGAGGCGGTCAGCTTGATGCCACCAACCGCGTTGCGGGAGACGTCGCGATTGTCACGGATGACCAGCCACGCCGGCAGGGCCAGGCCGATGCCGACCACGCAGACTCCGATACCGAGCGCAAACAGCTTGCCGGTGCTCCCCGCACTGGCGGCTTCGGTGCTCTTGCGGCTGCGGGCCATGCCGACGATCACGACGGCGACGCCGGCGACCACGAAGAGGAGGACGATTGTCGAGATTGCGACCATCGCCCGGCAGGTTACAGGGCGCACCGCACGGGATGCCGCGCCGGGGCGCCGGGCTCAGGGGGCCGGCGCGGCCGCTCAGCGGCGGCGTCCCTGGGCGAAGGAGAGCACCGGCGGCGCGACGGCGCGAAAGTCGGCCAGCGGCTCCTCGCCGGCGTCCTTCAGCCGCTCGCGGGCCTCGTCGAGGACGGGCGGCGCCCCGGTCCGGTCGCTGCCCTGGTCGAGCGCCTCGAGCCGCTCGACCAGGAGGTTGACCGTCCCGCCGGCCTGCGGGTGGCGCTCCAGCCGCCCCTCGGCGATGACCAGGGGCTCGGTGCGAACGGCCAGCCGGAAGCGTTCGTAGACCGGCGGCGGGACGACGAGGTTGACCGTCCCCTCCTCGTCCTCGAGCAGCATGAAGCAGACCCCCCGGGCGGTGGCCGGCCGCTGGCGGGCCACGACCAGGCCCCCGACCCGGACCCTCGACCGGTGGGCGATCGAACCCAGCGCCCCGCTGGCCACCACGCCGGCCTCGGCCAGCCTTCCGCGAACGATCGCCAGGGGATGGGTGCCGGTGGTCATCCCGGTGGCCGCGTAGTCGGCGATCATGATCTCCCAGGGGCTCATCGGCTCGAGCTCCGGCGCTCCCGGCAGCCCCAGCCCCAGCGACAGCTGGCCGCCGGGGGCGGCGGGCAGCCTTGCCCCCAGCCGCCAGAGGACCTCCCGGCGCCGGTGGGCCGGTGGCCCTTCGGCCAGCCCGTCGCAGGCCCCGGCCCAGGCCAGCGCCTCTAGCGAGCCGCGGGAGCCGGGGGCCCGGGCGGCGAGGTCGCCGAGCGAGCGGAACCTTCCGCCCCG
Organism: Solirubrobacterales bacterium; assembly: GCA_046091165.1. Taxonomy (GTDB): domain Bacteria; phylum Actinomycetota; class Thermoleophilia; order Solirubrobacterales; family Solirubrobacteraceae; genus F1-60-MAGs163. Next base: position 3,304 of record JBJTBE010000079.1, on the reverse strand, counting down.
GCGCCGCGCCTGGACCAGCTCCTCCAGCTCCTCGGAGGAGACGCCGCCGACCTGGCGCAGGCCGATCCTCACGGCCCCGTCCGCGGTGACCTCGGTGCCGTGGCCGCTCTCGTTGACGTCGGGGGGAAGCACCGTTATCCCGCGCCGCTGGGCCTCGTGGACCAGGGCGTCCGGCGGGTAGAAGCCCATCGGCTGCTCGTCGACCAGCGAGGCCAGGAACTCCGGCCCGTAGTGAACGCGCAGCCAGGTCGACTGGTAGGCCAGCAGGCCGAACGCGGCTCCGTGGGCCTTGGGAAACCCGAAGCCCGAGAAGCCCGCGATCATCGTGAAGACCCGTTCGGCCAGCGCTTCGTCGACGTCGGGCCAGAGGCCGGTGGCCCCGGCGACGAAGCGGCGGTGATGGGCCTCGATGGCCGCCTGCGAGCGGCGCCGGCTCATCGCCCGCCGCAGCCCCTCGGCCTCCCCCGCCGAAAACCCCGCGAAGGCCATGGCCACCTCGATCACCTGGTCCTGGAAGATGATCGTCCCGAGCGTCTCCTCCAGTACCGGCCTGAGAGACTCGTGCAGGTAGGGAACCTCGAAGTCCGGGTTCTCCCTCAGGCGCCGGCGGCGCTCTATGTAGGGGTTCACGGCCCCGCCCTGGATCGGCCCGGGCCGGACGATCGCCACCTGGACGGTCAGGTCGTCCAGGTTCTCGGGCCGGGTGCGCCGCAGGGACGCCATCTGGGCCCGGCTCTCGATCTGGAATACGCCGGTGGTGTCGCCCTCCTGGATGGCGCCGTAGACCTCCGGGTCGGCGTAGTTAATCCGGGAGAGGTCGATCCGCTCGCCGCGCCGCGCCGCGACCTTGTCCACGCAGTGCTCGACCGCCGAGAGCATTCCCAGGCCGAGCAGGTCGATCTTCAGGAACCCGGCGTCGGCGCAGGAGTCCTTGTCCCACATCGCCACCTGGCGGCCCTCGATCGCCGAGGGGACCACCGGGCAGCAGTCGACCAGCGGCCGGGTGGAGACGATCATGCCGCCGGAGTGCTGGGCCAGGTGACGGGGCAGCCCCTGGGCCTCCCGGGCCAGCCGCACGAGCCAGCGCCAGCGTTCGGAGCCGGCACGCTCCGGGCCGATGGCCGCGCGGGCGTCCTCCTCCAGGCGCTCCATCGACCACCCCTCCGCGGCCCGCGCCACGCGCTCCACCTCCGCCGGCGGCAGGCCGAGCGCGAAGCCCACCTCCCTCACCGCGCCGCGGGTCCTGAAGGTGGGAAAGGCGGCGACCAGGGCCGAGTGCTCGCGGCCGTAGCGCTCGTGGATACGCGGGATCAGCCGCTCGCGCACGTCGCGCGGGAAGTCGAGGTCGATGTCGGGCAGGGCGGTTATCTCCTCGCTCAGGAAGCGGCCGAGCAGGAGCCGGTTGGCCACCGGGTCCACGTGGGAGAGGCCGGTCAGGTAACAGACGATCGAGGAGACCGACGAACCCCTGCCCCGCCCGGGCGGCAGCAGCGCGCGGGCGCTCTCCGGGCCGCGCACCTCCAGGGCGACCTCGCGCGCCAGTTCGAGCATGTCCCGGTGGAGCAGAAAGAATCCGGAGAGCCCCAGCCCGGCGATGATCTTCAGCTCTTCCTCCAGCCGGGCCGCGGCCTCGCCGCGCAGGCGGTGGCCCGGCGGGTAGAGAACGGCGAACCGCTCCCGGCAGGCCCGGGCCAGCTCGGCATCGGCCCCCTCGTCCTCGGCTCCCGGGTAGCGGTAGCCGAGGTCTTCCAGGAGCTCGAAGCGGCAGCGGCCGGCGAGCCGGGCGGCGGCCGCCACCGCCGCGGGGTGGTCGGCGAAGCGGGCCTCCATCGCCGCCGGCGCGGCGAGCACGTGGCTGTGGTTTCCGCGCCGCAGCGGCTCGCTGGAGTCGAGCGGGCGACGCTCGCGGATCGAGACGAAGGCGTCCTGCAGGGGCGCCCGGCGGCGGTCGTGGGCGTGAACGTTTCCCGTGGCCACGGCCTCCAGGCCCAGCCGGCGGGCCAGCGCCTCCAGCTCGCGACACCGTGCCCGGTCGTGGCGGGCGAAGGGCCGCTGCAGCTCGACGAAGAGCCGCCCCGGCCCGAAGGCCTCGCCGAGCCGCCTGAGCGTCCCCTCGTCGTGGATGCCGCGCCCGGCGCAGCCGCTCAGGCAGAAGAGCCCGGCGGCGTGAGCGGCGAGCTCGTCCAGGGAGGCGACCGGGTCGCTGCGCTCGCGGCCCTCGCGGGTCGCGGCGTGGGCCCGGGTGAGCAGCCGGCAGAGGTTCGACCACCCCTGCCGGTCCTCCACCAGCAGCGTGACGTGGCGAGCCTCCTCCCCGGCCCGGAGGCTGAGCTCGGCGCCGTGGATGGCGCGCACCCCGGCCTCCCGGGCGGCCACGGCGAACTCCATCGCTCCGCAGAGGTTGTCGTGGTCGGTGAGGGCGAAGGCCTCGTAGCCGGCCCGGGCGGCGGCGTGGGCGAGCTCGTCGGGGTGGGAGGCACCGTCCAGGAAGGAGTAGGCCGAGTGGGCATGGAGCTCGAGGTAAGACACGAACGTATGTTCGCATTCTCAGCCCGCCTTTTCCACCCCGGCCGGCAGGCAGTCGTCGCGCCGGTGCCAGTTACCGTCGAGCCCGCGGACGGCGGCGTCGACCAGCCGCGCCGACTCCTCGGAGCGCTCGCCGCGCAGCCCTACCGAGACCCCGGCCCCCACCTTTCCCCGGGCGCCGGTGTGGCGCACGTCGAGCAGGTAGGCCCGCCGCTGCCTGACCCCGTAGGAATCCAGCCGCCGGCGCAGCGCCTCGCTGACCGCCACGACGGCGCCGAGCCGGAGCTTCGGCGAGCGGACCGCCTCGATGAAGTTGCGGGCCGCCTCGAGGTTGGCGGAGCTGGTGAGGTCCAGGTGGGTCTCGGTCTCCACGATCCGCCCCCGGCGCAGGGCCGGGGCGCCCAGGGCCATCGCCACCGCCTTGAGCGGGCCCGGGAGCGCTACGCCGGCGTGGTAACGGACGGTGTCGGTGACGACCAGGTCGACCGGCCGGCCGGAGCGGTCGAAGGTCACCCCGTAACGCTCGACGTGCCGGCCGCCCGCCTCGGCGCCGGTGCCCAGGCGGGCGACGTCACCGGCGAGCTCGTTGCGGCGCCGGATGGTGAAGGTCCTCTCCCCCGTCCTGGTGTCGCGGCGCGCGCCGAAGGCGTCCTCGGCGTCCAGGGAGAGGCCGGCCAGGTGGTAGCGGCCCTCGGCCCGGGACTCCATTCCCTTCTCGCCCCAGGTGAAGTCCGGCGCCGGCGGGCTGCCGATCCGGTCGACGAGGGCCTGGGCCTGG
>JBJTBE010000078.1:0-24444 GCA_046091165.1 Solirubrobacterales bacterium | reverse complement strand
TCGATCCAGATCTTCAACCAGAACCCCCGGGCCTGGAAGCCGACCGTCTACACCGACGAGCAGGTGCAGGAGTTCCGCGAGGCGATGGCACCCAGCGAGGTCGACGCTCTGCTGATCCACGCCGTCTACCTGCTCAACAGCGCCAGCGAGGACCGGGATAGCCGCCGCAAGACGCTCACCTCGCTGATCGCCTCGCTCGACGCCGGTGCGGCGCTCGGCGCCACCGCCGTGGTGCTCCACCCCGGCTCGGCCCAGGACGGCGACGTAGGCGAGGCGATTGCCCGCGCCGGAAAGACGATCGCCGAGGCGCTCTCGGAGACCGAAGGCTGTGAGCTGCACCTGGAGAACACGGCCGGCGCCGGCGGCACCCTCGGCCGCTCGTTCGCCGAGCTCGGCGCGCTGATCGAGGCCGCCGGCGGCGACGAGCGGATCGGGATCTGCCTGGACTCCTGCCACATGCTCGCCTCGGGGATCGAGATCCGCGACGCAGGCTCGCTGTCGAAGGCGGTGCGCGAGTGCCGCCGGGAGACCGGCCGGGGCCGCATCCGATCGATCCACCTCAACGACTCGATGATGCCGCTGGGCTCCAACCGCGACCGCCACGCCGACATCGGCGAGGGAGAGATCGGCCTGAAGGGGACGCAGGTAGTCCTCACCGAGCCGGCCTTCCAGAAGCTGCCCTGCGTTTTGGAGACCCCCGGACCCGACCGCCAGGGCCCCACGAAGGAGGAGCTGGCCCTCTGCCACCGGCTGCAGAGCAAGGGGCTTGCCGCGCGGAGGCGGGCGAAGGCCGCGAAGCAGACGGCCTGACGCCGGCCCGGGGCGCCGGGAGGGCCGGCGCGGCGCCTAGGCCGCGGCGCTGCGCAGGGCCGCGGGCCCGAGGATGTGCTCGAGCTCGGCACGCAGGCTCGGGGTCGGCGCGACGCGGTACTCCTCGCCAAAGCGCAGCGACCTCTCCCCCGCCGAGGTCGAGATCTCCAGCACCACCTCGTGCTCGCCGCTGTGGTTGCCGAGGATGTGCTTGAGGTCGTCGAGCACCGTCGCCGGATAGGCGCGCGCCTGGGCGTCGAGGCGCAGCGTCAGCGGCTCCGGGTCGCCCTGGGCGGCCTCGTGGCGCTCGGCCGCCTGCTCGACCTCCTCGCGGCTCGGCGAGAACGGCTTGACCTTCTGCACGACCACGCAGGTGCGGGCAGCGCCGATCCCGTCGGCCTCCTTGTGGTCGACCCGGCCGTGGACGAGCACCACCGAGTCGACCTCGAGGTCCTGGTGGTGCTCGGCCATCACCTTTCCGAAGACCACGAGCTCGACCTCACCCTCGAGGTCGCTGAGGGTGGCGAACATCATCGGGTCGCCCTTCTTGGTCTTGATCTTCCGGGCCTGGGTGATGATCCCGCCGACGGTCACCTTGTCGCCGTCGCGCCGGGCGCAGATCTCGGTGAGCGTGCCGTCGGTGGCCTCGCGCAGCGCCGGGCGCAGCTCCTTGAGCGGGTGGGTTGAGAGGAAGCAGCCGATCGACTCCTTCTCGGCGGCCAGCAGCTCGGACTGCTCGTACTCCGAGCCGATGATCGGCGGATGGCTGGAGGTCGAAGCCGGGGAGCCGGCCTCCGCCTCGACCATGTCGAAGATCGAGCCTTGGCCGATCTGGGCGTCGAGCTGGCTCTTCTGGCCGGCCGACTGGGCCTGCTCGAGCACCTCGACCATCGCGCGCCGCGAGGCGCCGGTCGAGTCGAAGGCGCCGCACTTGATCAGCGCTTCGATCGCCTTGCGGTTCACGTGCTGCTGGTTTACCCGCTCGCAGAAGTCCCAGAGGCTCTTGAACTCGCCGCCCTCCTCGCGGGCCCCCTTGATCGCCTCGACCGCCTGGTAGCCGACGCCCTTGACCGCGTCGAGTCCGAAGCGGATGTCGCTGCCGTCGACGACGAAGTTGTGGTCGGAGAGGTTTACGTCGGGCGGCAGGATGCCGATGCCCATCTCCTCGCAACGGGCGATGAAGGCCGGGACCTTGTCCTTGGTGTCCATCACCGAGGAGATCAGCGCCGCCATGTACTCGGCCGGGTAGTTGGCCTTAAGCCAGGCGGTGCGATAGGCGATCAGCGCGTAGCAGGCCGCGTGCGAGCGGTTGAACGAGTAGTCGGCCGACTTGCGGTTGGTCTCCCAGAGCCACTCGATTACGCCCGGGTCGGTGCCGGAGGCCTTGCAGCCCTCGCGGAACTCGGGCTCGAGCTTCTTCATCGCCTCGCGGTCCTTCTTGCCGATCGCCTTGCGCAGGTCGTCGGCCTTGGCGCCGCTGAAGCCGGCGATCTCGGTGGCGATCTGCATCGCCTGCTCCTGGTAGATGATCACGCCGTAGGTGCCGCCGAGGATCGGGGCCAGGCGCGGGTCGCGGACCACGACGCTCGACGGGTCGCGCTTGCCCTTGGCGTAGGTGGGGATCTGGTCCATCGCGCCCGGGCGGTAGAGCGCGACCAGGGCGACGAGGTCGTTGAACTCGGTCGGCTTGACCTTGCGCAGCGCGTCCTGCATCCCCTCGGACTCGAACTGGAAGACGCCGACCGACTCGCCGCGCGTGAGCATCTCGTAGGTCTTCGGATCGTCGAGGGGCAGGCGCTTCATCGAGGGACGCTCGCCGGTGGAACGCTCGATGATGTCCAGGGCGTCCTCGATCACGTCGAGGTTGCGCAGCCCCAGGAAGTCCATCTTCAGCAGGCCGAGCTGCTCGACCGGCTTCATCGAGAACTGCGTGACCACCTTGTAGACGCGGTTGCCCTCCTCGTCGGTGGCGTTGGCGTCGGCCAGCTGGACGGGGACGATCTCGGTGAGCGGGCGGTCGGCGATGACCACGGCCGCGGCGTGGATCGAGGAGTTGCGGACGATCCCCTCCAGGCCCTGGGCGACGTCGATCACCTGGCGGGCGGTCGGGTCCTCGTCGATAGCCGCCTTGAGCGGCTCGCCGGGCTTGAGGCAGTCCTCGAAGTTGGGGGCGCGGCCCTGGATCGGGTCGGGGATGAGCTTGGCGAGGCGGTCGCCGACGCCGTAGTCGTGGCCCAGGACGCGCGCGGCGTCACGGGTGGCCTGGCGCGGGAACATCTTGCCGAAGGTGACGATTTGGGCGACCGAGTCACGCCCGTACTTCTCGGTCACGTACTGGATCACCCGCTCGCGGCCGCGGACCGAGAAGTCGATGTCGATGTCCGGCATGGAGACGCGCTCGGGGTTGAGGAAGCGCTCGAAGAGCAGGCCATAGGCGAGCGGGTCGACGTCGGTGATCTGCAGCGCATAGGCGACGATCGAGCCGGCCGCCGAGCCGCGACCCGGGCCGACGGCGATGCCGTTCTCGCGCGCCCAGCGCACGAAGTCCCAGACGATCAGGAAGTAGGCGCTGAAGCCCATCCGGTCGATCACGCCGAGCTCCATCTCCATCCGCTCGCGGGCCTCGGCGGGGAGCGGGTCGCCGTAGCGCTCGCGCAGCCCCTCCTCCACCCGCTCGCGCAGGAAGGCGGGCTCGTCCTGGCCCTCCTCGAGGAAGCGCGGGATCAGCTGCTTGTCGAGCTCGAGCTCGACGTTGCAGCGCTCGGCGATCTCCAGCGTGGTGGCCAGCGCCTCGGGCCACTCGGAGAACGACTCGGCCATCTCCTCGCTGGAGCGCAGGTAGAACTCGTTGTGGTCGAAGACCATCTTCGGGTCGGCGAGCGTCGACTTGGTCTGGACGCAGAGCAGCGCCGTGTGGTGGCTGTGGTCGTCGGCGGTCAGGTAGTGCACGTCGCCGGTGCCGACGATCGGGCGCCCGAGCTCGCGGGCGATCTTCACGATCCCGTCATTGGCGCGCTCCTGCTGCTCGAGCCCGTTCTTCTGGACCTCGAAGTAGACGTTGTCGGCGCCGACCGCGCCCATCAGCTCGTCGACGTGGGCGCGGGCCTCGTCGTCGCGGCCCTCGGAGAGGCGCCCGGCAAAGCGCGAGGCCAGGCATCCGGTGAGCGCGATCAGGCCCTCGCCGTGGGCGGCGACCTGCCCCATGTCGACGTTGGGGCGGCCGCGGTTGAGGCCGGAGAGGAAGCCCTCGGAACAGAGCTTGACGAGGTTGCGGTACCCCTCGTCGGTGGCGGCCAGGAGGGTGAGGTGGTTGCGCTCGACCTTGCCGGAGCCGGTGTCGGCGTGGTCGTCGACGAGGTAGATCTCGCAGCCGACGATCGGCTTGATGCCGTGCTTGCGGGCGGCGAGGTGGAGCTCGACGGCTCCGTTCATCACGCCGTGGTCGGTGAGGGCCAGCGCGGGCTGGTTGAAGGCGGCGGCGCGCTCGGCGAGGGCGTCGATCCTGCAGGCGCCATCGAGCAGCGAGTACTCGGAATGGACGTGCAGGTGGACGCAGCTGGCCTCGGTCACGGACCAGCCAGCTTAGGTGCCGGAGCGGACGCGGCGGGCGCCTTTCGCAACGCTTTTCGCGCTCTCAGCGGGGTCGCCCGAAGCGGCGCTCGAGCCAGCCGACGAGGCCGCCGGAGCGGCGCCCGGGGACCGGCGCCGGCCGCGAGCCCGGAGGGGGCTCCGGGCTCGGCCCCGAAGGCGACTGTCCGCCGGCGGCCGCGCCGGCCCGCAGGCGCTCGGCGGCGGCGGCGATACCGGCGGCGAGCTCGTCGTCCGGGCGGCTCGCGGAGCCACGCAGCGCCGGGCCGACCCCGGGAACCGGCTCGGAAGGCCGAGCCAGCGGGGCGGGCGCGGGGATCTCCCGCACCCGCGCGGCGACCAGGGCCTCGGTGGCCGCGTCGCGCGCGGCGCGTTCGGCGATCACCGCCTGCTCGGCGGCCTCGCGGGCTATCCGCTCGGCGGCCAGCGCGGCCTCGGCGGCCTGGCGGGCGTGGATCTCGCGGTCGACCGCCAGGCGGGCGGCGGCCACGGCGCCGGCGGCCTCGCCGACCAGGGCGGCAGCCTCGGCGTCGCGGCGCCGGCGGGCCTGGAGGTCGGCGCGGGCACGCTCGGACTCCTGCGCCACGAGCTCGAGCTCGGCGATCCGCTCCTCGGCTCCGGCCAGGCGCTCGCGCAGCTCCTTCTCGGCCAGCTCGGCGCGGCGGGCGCGCCTCTCGGCGAGGACGGCGGCGTCGGGAGCAGACCCGTCGGCAGAAACTTCAGGGCCGTCCGGCGCGTCCGGGTCGGGCTCCGGGTCGGGGACGGGCTTGAGCGGGCCGGCCATGGCGGCCAGCGTAACCGGCGCGGGCGCTAGACCGTGGTGAACGGGTCGGGCTCGCGCAGGTTCGAGCCGACGATCGCGATCGCTCCAAGGACTACGGCGCCGACGACGATCGCCGCCGCCAGCTTCGCCGGCCCCGCGTACTGGGGGGCCCGGCGACGGGCGTAGACCTTGCCGCCGTGCCAGGTGGCCATGCCGATCAGCTGGTACGCGCGTGGTGAGAGCATGCTCGGAGGCTACCCGTCCTGCTCGTTTTCAAGCGACTCGCGCAGCCGGTAGGCCATCCGCGACTGCAGGCTCCACAGCTCGATGAAGCCGGGCGAGGCGTTCTGGCTGAACAGGCCGCCGGAGGTCTCGAAGGTGGCCAGCGAGGCGTCGTAGACCGCGTAGGGCGAGCTGCGGGTGACCACGCGGGCCACGCCCTTGAAGCACTCGACCCCGATCGTGCCGGTGACCGTCTCGTTGGCCGAGTCCATGAAGGCGTCGAGGTTCACGCGCAGCGGCTCCCACCAGAGCCCGGCGTAGACCAGGTAGGCCCACTGGCGGTCCAGGCCCTCCTTGAAGCGGTTCTGGTGGATCGTCCCGGTGAGGCGCTCGAGCTCGGCGTGGGCGGGCAGGATGATCGCCGCCGCCGGCACCTCGTAGATGTCGCGCACCTTGAGCCCGACGATGCGGTCCTCGATGTGGTCGATGATCCCGACGCCGTGACGGGCGCCGATCTCCGCGGCCTTCTCCAGCAGGTCGACGAGCCCCATCGCCTCGCCGTTCAGGGAGACGGGCACGCCCTGCTCGAAACCGACCTCGACCATCTCCGGCTCGTCGGGGGCCAGCTGCGGCGGGGTGACGAGCTGGAAGACGTCCTGCTCGGGGGCGCGGCCCAGCTCCTCGATCCAGCGGCCCTCCGAGGAGCGCCCCCAGAGGTTGTCGTCGATCGAGTACGGGGTCTGCTCGGCGCCGCCCTTGATCGGGATGCCGTGCTCGCGGGCGTAGGCGATCTCCTCCTCGCGGCCCATCTGCCACTCGCGCACGGGAGCGATCACCTTCAGCTCCGGGGCCAGCGTGGCGACCGTCCCCTCGATGCGGACCTGGTCGTTGCCCTTGCCGGTGCAGCCGTGGGCGACCGTGTCGCAGCCGTGGGCGCGGGCCTGCTCGACGGCGATCTTGGCGATCAGCGGGCGCCCCAGGGCGGTGAAGAGCGGGTAGCCCAGGCCGTAGATGCCGTTGGCCTTGATCGCCGGGACGATGTAGTCGCGGGCGAACTCCTCGCGCGCGTCGACGACCTCGGCGGCGACTGCGCCGAGGTCGAGCGCCTTCTGCCTGACGACGTCGTAGTCCTCGCCGGGCTGGCCGAGGTTGATGGTCAGGGCGACGACCTCGGCGCCGTACTCGTCCTGGATCCACTTGCACATGACGCTGGTGTCCAGGCCGCCGGAGTAGAGGAGCAGGACGCGGCTGACCTCCTCGCGGGCCGCGAGGTAGGAGGCGCTGAGGGGCGTGGGCTCGGTTTCCGGCATCGGCGGCAGTCTAGGAACCCGGCACCGTCAGCCGGCGTGGGCCTCGAGGGCGGCGGCGAGCCGCTGGAGCGCGGTATCGACCTCGTCGTCGGTGATCGTGAGGGGCGGGAGCAGCCGGACGGTCTGCGGGCCGGTGGCGTTGATGATGATCCGCTGGGCGGCCAGCGCGCTGCGCACGAGGTCGGGAGCGCCGCCGGCCTCGAGGTCGAAACCGACCATCAGCCCGCGCCCGCGGACCTCGCTCACGCCGGGCAGGGCGGCGATCCGCTCACGCATCGTCTCCCCCACCGCGGCCACGCGGGCCAGCAGCTGCGGGTCGTCGGTCACCTCGAGGGCCTCGAGCGCGGCGCGGGCCACCACCGGGCCGCCGGCGAAGGTGGAACCGTGGTCTCCGGGCTGGAGGGTGTCGGCCAGGCGCGGGCCGGTGACCAGGGCGCCGATCGGCAGCCCTCCCCCCAGCGCCTTGGCGACAGTGATCGCGTCGGGCACCACCGGCGTCTGCTGGTAGGCCCAGAGGCTGCCGGTGCGCCCCATCCCGGCCTGGACCTCGTCGAGCACCAGCGCGGCGCCGTGCTCGTCGCAGGCCTGGCGCGCAGCTACGAGAACCTCGTCGGGCACCGGGCGCACGCCGCCCTCGCCCTGGACCGGCTCGATGATCACCGCGGCGGTGCCGGGCCCGACGGCCTCCGTGACCGCCTCGGCCGTGGCCGCGACCGTCGTGAAGCCGGGAACCAGCGGCGCGAAGGGGGCCTGCTTCTCCTCCTGGCCGGTGGCCGAGAGCGCGGCGTAGGTACGGCCATGGAAGCCGCCGGCGAGCGTCACGACGCCGCCGCCGGCCCTGGCCCGGCGCGAGAGCTTGACCGCGGCCTCGATCGCCTCGGCGCCGGAATTGCAGAAGAAGACCTTGCCGCCGAGCGAGGATTCGGTGAGCCGCGCGGCCAGGCGCATCGCCGGCACGGTGTAGAAGAGGTTTGAGACGTGGATCAGCGTCCCGGCCTGCTCGCGGACGGCCTCGACCACCCGCGGGTGGCAGTGGCCCAGGTTGGTGACCGAGATGCCGCAGAGCAGGTCGAGGTACTCGTTGCCCTCCTCGTCCCACAGCCACGAGCCCTCGCCGCGCACGAACTCGACCGGCAGCCGGGCGTAGGTGCCGATCACGTGCTGCGACTCGAGCCGCTGCAGCTCGTCGAGGCTCACGCCGTGATCTTGGTTCCGGATCCGGCGTCGGTGAAGAGCTCGAGCAGGAGCGAGTGCGGCACCCGCCCGTCGACCACGTGGGCGGCGGGGACACCGCCCTCGACGGCGTCCAGGCAGGCGCCGATCTTCGCCCGCATGCCGCCCTCCACCGAGTCCAGCCGCGCGCGGGCGCCGCCGGCGTCGATCTCGCTGATCAGGCTCGCCTCGTCGGCCGGGTCGGCCAGCCAGCCGGGGACGTCGGTGAGGAACATCACCTTGAAGGCCCCCACCGCGGCCGCGACCGCCGCGGCGGCGTCGTCGGCGTTGATCGAGTGAGCCTGCCCTTCGGCGTCGGCCCCGACCGGGGAGATGACGGGGATGTAGTCGGCGGTGATGTGGTCGAGCACGTCGGTGTTGACCTCGTCGATGGCCCCTACAAAGCCGATGTCCTGGCCGCCGGGCGCCTGCCGGGTGGAGACCCGGAAGAGACCGCCGTCGTCGCCGCTGAGCCCGATCGCCGGCTGGCCGTGGCGCCCGATCCGCAGGACGATCTCGTTGTTGATCTTGCCGACGAGGACCATCGATGCGACCTCGACGGTGGCCTCGTCGCTGACCCGCAGCCCGTCCCGGAATTCGACGTCCATGTCGAGGCGCTCCATCATCGAGGTGATCTCCGGGCCCCCGCCGTGGACGACGATCGGGTTGAGGCCGACGTACTTGAGCAGCACGACGTCGCGGGCGAACTCCTCGCTGAGGTCGACCTGCTCCATCGCCGCGCCGCCGTACTTGATGACGATCGTCTGGCCGTGGAAGAGGCGGATGTAGGGCAGCGCCTCCAGGAGGGTCGCTACGTCGCGCTGGCTTTCCGGCTGGGCGGTCATCTCAGGTCGTGTACTCGGCGTTGATGCGGATGTACTCGTTGCCCAGGTCCGAGAAGAAGCACTCGGCCTCGAAGCCGTCGCCGGGCAATCCCACGGTGTACTCGACCTCGGCCCCGCTTACCTGCTTCGCAAGCTCGCTTTCGTCGTGCGGGACGACCTCGCCGGCCACGCAGAGCTGGATTCCCTCGATCGAGACGTCGACCGGCAGCGGCGCGCTGTCCGGCACGCTCATCCCCGCCGCCTGGGCGATCCGGCCCCAGTTGGGGTCGCCGCCGTGGAGCGCCGTCTTGACCAGCGGCGAGTTGGCCACCGCGCGCGCCACCCGCTCCACCGAGGCGCCGTGGCCGCCGCGGACCAGCACCCGCCCCACCCGCTCGGAGCCCTCGCCGTCGCGAACGATCGCGATCGCCAGGGCGCGCATCAGCTCGTCGAGCGCGCGACCGAAGACCTTCTCGTCCTCGCTCTCGGGCTCGACGGCGACCCCCGAGTCGCCGCTGGCCATCAGGATCACCGTGTCGTTGGTGGAGAGCTGGCCGTCGACCGAGATGCGGTCGAAGCTGCGCTTCACCGTCACGCCGAGCAGCAGGTCGGCGGTCTGCTCCTCCAGGCGCGCGTCGGTCTCGATGAAGCAGAGCATCGTCGCGAAGCTCGGCTGGATCATCCCGGCGCCCTTGGCCTGGGCGCTGATCCACACCTCGCCGCCGGAGAGCTCGACCTCGATCGAGGCGCGCTTCTCGAAGGCGTCGGTGGTCATGATCGCCTCCTGGAAGGCCTCGTCGCCGGCGGCGTCGATCGTGCCGGCCAGGCCGGTGACCGCGGTCATGATCGGGGCCGGGTCGAGCGGATGGCCGATGACCCCGGTAGAGCAGACCGCGACCTGCGAGGGCTCCAGGCCCAGGTCACGGGCCGCCGCCTCCTGCACCGCGACCGCCGCGGCGATCCCCGCCTGGCCGGTGGCCGCGTTGGCGTTGCCGGAGTTGACGACGACGGCGTTGATGTCCTCCAGGGCGCAGCGCTCGCGCGTCACCTGGACCGGCGCGGCCTGCACGCCCGAGCGGGTGAAGCGCGCGGCGCTGGTTACGTCACGCCCCTCGCCGAGCATCACGCCGACGTCCGGGGCGCCGGAGGGCTTGAGGCCGGCCGAGGTGCCCCCGCCGGCAAAGCCGGTGGGCAGCCCGCCGGAGAGCTCGCGGGCCCCCTCGGGCAGCTCCACCCAGCGCGAGTTGAAGAGGCCGGCGGGCCTCACGGGGCAATTCCCGCCGCCTCGTCGAGGCCGAGCATCAGGTTGAGGTTCTGGACCGCCTGGGAGGCTGCGCCCTTCCAGAGGTTGTCGATGGCGGCAAAGGCGAAGAGCCGGCCGGTGCGCTCGTCGGGGTGGACGTGGATGCGGCAGACGTTGGTGCCCTGCACGTCCTTCACGCCCGGCATCGCGTCGGTGAGCTCGACGAACCGCTCATCTCCCCAGCGCTCCTCGTAGAGAGCCAGGGCCCCCTGGGGGTCGTCGACCTTCAGGTAGCAGGAGACGAGCTCTCCCTGGTCGAGCGGGAGCAGGTGCGGGGTGAAGGCGGCGGTGATGCCCTGCGCGCCGGCGGCGGCGAGCTCCTGGTCGATCTCCGGCATGTGCCGGTGGCGGCCGACGCCGTAGGGGTGGACGTTCTCGTCGATGCTGACGAAGTGGGTCACCCCGGTCGGCTCGCGCCCGGCGCCCGAGACCCCGCTCTTGGCGTCGATCACCACGTCCTGCAGCGCGGCGGCGACCGGCGCGAGGGCCAGGAGGACGGCGGTCGGGTAGCAGCCGGGGTTGGCCACCAGGCCGGCGCCCCGGATCTGCTCGCGGTAGAGCTCGGGCAGGCCGTAGACCGCCTCCGCGAGCAGCTGCGGCGCGGCATGCGGGACGTACCACTCCTCGTAAACGTCCCGGTCGCGCAGGCGAAAGTCGGCGCTGAGGTCGACCACCTTCACGCCCTTCTCGCGCAGGCCGGCCACCACCGGCGCCGAGGCGCCGTGCGGGTAGGCGACGATCGCGGCGTCGACGTCGCCGTGGCGATCGAGGTCGAACTCCTCGAGCACGAGGTCCACGCGGTGGCGGGGATAGAGGTCGCGCAGGCGCTCGCCGGTGTTTGAGCGGCTCGTGACATGGGCCAGCTCGAGGCCCGGGTGGCCGTCGACGAGCGCGGCGGCCAGGGCGCCGGAGTAGCCGGAGGCGCCGGCGACGAGGATCCGCGGCTCAGCCACGCAGCTCACCCCCCAGCCGGGCGCCGATCGCGGCGACGATCTTCTCCCGCAGCGGCGCGACGTCCTCGTCGGTGAGGGTGCGCTCCGGGTCGCGGAACTCGACGTGGACGGCCAGCGAGACCTTCCCTTCGCCGACCTGGTCGCCGGAGTAGACGTCGAAGATCTCGACCTCGCTGACCAGCTCGCCCCCGGCCTCGCGGATACACGCCACGAGCTCCCCGGCGCCGACGGTGGCCGGGAGGATCACGGCGAGGTCTTCGCGGACCGGCGGCACCGAGGCGAAGGGTTCGAAGCGGGCCGGCCCGGTGGCCATCTCCGCCAGCCGCCCGAGGTCGATGGCCAGCGCCGCCACCGGCGCCTCGAGCCCCCAGCGGGCGCAGACGGCGGGATGGACCTCGCCGAACCAGCCCATCTCCCCCTCCGCGGTGACGACGGTCGCCGCGCGGCCGGGCTCCAGGAACGCCGGGCCGCCCTCGCGCGGCTCCCAGGCCACGCCGAGCGCCTCCATCAGGTCGCCGGTCAGGGCACGGGCGGTGAAGATCCCGGCCGGCTGGGGCTCGGTGTCCAGCCAGGTGGGAGGCCGGACCGGGCCCGAGAGGACCGCGGCGAGCTCGTGACGCTCGCGGGCGGGCAGCGGGGCGTCGGCCGGTGCCGGTGCGTAGGCGGTGCCGGACTCGAACAGGGCGATCCGGCCGGCGCCGCGCGAGGCGTTGAGCGCGGCGAGGTCGAGCAGCGACGGGAGCACCGAGGGCCGCATCGCCGACTGGGCCTCGCTCATCGGGTTCTCGATGCGGACCAGCTCATCGGCGGTGAAGGTGGCGAGGGCCTGCGGGTCGCCGAACGACCAGCCGACGACCTCGGCCAGGCCACGGCCGGCGAGGAGGCCCTCGGCACGGCGGATGAGAACCTGGGCCGGCGTGAGGCCGCCGGCGCGGCCGCTGCGATTGGGCGGCAGCGTGGCGGGGAGATCCTCGAACCCCTCGATCCGGGCGACCTCCTCGATGAGGTCGGCCTCGCGGGTCACGTCCCGGCGCCGGAACGCGGGCACCTGGGCGGTCAGCCCGTCGCCCGAGAGCTCGACGCCGAAGCCGAGCGACGCGAGGATCTCCGCGGCGCGGGCGATCGTCACCGGCGAGCCGAGCAGGCCGGCCAGCCGCTCCTCCCTGAGCGTGATCGCGGGCCCGGGCTCCCCGGCGCCGCCGACGTCGACGGTTCCGGGCAGGAGGGTCGCCCCGGCGAGCTCGCAGACCAGGGCGCTGGCCACGGCCAGGGCCTCCAGGGCGCCCTCCGGCGGGAGCCCCTTCTCGAACCGCGCCGAGGCCTCGCTGCGCAGGGCCAGGCGCTGGGCGGTGCGGTTGATCGTCGCCGGCTCCCAGACGGCGACCTCGAGCAGGACGCGCGTGGTCTGCTCGCTCACCTCGGAGCGCTCGCCGCCCATCACGCCGGCCAGCGAGGTAACTCCCCCCTCGTCGGCGATCACGCAGTCCTCGGCGAGCAGCTCGCGCTCCTCGCCGTCGAGGGTTACGAGCTTCTCCCCCGCCTGGGCCCGGCGCACGACGAGCCGGCCGCCGGAGATCCGGTCCAGGTCGAAGGCGTGGAGCGGGTGGCCGCAGAGAAGCATCACGTAGTTGGTGATGTCGACGATGTTGTTGATCGGCCGCTGGCCGGCGGCGAGCAGCCGGTCGGCCAGCCAGGCCGGCGAGGGGCCGACGGTGACGCCCTCGAAGACCCGGGCGGTGAAGCGCGGGCAGAGCTCCGGGGCCTCGACGACAACCTCGATCCCGCCGGGCGCCTGGCCGAGGGAGCCCCCGCCGGGGTCCTGCTCCCAGGGGGGCGCGGCAAGCGGGGCCCCGGTGGCGGCGTGGACCTCGCGCGCGACGCCGTAAATCCCCAGGCAGTCGGGCCGGTTGGGCGTGATCTCTAGCTCCAGCACCGCCCTGGGCGCCGGCAGTGCGGCCGCGAGCGGCGAGCCGGGTTCCGGGCCCTCGTCCAGGACCATGATCCCGTCGTGCTCCTCGCTGAGGCCGAGCTCGCGCTCGGAGAGGATCATCCCCGCCGAGGCGACGCCGCGGAGCTTGGACTTCTTGATCTTCGTGCCGTCCGGCAGGCGCGAGCCGGGCAGCGCGACGGCCACCGTCTGGCCGGCGGCGATGTTCGGTGCCCCGCAGACGATCGTCGACGGCTCGTCTGCTCCGACGTCGACGGTGCAGACGCTGAGCCGGTCGGCGTCGGGGTGCTTCTCGCAGGCGGTGACCTGCCCGATCACGAGCTTCTCGTCGGAGACCGGGGCCGCCTCGTGGACGCGGTCGACCTCGGTGCCGGTCAGCGCCAGGCGCTCGCCGAGCACACCGGGCTCCATGCCGGGCTGGACGTACTCCTCGAGCCATTCGATCGGGACGAGCATCAGGGCCTCAGGCGAACTGGCGCAGGAAGCGCAGGTCGTTGTCGTAGAAGATCCGCAGGTCGGGAATGCCGTGGCGGAGCATCGCTATCCGCTCGATCCCGAGGCCGAAGGCGAAGCCCTGGTGGAGCTCGGGGTCGTAGCCGCCCTCGCGCACCCAGCCGAAGACGTTGGGGTCGACCATGCCCGAGCCGAGCACCTCGAGCCAGCCGGTGCCCTTGCAGAGCGGGCAGCGCGAGCCGTCATCGAGCGCTCCCGCCGTGCACATGAAGCATGAGACGTCGACCTCGACGCTCGGCTCGGTGAACGGGAAGAAGTGCGGCCGCAGGCGGATCTCGCGCTCGTCGCCGAAGATCGCGCGGGCGAAGGCCAGGAGCGTGCCCTTGAGGTCGGCGAGGGTCACGTCCTCGTCGACGACCAGCCCCTCGATCTGGTGGAACTGGGGCGTGTGGGTGGCGTCGCTGTCGCGGCGGTAGACCCGGCCGGGGATGAGGAGGGCCACCGGCGGCGGATTCTCCTCCATGATGCGTACCTGCATCGGCGAGGTGTGGGTGCGCAGCAGGCGCTCGTCGGGACCTTCGCCGCCGCCCTCGACGTAGAAGGTGTCGGTGCGGGCGCGGGCCGGGTGCGACGGGTCGTGGTTGAGGGCGTCGAAGTTGTAGTGGACGGTCTCGACCTCCGGGCCCGAGTAGACCGTGTAGCCCAGGCCGCAGAAGACGTCCTCGATCTCGCGCCGCGTGCGCGTGAGCAGGTGGAGCGAGCCGACCGGCTCGGCCGGGCTGCCGGGAAGGGTTACGTCCACCCGGCCGCTCTCCAGCCCGGCCTCCAGCTCGGCGAGCTCGAGCTCGGCCCCGCGGGCCTCGATCATCGCCTCGAGCTCCTGGCGGGCCTGGTTGGCGGCCCTTCCGGCCTCGCCGCGCTCCTCGGCGGGAAGCTCGGCGACCGACCTCAGCAGCTGCGGCAGCTCGGCGCGGCGGCCCAGGAAGCGGACCCTGACCTCGTCCAGCTCGGAGGTCGTCGAGGCGCCGGAGACGGCCGCTGCGGCCTCGTCGCGGATCTGCCCTACGCGCTCGATCATCGAAGCAGCCACCCTAAACCCTCCCCGAGGCGGCATAGAGGGCTATCGAGGCGGCGATGGCCGCGTTCAGCGAGTCGCCCTCGATGGGAATGTGGCGCAGCTGGCCGGCCTGCGCGGCGACCTGCGGCGGCAGCCCCTGGCGCTCGCCGCCGACCAGCAGGGTGATCTCGCCTTCAGGCCAGCCCTCGCCGGCGAGGGGCTCGCCTTCCCGGGCGGCCAGGGCGACGACGGTGCCGGGCATCTCCTCGACGGTCTCGACCCGGGCGGGAACCAGGGAGAAGATCGCGCCCATGCTTGCGCGGGCCGCCTTGGGCCCGTAAGGGTCGGCGCATCCCGGCCCCAGCAGCAGCGACGAGGCGCCGAAGGCCAGCGCGCTGCGCGCGACGGTGCCGACGTTTCCCGGGTCGCCCACGCCCCAGAGCGCCATGGCCAGCGGCCCCGCCGGGGTGCCCCAGGCCTGCTCGTAAACCCCGATCGTGCGGGTGCCCGAGCCCAGCGCCGACACCCCGTCGAGCACCTCCGGCTCGACCGGCGTGCCCGGCAGCCCGCTGCCCCGGGCGGCAAAGAGGGCCACCGGCTCGCGGCCGGCGGCCTGCGCGGCGGCGACGAGGTCCTCGCCCTCTACGGCGAACAGGCCGCTGCGCTCGCGCCCCTTGCGGGTGCGCAGGAGCGGCACCTGGCGCAGCTGCGGGTCGCGGGGGTCGGAGATGGTCATCTGGCTTTCGGCTTTCGCTTTCGGTTTGGTTGGGTGGCGGTTTGGTCAACAAAAAGGGCGCCGTCCTTGCGGAAGCGGCGCCCGGTGGTCGGCTATGACGGCTCTCGGGGTCAGGCCCCGGTGGCCGTCGCCTCACGGGCGACGGCGGCAAAACGGCGGTAAGCCTCGGGATCGCGCACGGCGATGTCGGCGAGGACCTTGCGGTCGAGCTCGACGCCGGCGGCGGAGAGCCCGTTCATGAAGGTCGAGTAGGTCATGCCGTTCTGGCGGGCGGCGGCGTTGATGCGGGTGATCCAGAGCCGCCGGAAGTCGCGCTTGCGGTTGCGCCGGTCGCGGTAGGCGTAGCCGTCGGCCTTGAGCAGCGCCTGCTTGGCCGCCCGGTACTTGGAGTTGGCGTTGCCCCGGTAGCCCTTGGCGCGCGAGATCGTCGCCTTGCGGCGCCGGCGCGACTGGACCGAGCGTCCGGCGCGGCTCACTTTCCGCCCCCGAGCATCTTGCGCACGCGCGGAGCGTCGGTGTCGGAGATGTCGACCGGCTTGCGGAAGCCCCGCTTACGCTTCTGCGACTTCTTCTCGAGGATGTGGCTCGACATGGCGTGGCGGCCCCGGAGCTTGCCCTTGGCGGTCTTGCGGAAGCGCTTCTTGGCGCCCGAATGGCTCTTCATCTTCGGCATGGGCCGCAGGGAATATAGAAGGTCGCCGGGCCGGCGGGCGCTCAGCCGGCTGCGGCCTCTTCGGCGTCGGCGGCCTCTTCGGCCGGCTCGGCAGCGGGCTCGTCCGGGGCCCCTTCGGCAGCTGCTTCGGAGGCGGGCTCCTCCGACGGCTCGTCGGCGGGCTGCGGCGCTTCCTCGGCCTCGGGCTCCGTGGCCGGCTCCTGCGGGGCGGGCTCGGCCTGGCGGCGGGTGCTGCCGGGCCGGATCCGCTCCTGGACCTCCTCGTTGGTGAGGTCCTCGGGCACGAATTCGGTGATCTCCCCGCCCAGGACCTCCTTGGTCGGGGCGAGGATCATCGTCATGTTGCGCCCGTCGAGGTTGGGGAGCTGGTCGATCTGCCCGATCGGCGCCAGCTCGAGGGAGAGGCGCTCGAGGATCATGCGGCCCTGCTCGGGGTGGGTGACCTCGCGGCCACGGAACATGATCGTCACCTTCACCTTGTCCTTGTGCATGAGGAAGCGCATGACGTGGCCGCGCTTGGTGGCGTAGTCGTGCTCGGCGATCTTGGGACGGAACTTGATCTCGCGGATCGTGATCTGCTGCTGGCCCTTCTTGGCCGCCTTGACCTTCTGGGCCTGCTCGTACTTGTACTTGGAGTAGTCCAGGACGCGGCAGACCGGCGGCTTGGCCTCGGGCGCTACCTCCACGAGGTCGAGGTCGCGGTCCTGGGCGAACTTCAGGGCGTCGTCGATCTTCATCACGCCGGCCTGCTCGCCCTGGTCGTCGATCAGCCTGACCTCGGGCACGCGGATGCGCTCGTTGATCCGAGTCTGGTCACGCTCCGGCATTCGCCGGTCGAAGCGCCGGGGTACCGGCACTAGTTGCGCGAGGCGCCGCTCAAGAGCTGCGCTGCTTGACGTTCATTCGGATCAAGGCGCCGAAGTATACCCGTTGCCCTGCCGCCGCCGCGGCAGCGCGGAGGGCAGCTCGAGGACCGCCCGGGCCTTCCTGCAGCCCTTGAACCGGCACGGGGCGACGCCCCGGTCCACGCGCACCGTGCGCCCCTCCCCGTCGAGCCAGACGAGGTCCAGGCGAAAGGCCATCCCGAAGGTGTGGACCGAGCGGCAGCGTTCGATCAGCAGGCCGTAGGGAGCGGGGCTGCGGCGCCAGGCCAGTCCCCGCAGCCGCTCGCGGCGCGTGCGGGCCACGCGGACCGGCAGGCGACCATCGGCCCCGGTCAACCGGCGGCCTCGATCGGAAGGTCGCGGCGCTCGCGGCTCTCCTCACCGAGCCGGCCGGCGAACTCCTCGACGGTCATCTCCCCCACGTCGCCGACGCCGTGGCGGCGAACGGCAACCGTGCTCTTCTCCACCTCCTCGTCGCCGACGACGAGCATGTAGGGGATCTTCTGCAGCTCGTTCTCGCGGATCCGGCGGCCGACCGACTCGGAGCGCAGGTCGGCCTGGGCGCGCAGGCCCTGGGCGGCCAGCTCGGCGCGGACCGCCTCGGCGGCCGCGGCGTGGCGGTCGGAGATCGGCAGCACCACGGCCTGGACGGGAGCGAGCCAGACCGGGAACTCGCCGGCGTAGTGCTCGATCAGGATGCCGATGAAGCGCTCGTAGGAGCCCATCAGCGCGCGGTGGATCATGACCGGGCGGTGCTCGCGGTCGTCGGCGCCGGTGTAGGCCAGGTCGAAGCGCTCAGGCATCGAGTAGTCGAGCTGGACCGTCCCCAGCTGCCAGGAGCGCCCGAGCGAGTCGGTCATGTGGAGGTCGATCTTGGGGCCGTAGAAGGCGCCGTCGCCCTCGTTGACCGTGTACGGAAGGCCCTGCGCGTCGAGGGCGTCCATCAGCGCCTTCTCGGCGGCGTCCCACATCGCGTCGGTGCCGATCCGCTGCTCCGGGCGCGTGGAGAGCTCGATGGTGACGTCGAAGCCGAAGATCCCGTAGGTGGCGAAGGCGAACTCCAGGCAGGCCGCAACCTCCTCGGCCACCTGCTCCTCGGTGCAGAAGACGTGGGCGTCGTCCTGGGCGAAGTGGCGCACGCGCAGGAGGCCGTGAAGCGTGCCGCTCAGCTCGTTGCGGTGAAGGAGCCCCGGCTCGGAGTAACGGACGGGGAGCTCGCGGTGGCTCCAGCGCCGGCTGGAGAAGAGGTGGGCGTGGCCCGGGCAATTCATCGGCTTGAGGCCGAACTCGCGCTCCTCGGTGGAGGTGGTGAACATGTTCTCCCGGTACTTCT
Organism: Solirubrobacterales bacterium; assembly: GCA_046091165.1. Lineage (GTDB taxonomy): Bacteria > Actinomycetota > Thermoleophilia > Solirubrobacterales > Solirubrobacteraceae > F1-60-MAGs163. Next base: position 6,375 of record JBJTBE010000078.1, on the reverse strand, counting down.
CCCAGTGGCCGGAGGTCTTCCAGAGCTCGGCGTCGTAGAGCTGCGGGGTCTTCACCTCCTGGTAGCCGCGCTGCTCGCCCATCTCGCGGGAGAGGGCAACGAGCTGGTTCCACAGCGCGGTGCCCTTGGGCAGCCAGAAGGCCGATCCCGGCGAGACCTCGGAGAACTCGAACAGCCCGAGCTCCTTGCCCAGGCGGCGGTGGTCGCGGGCGCGGGCCTGCTCGAGGCGCTCCAGCTCGGCCTCCAGCGCCTTGCGGTCGAAGAAGGCGGTGCCGTAGATGCGGGTGAGCATGGTGCGGTCCGAGTCGCCCCGCCAGTAGGCGCCGGCCACCGACTGCAGGTGGACGGCTCCTATGCGGTCGGTGCCGGGACCGTGCGGGCCGCGACAGAGGTCGGTGAACTCGCCGTTGCGGTAGAGCGAGACCGTCTGGACACCCTCGTCGCGGACGAGGTCCTCGATCAGCTCGACCTTGTAGTCCTGCCCCTCGCCGCGGAAGATCTCGATCGCCTCGTCGGTGCCCACCTCGCGGCGCTCGAAGCCCTCGCCGGCCCTGATGTGCTCCTCCATCCGCTCCTGGATGGCGGGCAGGTCCTCCTCGGTGACGGTGACGCCCTCGGGGAACTCGAAGTCGTAGTAGAAGCCGTTCTCGATCGCCGGGCCGATGGAGACCTTCACCCCCGGGTAGAGCTCGCTGACCGCCTCGGCCAGCACGTGGGCGGCGTCGTGGCGGATCAGCTCGAGCGCATCGTCGCCGGCGGAGTCGGTGAGGATCTCGAGCTCGGTGCCGTCGGCCAGCGGGGCGGAGAGGTCGCGCAGCTCGCCGTCGTGGCGGACGGCGAGCGCGGCCCGGGCCAGGCCGGGGCCGATGGCCGCCGCGGCGTCGGCGCCGGTGGCGCCTTCCTCGAGCTCGAGCTCGTTTCCGTCGGGCAGCTTGACCTTCACCCGGTCGATGCTACGCAACCGTCCCGCCTTATCGGGCCCGAAAGCCCCGGCGCGCCTGGCCGTGCACACTCTCTTGACGGGCCGGGGCAGCGGCTTCTGTAGCGTCATGGGGCAATGACGCAGGCCTCGCCAAAGCCCCCTTACCGCCGCGGGCCGCTGAAGACCGTCTGGCCCTCTTCGGCCCGGCCGCTCAGCCACCGCGCCGCGCGTCGCGCCGACGAGGGCTACGGGCGCTCGGACACCCCGGACTGGCGCGACATCGACTGGCCGGCGCACACCCACCAGGTCGAAGTGGACGGCATTCCCGTCAACTACGTCGACATCGGCGAGGGCATTCCCGTCGTCTTCATCCACGGCCTCGGGGGCTGCTGGCAGAACTGGCTGGAGAACCTCCCGCGATTTGCCGAGAGCCACCGGGCGATCGCGCTCGACCTGCCGGGGTTCGGCCGCACCCCGATGCCCGACGAGCCGATCTCGATCACCTTCTTCGCCCGGATCGTCGACCACTTCTGCGAGGCGCTCGACCTTGGTCGCGTCTCGCTGGTAGGCAACTCGATGGGCGGCTTCACCGCCGCCGAGACGGCGATCCGCCATCCCGAGCGGGTCGACGAGCTGGTGCTCGTGGACGCCGCCGGCATCACCTCGGCGACGATCTCCGAGAGCCCGCTCGGCGAGCGCTTTGCCCGCGCGGTGCTCAGCCGGGGCCAGCAGGACGGCTCGGCCGACCTCTCCAGGCTGCTCAAGCGCCCCGGGCTGATCGCGCTGGCGATGGGCTTCGTCGCCCGCTACCCCACCCTCATCGCCCGCGACGTGCTGGCCGAACAGCTGCTCTCGGTGGGCGCTCCGGGCTTCCAGGACTCCTTCGACGCGATCCTCGCCTACGACTTCCGCGACCGGATCGGCGAGATCTCGTGCCCCACGCTGATCATCCAGGGCGCCGACGACATCCTCGTGCCGCTCGGTGACGCCCACCGCTACGCCGAGATCATCGAGGGCGGGGAGATCGTCGTCTTCGACGACACCGGCCACGTGCCGATGCTCGAGCGCCCGGTCGAGTTCAACAACGCGGTGATCGAGTTCATCGACCGCGCCGGCGTCCAGTGACCTTCGCCGAGCAGGCGATGGCCGCCGCCCAGGGCCCGGCCTTCCGCACGGCGATGCGGCTCTCCCCCCGCACGCAGGTGATGCTCTCGGGCCGCGAGCCGGTGATGGTCGACGGGCAGGTGCTGGCGCCGGAGATCCAGCTCTTCCTGAGGATGCTGGCCCTCAACCAGGCCGACCCGTCGCAGGCCACTCCCGAGGCCGCCCGGGCGTTCGCCGACGGGACCGCCTCGATGGTCGCCGGCCTCCCCGACGAGGTCGCCTGGACCAGGGACTTCGAGATCGCCGGCGCCGAGGGGCCGCTGCGGGCCCGGCTCTACGTGCCGCGGGAGCGGGCCGACGACGAGGACAGCCCGATGCTCGTCTTCTTCCACGGCGGTGGCTTCGTCATCGGGGGATTTGCCACCCACGACGCCCCTTGCCGGACGCTGGCCGTCCACGGCGGCGTGCGGGTCGTCTCGGTCGAGTACCGGCTCGCGCCCGAGCATCCCTTCCCGGCCGCCCCGGCCGACTGCCTGGCCGCCTTCAACGACATCGTCGCCCGGGCCGGCGAGCTCGGGGCCGACCCGGAGCGGATCGCGGTCGGCGGCGACAGCGCCGGCGGGGCGCTCTCGGCGGTCACCTGCCTGCAGGCCCGTGACGGCGGTGGCCCGCAGCCCTGCTTTCAGCTGCTGATCTACCCGGTCGCCGACATGTCGGAGAAGAGCCGCTCCTACCGCCTGTTCAAGGACGGCTTCTTCCTCACCGAGGAGCAGATGGACTGGTACGGCTCCCACTACCTGCCGGCCGGCGCCGACCACACCGACCCGCTCGTCTCCCCGCTGCTCGCGCCCTCGCTCGAGGGGCTGCCCCCCGCGCACGTGGTGACGGCCGGCTTCGACCCGCTGCGCGACGAGGGCGAGGCCTACGCCGAGCGCCTTCGCGAGGCCGGCGTGCCGGTAACCCTGCGCCGCCACCCCGACCTCATCCACGGCTTCATCAACATGATGGGCACCGGCCGCGCCGCCCGCACGGCGACCGTGGAGATGGGCGGCGTGCTGCGCCAGGCGCTGCAGGCCTGAACGGTCGGGCGAGCCGAGCGCGACGGTCAGGCGACCCGAGCGCGGGAGCGCCGGGGCCATGACACGACGGCAACCAGCGCCAGCAGGGCCCCGGGGATCAGCATCGCCGCCTGGAAGCCCAGGGGCAGCAGCACTCCGGCTACCGCGTAGGAGAGCGGGTCGAGGGCCAGGAAGGCGAAGGCGACGATCGACATCATCCGCCCTCGCATTGCCCCGGGGGTGCGCTTCTGGATCCAGGTGACGAAGGCCACCCAGGTGGCGCCGACCACCACGCCCATCAGTCCCGCCGCGGCGGCCGCCCACGCGACCCCGGGCGCGAAGGAAACACCGACCAGCCCCAGGCCGAGGAAGATGCCCGCCGCCGAGGGAACCGGCGGCGCTGAACGGGCGGCCAGGCGCGGGGCGAGGGCGAGCCCGAGCAGGGAGCCGACCCCGAATCCGCCCAGGACGTAGCCCAGGAGGGCGCGGTCGCCAAAGCGCTCCTCGGCCATCACCGCTCCGCCGACCATCACCGGCCCGACCAGCAGCAGGCCGGCCGCGGCGAGGCCGACCAGCGGGCGCCGGATCTCCTCGTCGCGCCAGGCGAAGCGGATCCCGTCGAAGAATGCCCGTGGCGAAATCTCCGAGGGCTCCTCCGCCGGGACGCCCGAGCGCAGGACGAGAAGGAACCCGGCCGCCGAGAGGAGGGCCAGGGCGGCCACGACGGCCAGGCCCCCACCCGAGCCGACCGCCGCGTACAGGCCGGCGGCGGCCACGGGGCCCACGAGGCCTCCGACGCTCTCCACGCCGGTGATGGCAGTGTTGACCTGGGCGAGGGAATCCCTGGGCGCCACCGCCGGCACCAGGGCCATCGAGGCCGGATACGAAATGGCGTCGATCGTGCCCAGGACGGCCCCGGCGAGAGCCAGCGGCAGGGTCGAGATGACCCCGGAGACGATCACCGCCACGGCGAGGGCGAGAAGGATGGCGGCGCGCAGCACCGCGGTCAGGGGGGCGACCCTCGCTGCACCGAAGCGGTCGCTGACCATTCCGCCGAAGGGCAGGAGGGCGGCGCGGGGAACGCCCTGGGCCACCAGGACGGCCGTTACTGCCGCGGGCCCTCCGTCCAGCGCGGTCAGGGTCAGCAGGACGACCAGGAGGGCCTCGGCGCCGTACTCGCCCCCCACGGCCAGGAAGAGCCTGCGAACCCGCCTGTCACCGAGGATTCCCACCGGCCGAGTCTCGCAGCGCCGCTGGCGATTGCGCAGGGCCGTGGTGGACCGTAGGATTCCGGCATGGCCGGCTTGCCCGCCGAATCACGGTTCGTGATCGTCGGAGGAGGCGTTCACGGGCTCTCCACCGCCTGGCATCTCGCGCAGGAGCTGCGCGAGCGCGGCGAGGAGGGCTCGGTGGTCCTGCTCGAACGCGACCGGCTCGGCTCGGGCGCCTCGGGGATCTCCGGCGGAATCGTGCGCAACTACTACCGCTCGGAAGCGATGACCGGTGTCATCGCCGAGTCGGTGGGAATCTTCGAGTCCGACCCGGAGGGCTTCGGCTTCCACCAGGTCGGCTACCTGGCCGTCGTCCCCGAGCGCCAGCGCGAGGACCTCGAGGCGATCGCCGCCCGGCAGGCCGAGGTCGGCTACGACTCCGAGCTCGTGGTCGGCAACGACGCCTGCCGCGAGTACCTGGAGTGGCTCTGGCCGGACGTCAACCCGGATGGGGTCGCCGCCGCCCTGATGGAGAAGCGCAGCGGATGGGCCGACGCGGCGGGCACGGTCCGAAACCTGGCCCGCAAGGCGCGAGAGGCCGGGGCGCAGATCTTCGAGGGCGTGGACGTGACCGGCATCTCCTACGAGGGTGGCCGGGCCTGCGCAGTGCAGACCACGGCCGGTGAGATCGCCTGCGAGGCGGTGATCGGCGCGCCGGGCGTCTGGACCCCCGAGTGGTGGCAGATGCAGGGGCTCGAGCCGGTGGTCCGCCACGGCGGCGAGGAGGTGCCGATCAGCGAGTACTGGCTGGCCCGCGAAGGCGACTTCGTACTGCCCGGGGTGGGGCTCTCGGGCAGCGCCGGCCGCGCCGCGCCGGTGGTCCATTACGACATGGACGTGCCGCTGGTCTCCCAGCGCGACGGCTCGGCGATAACCGACGATCCGTGGGGCGTCTACCTCCGCCTCGGGCGCACCGGGGAGGGCATCGTCGGCGGCGCCCTGCCGCTGGAGATGGGCGACGGGTTCAGCATCGACCCGTACGGGCAGGAGAACCCCGAGCAGATGTCCGGCGACGACCTCAGCGACTTCTTCGTCTCCGGCCTGGCGCACTTCCTCAAGCGTTTCCGCGGCCACGCCGGGGAGTGGGAGGAGAAGCCGGCCGGCGGCGTGCTGGCCCTCTCCCCCGACCGCTATCCGATCACCGACTGGAGCACGCCGGGCGTCTACTCGATCGTCGATGCGGGCCACGGCTTCAAGATGCTCGCCATCGGGCGGGAGGTCGCCGGCGAGGTCGTCACCGGCGAGCCCTCCGAACTGCTCGAGCCCTTCCGCCTCTCGCGCTTCGGCACCCCGGCGACCCACGTGGAGTCGCGCAGCCCCTACCCCTGGACCTGAGCGGCTGAGGCGTCAGGTGCCGATGGAGCTCTGGGGCTGCATCTCGGAAAAGGTCGCGCCGGATACCTTCTTGCCGGCAATCGTCCCCGAGTAGCGGAAGAGGCCCTCGTAGACCGCGCGGCCGTCGAAGTTGACCTCGGAGTCCTTGTGCACGGCGGTAAGCGTGAGGTTCCCGCGATGGGCGGCGTCGGGGCCCTTGAGAACCGCGCGCCACTTCAAGTAGTAGGTCTTGCCGCTCTCGGGGCTCTTCCACGCCGACGAGGCGACCGGCTCGAGGCTGATGTCCTTCAGGCCCCAGTTATGAGCAACCAGCGCGCCGTTGCGTGCCTTCGGGCTGCGTGTGGTGGCCAGGGCCGCGTAGGGAAGTGCGGGGGCGTCCGGCCGACTGAACTTGCCTAGGACCATTCCACCGCCCAGCGCGGGAATCGGGATCTCGAACGAGACCCAGCCGAAGTTGTTACCCAGGATCTTTTGTGCCTCGGCGCCGAACGTCTGGGTGCACTGGTCGAAGAACATGTAGCCCCCGTTGCCGCTGAGGATGCGCTTGCCGCTGCGGTAGAAGACGAACTTCTGGACCTTCAGCAGCGGCGAGGAGTAGTAGTAATTGCCCTGCCCGGTAATGGGGTCGCCGGTGGCGCGCATTTAGCGCTCGATCGAGCCCCCGTATTGGTTCATGACCTTCGAG